>QKDO01000102.1 GCA_003252075.1 Nitrospirota bacterium
GTGCCTATGCTGGTCTGTGTCACATTTCGCGTCTTGACTATCTGGTCGCTCAGTTTCCATTGGTCAAGCCTCTTGTTGTAGCTCTCGTTCACGTCGAACTCTACGCCGAGGATTGTTGCCAGCATCTGGGCCGCGATATCCTCAGCATAGTCTCCGGTTGTTTTATCGTCATCCCCGAAGCTGTGGTGCTCCGAAAGATAGCCGATATGGGTCCGATCCTTGGGGATCGCGATGCCGATGGAAGCACCAATGAGGCGGTGACGTTCGTTTGTGGCGGACTCGGCAAGGACTGCATGAACGATCTGCCCCGGCGACAGTTTTTTGATCCCCTTCTGCATGGTAATGATCTCACAGTGAGGAGGGAAGATGCTCGAAACCCTGACGATATTGAACGGGGCGAGCTTTGCATCACGGAGCGCAAGCTCGAAGCTGACCAGCTTTTCCTTGCTCTTGCCCACGCCTTTTGTGAGGAACAGCTTGGAAGCTACGTACATGCCTGGTGTCTCCTTCCAAGAAAGCCATGCCAATGTGCCGCACGTGATGAATATCATACGAAAAAAACGTTCTAAAGCGCAACAGCAAAGCGAGAGCCAAAGCGCATACGAACGCCGGACCCGCAACGCATGAAGTTTGCTGCTGACCCTTGTTATGACCTCTGATACTGTCGCCGTTGAGGTGTGATAAAATCATTCCATGGAACGTGCCGGATCAACGCTCACGGGCAGCATTCTCATGTACAGACTCTATGACGTTGCTTGGGACATTGACCTGAAAAAAGTCGAAGAACGCGTTCGGGAGTTCAAACGCCAGAGCATTGACAGAAAACGCTTCAGCAAGGCCTTTGAATTTGCAAACCCGCCGCTTTCCCTGAAGCTCAAGTCCTTTGAGAAAACCCTGCAGGGGAAACCATACCTCATCAATGCCTATGCCAAGGCCTATGATTATGGCGTCCTGACCATTATTTTCGAGATACCGGTGAAAGATATGGAGATGGCTGCGTTTGAGGCGCTTGCGAAGATTTGTGATGAGCCGTTACGCGGTGACTTCAACGAGGAACTCGACCACCTCGTCCGTGATCTCGGGGATGCGCTCCATAACGTCAACCAGCAGAAGATGGAGGAGGACTATACCGTCTATTACCTGCGGCAGTTCGCTCCCGCTGCGTCTGCTCATGATCTTGTCAGGACTTTCGATATCGGCAACCTCCTTCTGTACGAGGAGGGAGAAACACCGCCGAGCAGGGCGACCACGGAGGAGCTACTCTCCGTAAGCTTTTCCTATTCCGACAATGACCTTGTTGTCCTGAGCTGGGACAGGGCCTTCGTGCTCGAACCGGGAGGGAGCATGGACATCCCTGACCTGCTTGAGTTCGCCAATGCCCAGCTTCTCGAACTACGGGTATACGATGATATGGTCGACCGGGAACTTGACAGCATCAACGAACGCATCATGACCGAAGTTCCGCCGTCCATCTGGAAGATCAAACGGTATGAGAAGCTTGCTGCGCGGGCGATGCGGACGGTCATGGACCTGACCGGTATCACCGAGAAGATCGACAACTCTCTGAAAGTGACTGAGGATGTTTACTATGCGAGGATCTACTCTTCCGCGCTTTCTCTTTTTAAGGTCAAGGAATGGGATACAAGCATTGAAAGAAAGATAATTATCGTGTCACGGGTATACGACATGCTGTACCGTGAGATAGCGAACAAAAGGACCGAGCTTCTTGAGGCCATAATCATCGTCCTGATCGCCGTCGAGATCCTGTTGTTCCTTATGATGAAGATCTGAGGGATGGAATCATCATCCCGGGAGAGATTACCGTTTCCGGCAACCCTTGTCAGAGGCAGACGATGTCGTCTGCAAGCCCGGTGAAGACTTCGCCTCGCTTCTCTATGAGTTCGAATGTGTTTTCTCTGCCTAGGGCTCCCTTGCCCGGAAAGAGGAACTTCTGCTCAACGGCTATCACGTTCCCTGTCTGAAGAGGGGCCTTGAACTTGGCGCATGGACCGGCAGTTCGTTCAGCTCAAGACCCACGCCGTAACCCACGAACTTTCCGACTCTTCCGGAAGTCCCATGAAAGAACGTGTTTACACCATGGTCTCTTGCTTTCCGGCGCGATTAGTCTTTAAGTTAATATACATGCAGTGAGTTTTCCCGGAGAGGCACGTACCGTTGATTTTATGGGGGTGAAATTATGAAAAGAGGTTTTTACATCGGCGATTTTGAGTTCATATGGCTCAACGGGGGAATGTTCGCACTGGATGGCGGTGCAATGTTCGGTGTTGTTCCGAAAGCGTTATGGGCACGGAAATATCCGGCAGACCATGATAATACAATTCCTATGGTGGCATGGCCGCTCCTTATCAAAACCCCGGACTCGCTGGTTATCATAGAAACTGGGCTGGGAAACAAGCTGACGGAAAAGCAGAAGCAGATATTCAGGGTGAACGAAGAATGGAACCTGATAGCCGAGTTACGCGACCTTGGCATAGAGAGAGATGACATCAGTCATGTAATTTTGACCCATTACGATTTTGATCATGCCGGGGGAGTGGTAATGCGGGAGGAATCCGGGTCGTTCTGCCTTACTTTTCCCAGGGCAAAGCATTACATTCAGGCTACGGAATGGGAAGATGTCATGTGTCCGAATATCCGCTCCATCAATACCTATTGGCCCATTAATAATGAACTCCTCAGGGGTACCCCGAACCTCGAGCTCGTAAATGGGGAGGCAGAGATTGTGAGGGGAGTCAGGGTAATCCATACCGGAGGACATACAAAGGGCTACCAGATAGTGACCATGGAATCCGGAGGACAGTCAGCAGTCTATCCGTGCGATCTCTTGCCGACGCATGTCCACTTCAATCCTTTATGGGTGATGGCCTATGATAATTTTCCCTTAGATTCTATTCAACAGAAAGAAGATCTCGAAAGAGTGCATGTCGGGAAAGAAGCATGGTTCATCTTCTATCATGATCCTTTCGTACCTGCTTGTAAGTTTGATGTAAAAGGGAATATCGCAGAGAAGTGGACTGGGGAGAATGCGTAATCTCCTGGCAACTATTCATTAATCAAGAGTTTTCGCAGAGTGAACTCGCATCAATTTGATTTTTATTACATATGATGTTAGAGATTTCTTAACTCCTCATGTGCTGTCAACAAAGAGAAATGTCCGGCTATAGAGCACACCAACGGTCCTGTGGTAGCAGGTAAATATTAGGCAGCCTTCTTATGCGAGATGACGACCTCTTCCTGCGTCAATCTCCCCTTGCCTTTGTTCATGTGCCTCTTCAGACCTCGTTTTACGTGCCTCCTGCAGTAGTTCCGTGCTCTCCATGAATGGCACCTCTTTGCCATCAAATGGTAACCTGACAGTTTATGTGCCCGCTACAGACGCGGCCTTTCGCAGTTGCGCTTATGTGAAAGGTCGCGTATCATAACTTCATGGATCAGGACACGGCTGAACAGCGCATCAATGAACTGGCGGACCTGTACGGAATACTCCACGGCTACTGGGATATCTTCGGGACCTGGCATGCGATAACCCCTGAAGCGAAAAAGGCGATACTTACAGCAATGAAGCTAAAGGTCGACACAGTAGATGATATTGAAAAGGAGATCTATGAAAAGAAGACCAAGGTCTGGAGATCTCATCTGGCGCCGGTATACGTGATCTCAGAACAAGAACAGCCTCTGTCGTGCCCGCTCTTTATTCCTGTCAAGGAAGGTGCAGAAGGCAGGCTTTCTGTTTCATGCAGCATGAAAGATGAGCAGGGCTTATCCGGTGATGTCACCCTGTCGGGAGATTCGCTTTCAGTGTCCGAAGAACTCATTATCGATGGACAGCGCTATGTCAGAATAATGCTGACTGACACGGCCAGGAGGGAGCCCGGTTATTATACGTTAACGGTCACTGTCCGTAACCATACCCAAGGTTTGGGCATGCTGAAGAAGACGATGAATGTGATCATCGCGCCGGAAACCTGCTATTTGCCGGAAGATAATGGTGAACATGGCCTCTGGGGACTTGCCGTAAACCTTTATGCCCTGCGCTCTGCGCGGAACTGGGGTGTCGGTGATTTCAGGGACCTCAGGGAAGTCTGCACAAGCGTTGCCGGCCTGAGCGGCAGTTTTGTCGGTATCAATCCGCTGCATGCGATACCCAATGCCAGCCCTTACGGATTGAGCCCTTACTCGCCGATCAGCAGGCTTTTCAGAAATGTGATCTATCTCGAGGTCGAAGCGGTAGCGGATGTTGTTGAATCGGCTGCTGCCCGAAGTGCCATGCAGGCTGAATTGTTCAAAGCTGCGTTAAAAGAGCTCAGGGATGCCGCTTCAGTTGATTATGAGAAGGCTGCTGCCCTCAAGATGGAAATTCTGAGATATGCCTTTGACCACTTCCATGAAACGCACTATGTACAGGACACTGTACGCGGAAGAGATTTCAGGACCTATTTGGAGGGAGAAGGCGAGACCCTCGAATCCTTCAGCCTGTATCTTGCGCTCCGTGAGCATTTTGTGCGAACACGTCATGTCTATTCCTGGCAGGAGTGGCCGGAAGCCTACCGTGACCTAAAACGCGAAGCGGTCAAGCTATACCGGGACAACCATGAGAAAGAGATACTTTTTCATTGCTATATCCAGTGGCTGATCGACGGGCAGCTTGCCGAGGTGCAGTCCCTCTGCCGCACGTCCGGGATGAAGGTGGGGCTGTACCATGACCTTGCCATCGGTGCGGTCGGCGGTGGCGGCGATATATGGGTGTATCAGGACGTCGCGGGAGGGGCTGATGTAGGGGCTCCGCCGGATGATTTCAATCCGAACGGTCAGAACTGGGGCTTTCCTGCGCTTATCCCGGAGATGCTGAAAGAGACAGGGTATGAACTGTTCATCCAGACCCTGAGAAAGAACATGAGACACGGCGGGGCCCTGAGGATCGACCATGCACTTGGTCTTTTCCGCCTTTTCTGGATACCGTCCGGGATGTCGCCGAAGCAGGGGGGATATGTCCTTCAGCCTTCGCTCGATCTTTTGAGGATCATAGCGCTCGAAAGCCGGAGGAACAGGACTGTTGTCATTGCCGAGGATCTCGGCACCATTGATGAGCAATTCAGGAACATGCTGCAGCGGTTCAGGATGCTTTCATACCGCCTATTCTACTTTGAAAGGAATTACCCCGACGTTTCCTTCAAGCTGCCGGGGCAGTATGTCCCAACGGCATTATGTGCTGTCACGACGCATGATCTGCCGACACTCTACGGGTACTGGGAAGGTCACGATATTGACGTAAAAAGCAGGATTGGGATCTATCCTGACGATCTTGCGCAGGAACAGGACCGTGCTGCACGGCAGAGGGACCGGGGTCTTATTCTTGATGCTTTGAAAACGGAGAACCTGCTTCCTGATGGTGTCCCTGAGGATCCCGCTCTTGTGCCCCGCATGACACCGCGGCTCTGCAGCGCTATTTACCGCTACCTGGCAAAGACACCCTGCAGGATGGTCCTGGTGAGCCTTGACGACGTCATCGGGACCATGGACCAGCAGAACCTGCCCGGAACGGTTGACCAGCATCCCAATTGGATACAGAAGACCCCACTGACGGTCGAGGCTATCATCAGCGATAAGCGATTTCGGGACCTCAAGGAGGTTTTCAGGGGGCTGTCAGGTCCGTGAACCCGAGAGGCCGTGCGGATCAATATCGGATGGACAGAATAACAAAGGCAGACGTGCCGCTTGGCCTGCTCACGGTCACATCATCGCCATCCGTCCTTCGTAGCAGGGCCATGGCCATCGGTGAATCAATGCTGATGAAATTCCTTTTGGGGTCGATCTCGTCAGCGCCGACGATCCGGTATTCGTAAACATTTCCTTCCTCGTCCTCGAGCTCAACCCACGCGCCGAAAAAAACTCTTGAAGTGTCCGCGGGCTTTCTGTCAATGACCTTCAGCTCGCTCAGCCTTTTCGAGAGGTAACGGATACGAGCGTCTATCTGGCGCAGCTGTTTTTTTCCGTAGATATACTCGGCATTTTCTGAGCGATCGCCCATGGCTGCCGCATCCGCAACCGCCTGTGTGACTTGCGGCCGCTTGGTCTTCCAGAGGTAGGAAAGCTCATCGCTCAGGCTCTTATGTCCCTCAGGGGTAATATAAGGCGATCTTCTGTATGCATGTCCCGTCATGATTTCCCTCGTGAATCGTTATGCGGGCCAAACTTCCTATGCCGGTGGTGTGAGCCGGTCCTTTTCGACAAAGACCATATTGATGCGGACCATTTCCAACTGGATCTTACGGTAATTGATACCATAGGAACGCTGGAGTTCAACGGCAATGTCAGCATAGCGGTTAAATACTTCCCCCAGCGCAGTTGTCGGGTACTGATGCCTGAAGTTCCCGCACAGGAGATGTGCGCTGTCAGATTCCACATGCGGTGTGCGCTGAAGGGCCTGGTCAATGTGGTACGCGATCTCCTTTTTCAGTTGATCGGTCTCTTCGCCTTCAGCGCGCCTGCGGAAAAGGTTTCCAATAGGCATATTTTCCACGCTCAGGCAGGCAGAGAAGTTCATGCAGTTGGAGCAGCAGTATCTCAGCTCGTCGTTCATCGTTTCGATCAGGCACGCTTCGAGGACATCCTTGAATGCATCGTCCTGCTCCGGTCCCGCCATGTCCAGCAGCTTTGCGACAAACTCATTTCCGTCGGCAACAACAGCGGCAGGAGTCTCTTTCACTCTGCCGGCGTTCTGTACACCTATGATACTGCTTGCCAGGACGACCTGATAGCGCTGATCCTCCGGAAAGAGTGAGAGGCGTCTCCTGAATTCTCTGCTGTTCAGTTCGCACATGACGGCATATGTGGCGTATGTTCTGTTGTCCTGCATGGTTCTCGTATGCGGTATCCGTCCTTCCCGGATATACAGAAGTATAACTGTGCATACCCTATTATGTCATGCCTTTCTGCGTATTCCGGATTGCGGCAATTTTACGAAAGAGCGTACAATATCTGTGATGATATTCACGGTGATACGAGATGTGTGAGTTCTGCACGACACATGGTGAAGGCAAGGTCTGGTACAAGAACGCTGCTAACTATGCGAATGACCTGCTGTCCGACCTTAACCGCAGGAAATATATCGAAAACTTCCTCACCACTGCATTTTCCGAGGGTTTTCAGACCCTCGGAAGGCTGGAGGCCATTTACCGGAAAAAAGGACACCTCCCAAAGGCCGTGGAAGCAGCACTGATAGCCAAGGCAAAAACAGAGCATTTTGGTCAGGTGCTGCCCATAGAAGAGATCAACGTGCTGGTGCGAAAGGCAAGGACCGTCGTGCGTATGCCCTGTGCCTGTCGCTGGGACATGGAGAAAAAGGATGAGCGCTGCTGTTACGCGGTCAGTTACGGTTCGGAGGCCTGGTATAACAGCATCGACATGAGCTACTTCGGCAAGGCATCAGATGAAGGGCTGGAATCCCTGACCGGTGAGATTGCGGTGAAGCAGATGGAAGAGATGGAGGGACGGGGCGCTGTCCATACCATATGGACGATGATGACCCCCTTCATCGGTGCCATCTGCAACTGTTCTGCTGGGGGATGCCTTGCGATGAGGACACTGTCCGGCATCAATGTCGAGACCATGGCGCGGGCTGAACATGTCGCCAGGGTCGATGCATTGCTCTGCAGCGGCTGCGGCCTCTGTGATGCAGCTTGTCATTTTAAGGCCATCGAAAGCGTTACGGTGGGAGGCCGCTCGATCTCTCGTATCAATGCCCAAAAATGCTTTGGCTGCGGCCTCTGCCGCAGGGTTTGCTCTGCTGCTGCAATATCATTGGTCCTGCGGTGACGGGGACATCTTTCTTCAATTGAGAGATGAGTGCGAATACCGTAGGGGAAGGGAATAGTGATGCATAAAAAAACCCATGCGAGGAGGAAACAACCATGCGACTGCGCGGAATGATTCTTGGAGCGGTCATCATCATTGCCGGACTTATTCTGTCCCAAGGTGCTGCCATTGCGGAAGAGAGGCCTGAATTCAACCCTCTTGTGAGCATCAAGGAGAACTTTCAGGTGAATGTCGGCAAGCGTATTTCTGTCAGGACAGAGTCTGGAGATACGATCGACGGCACCATAGCAAGGGTAGGGGACCATAACGTGCATATTTCGAAACTCACGGGGAAGGATTTCTATGATGCGATCGTCCGCATAGATAAAATAGAATCATTCACCTTCAGGGCCCGGTGACAGTGCGATAACGTGCGGGTGGTGCCGTATACAGCTGACGAATACAAAAGACTGCTCAGAGAATCAGGAAAAAGTACGGACGGACTGTCTGCTGTCTTGGTGAACACTGCGGCCACGATCTTGTCCCGACCATATCAACGAATATGAGAAGGTTCACGGAATTGCGGACGGTCGCGCTGACAGGGCTGTTTGTTGACTAATGTTGCAGGCTGTCCGATAATACACAATCATCATGCTGACATTTTCTCTGCAATCCGGAAGCAACGGCAACTGCATCTATGTGGAAACAGGTGGAGTAAGACTCCTGTTTGACGCGGGGATAAACGGCGTCCAGGCCGAAAAAAAGCTGGCAGCACGGGGACGCTCGATCCGAGATATCGACGCCGTCATCATTTCCCATGATCACGGTGACCATATCAGGCATGCCGGCATCTATCAGAGGAAGTACGGACTTCCCCTCCACGTAACCCGCAAGACTCTGGCAATCGCTGAGCAGCGCCATTCCCTTGGCAAACTCCATGATGTGCATCACTTTTATCCCGGCGGCTTCATGGACTTTGGGACCGTCAGGGTCCATGCCATCCCCACGCCGCATGACGGTGCAGACGGATCAGCCTTCGTCATTACCTCCGGGAGGAAACGGCTCGGCATCATGACCGACCTTGGACATGTATTCGATGGCCTGGCAGAAACGATCGCTACCCTCGACGCAGTGTTTATCGAGAGCAATTACGATCCTGGCATGCTCGCGCGAGGGCCCTATCCTGCATTCCTGAAGAAACGCATCACAGGGCCCGAGGGCCATCTTTCGAACGCCGAGGCAGCGGAACTGCTGAAGCAGGCATCAGCCGGAAGGTTGAAGTGGGCATGTCTGGCGCACCTGTCGGAGCAAAACAACAAGGCATCTCTGGCAGTAGAAACGCACCGGAAGGTCCTTTTTCCCGGCCTGCCGCTCTATATCGCGAGCAGGTACGCCTCTTCCGACATTCTGAAAATCTGACCCCCAGAGGCATGTGCTGGCGACTCTGCAAAGAATGTCGGGGCATACTGCTGAAGTCTGCAGCGGGTATTTGACCGTTAGCTGAATTTTCTTCTCACAGACTGCCGAATAAGGTACAATTTGATTACATCATGCGTCCCGCTCTCCTGTCATCGTGCAGTATACCAAGGATTGCGGAATAGAGGGGTGCAGAACGGTGAAAAATATACTCAGAGAGATGAATCCCAAACGGAAATTTACCATCATCCTCCTGATGATCCATTTTGTTGCGCTCCCGGCAATATCGGTGACCACCTATGTCATTGTAAAGCAAAATGCTATCCGCGCAGTGTATAATACCGGTCGCCTGTATCTCGCCGCCATAGGTTCGATAAAGCATTACGTATCAGAGGAATTACGGCCCGTCTTTTACCGGGAAATGCCCGGCAGGTTCATTGTGCAGGGAATGTCTCGCTCATATGTCTCGTCTCAGATTGCGTTACGGGTCATGCATGATCTGCCTAATTATATCTACAAGAATGCTTCTCTGAATCCGAAAAAAAAGCCTCAGAACATGGCTGACACCTTTGAGAGCGGTATTATTGAACTCTTCGAACGAAACAGGATGAACAAAGAATGGCGCGGTTTAGTTGAAAAGGACGGGAACGATTATTACGTCATTGCAAGGCCTGGAGATCCTTTCAGCGCAGATTGTCTCAGGTGTCATGGTGACCCGAGGTCAGCGCCACCCGAACTGATAGCCGTCTACGGAACGACTGCCGGATTTCATCATAAGGTGAATGATCTCGTCGATGCAACGTTTGTGTATATTCCCATAGGCGTGCCCCTGTTGGCAGCTCGAAAGATCGTGGCTTATTTTGTGGGAAGCTACATCCTGGTCGGCACGGTGATCCTTATGGTCATCAACGTAAGGTTCTCGAAGCTTTATAACGAGATAGATGCCGAAAAGCAGATGGTTGAGAATATCAACCTCGAAGTCCTCAACATGAATCATGATATGGAATCGATGATATCAGAGCGGGCCATGAACCTGCTGGCTCTCAGTGTGGCTGACCGGGTGAGAAACCCGGCGACAGCCGTAGCCGGCACGATAAAACGACTTCTGAAGCGGGAAGACCTTTCACCGCAGATCAGGGAAAAACTCGCATTCATCGTACCCGAGGCGGACAAGCTCGAGGCCATTGTGAGCGACTATGAATCGATCCTGAAGACCCGCCATATCATGTTCAAGATGGAAGACCTGAATGAGATGATAGGGAGCATTTTGCCGCTCATAGAAGAAGAGCGGATGATCAGGGATGTCACGATATCGCTGAGGCTTTCGGAAATGCCGCCGCGGTGCATGGCAAACCGGCAGCTTCTCCGGGTGGCGATCCTCCATGTTCTGAAAAATGCCTTGGAGGCAGTTCCTGAGGGCGGAAGTATTACGGTCGAGACCGGCGTTGAAGACGACCATGTTTTCATCGGTGTGGCAGACAGCGGCAAAGGAATTCCACCTGAAGATATGAAGAAAATATTCGACCTCTTCTACAGCATGAAGAGGCGCAGAATAGGAATGGGCCTTCCCATAGTAAAACAGATCATGGAAGAGCACAGGGGCATCATAACCGCGG
Organism: Nitrospirota bacterium; assembly: GCA_003252075.1. Lineage (GTDB taxonomy): Bacteria > Nitrospirota > Thermodesulfovibrionia > Thermodesulfovibrionales > UBA6898 > UBA6898. The sequence goes on from QKDO01000102.1 coordinate 10,848, forward strand.
AAAGCGCCCCGGGCAGGACAGTTTTCAGGCTATCCTTTCCATCGCGATGGTCTGAGAAAGAACTTACGGACGGAACAGGGTAATGCATACGCCTTGTCTGGACTGGTTTTTTATTCGGCGGAAATGAGAGCGGTTCCAGCTCCTGCCTGATGTAAAGGTGCACGCATGATGGCGGAGGGCCACAACGTGGGCATGACGCGATAGCGAGCATGCGCTGACAGCAGGAACTCTTCCTGCTCGGACTGTACGGGACTTTCTGAGGACAGCGATATTGAGCATATTGAAATAACGTGATTTTTTTTCAGGGGGAGATACTTTCATGAGCACCAGGAAAGGAGCAATCTTGATTTTCCGGTGCAGTATTACGTGCATGACGTTCACAGGAGGATTCTGATGAAGAAAACTGCAGGGTGCGATCATGATCGTGCGCAAAAGCAAAGGGCAAGAATCAGCGCTGTGATGTTCGGGGTGATGATTGCGTCCATACTGGTCACGTATGCTCACATCGGTGGAACAATATGGGCCGGCAACCAGCCACCTGCCAAGCCTGAGGTGACCTGCCCCTATAGGGGCGATGCCGCTGCGATAGCCGAGGGCAAGAAATTCTTCGACCGGAACTGTGCAGAATGTCACGGTGACGGCACGGGCGGAAGCGGTCCTGACCTTACGGACAATGAGTGGCTTTGCGGCGGTTCCGACGCCCAGATCTTCGCGACCGTATCTAATGGCCGGCCAGGGGGCATGCCGTCATGGAGCAGTGACCTGAAGGATGACGAGATCTGGAAGATCATCGCTTTTATCAGGAGCCTCAAGAGATAATAGCGGATCATCTTTTTTCCGACATGGGAACAAGGGAGTTATGCGTGCGTTGTGCGATAGGCTGTTCGGGTGAACCGTCCGATGACTAAGACAGTAAGCCTGGCAGCTTCCTATCTTAACCTTGCAGTATTTGTATGCCTTGCCGCTGTTCTCATAGCATCAGCTGCCGGGGCGGACATACCGTATTCCGCGATGATCATCCAGGTGTTCCTGGGAGGGTTCATCGGGGGCGTTACCAACAAGATCGCGATCACGATGCTGTTCGAGCGGAGATGGTTCCTGCCGGGTTCGGGGGTGCTTCTTAAGGAACACCACAGAATTGTCCATTCACTTGCCCGGACCGTTGAGTCCCACCTTATCAGCAGTGAAATGATACAGGAAGAGCTTCGGAAGCTGCTTCAGCCGGTGAAGATCGAGAAGGCCGAAAAGATCCTGAACAGCGTGATCAACGAGTTTCGGGATGACGTTATCGGCTACCTGAGATCAGAGAATGTCCGGCACGAGATCACCGATGGCCTGAGGAATAATCTGGGATTTCTGGGAAAATTTCTTAATGTAACGCGCATCAAGGAATACGAGGAGATGGCCGATACTATCATTGCGGAGCTGGAATCGAGGCTTTCCGGTTTCAGGGTGTCGCGACAGATGCTTGCAAAGACCATTCAACGGATTGGCACACTTGAAGATTTTCTCTTCATGCCGCGCAACGAGATCCTTATGAAGCATTATCAGACAGATAGGTCTCTCATGCAGCTTCTGTTCGAAAAGATAAACATCAGGGAGATGGTGATCGACCGGCTTTCCACGTACAAGCCTTCGCAGGTGAGGGATATCATCGAGGAGAATATCCGGGCGCATCTGCTCTGGCTTGAGGTTTTTGGTGTGATCCTGGGGATGCTCTTTACCGGTGTTCTCTTGCTGGTCATGAATGCATTTTCTCGCTGACGATCATCTCTGCTTCGCAGTTGGAGTTTCTTATAGCGCCTGAAAAGTTATTTTGTCCAAGAAGCGGAGTCTCACATTGCAAAAGAACGAGGGGATTTTCCGCAGCCCTTATTTCTTTACCTGGGGGGTCGTTTTGTCCTGCCGCGAAAGAGGTAACTTGCGCCTATGTCTGGCGAAGCCTGGTAAACACAAGCTATTTCAGGGTGATGTGAAAGCCGAAAAGAGTACGGAAATCATGAGAAGTTTTCTCTTGAGCATCATGATCAAGAGCAGTATGGCTGAAGTCGACAAAGGCTTTGAGGTCCCGTGCTAATGGTACGTTGATCACATGTGAGGTCTCACTTTTTCCGGACTTTTCGTCAGATGAACTCTTCCCGTAAACAGCGGGGCCCACTGCTGCGATATGAAGGACTGACCGGTCAGCGGTCTGTGATTCTGCAGCAGTGAAGGATGGTAGAGAAAGGAAGAATGCAGACAAAATCAGAATGGGGAGGCCATAAAAGAATGCTAATTTATTTATCATCTACTATAATTATACCCTGACAGGTTTATGCATCACCATTAAGTTTTGTTCATTTTCCATCTCTGTGCTCCCAAGGGATGTCGTCGTAATCGGTAAATCGTCATACATCCTTGACGCCCTGTAGAAATCATGATAAAAAGGGTTACATATGGTGACATGAGGAAAAATATCCCCTATAAGGAGGGTCAGGATGGCAAAAATATCGAAAAAGGAACTGATTAATCTGCTGAACAAGGACCTCGGGCTCGAATATACCGCGATCGTCCAGTACACCCAGCATCAGGGTACGTTGAAAGGGGCCATATACCAGAGCATCCAGAAGGAACTGGTCATACATGCCCAGGAGGAACTCCAACACGCAATCATTCTCGCGTCTCAGATTGATTATCTTGGCGGCGTTCCAACGGTCTCTATGCCGCCGGCAAAGGTCTCAAAGGACAATGTGACCATGCTGAAGCAAGACCTTGCAGGAGAGAATGATGCGATTGCGCGGTATATTCAGCGGATCAGACAGGCAGAGGAACTGAACCTGTATCATCTTGGCCAGCAGCTGCGGCTGATCCTTGCCATGGAGCAGGAGCATGCCATGGACCTCGAACAGGCATTAGGGAAATAGCTGCTTCGTGTACGTTCTGCCAGGCGGTTAAGATACAGCGCTGACATCGCCTCCAGCGGCTTCTGCCCGCTAATAATACATCAGTTTTCGCTCCAGATCGGTCGAGTGTGAAATTCGCTTGGCCTCGTCAAGGGTTATGACGTCCTCCCTGCAGAGCTGGATCAGGTGCTGGTCCATGGTCTGCATGTGGTATTCATCGCGCCCCTTTTCGATATAGTGTTCTATCTCCTCGAGATGGTTGTCGCGGATGCATGCCTTAATGGTGGATGTAGCGTACATGACTTCCAGGACCGGCAGAACGGATTCACCGCTCTTGCTTCTCACCAACCGCAGAGAAATGGTCGCCAGGAGCATCTCTGCAAGCCTGTGGCGGATATTTTCCTGTGCTTCCGGAGGAAAATATCCCACGATCCGGTTGATGGTCGAGGCGGCATTGTGCGTATGCAGGGTTGACAGCACCAGATGTCCTGTCTCCGCTGCTTTCACGCATGAGTCGATGGTCTCGAGGTCGCGCATCTCTCCGACCATGATAACATCCGGATTCATGCGCATCGCGGCCTTGAGCGCCCCGCTGAAGCTGTCGGTGTCCAGACCGACTTCCCGTTGGATGATGCAGCTTTTACTGGAGGAGAAGAGAAACTCAATGGGGTCTTCAATGGTGATAATATTGTACTGATAATTGTCGTTAATATACCGTAGCATTGATGCAAGGGTGGTGGATTTTCCGTTGCCGGTAGGGCCGGTAACAAGGATCAGTCCGTTTGGAGCCTGGGTGATCTTTCCCAGCACCGGGGGAAGGTTCAGTTCCTGGAACGAACCGATGTGATGAGGTATGACGCGCATGACAATGCCGATGTTTCCGCGCTGGCGGAAGATGCTGACCCGAAAACGTCCCACATCCGCCAGCATAAAGGATGTGTCAAATTCCTTCAGGTGCTCGGGCAGGCTGCGGTTGTGCTGTTCCATAACGGTAGCTGCGATGAATTCTGTGTCCTTATTCGTCAGGCTGTTGAGCTTTGACCTGATAAGATGACCGCGTGCCCGGAACATGGGTGGATCTCCCACCTCGAAATGGATATCCGAGACCTTTTTTTCAAATGCTATCTGCAGGATCTGGGTAAATGTTGCGTTATCCATTATGGTTCCTTTCGCGATTTTCCTGACGCTGCTTCTGTCAGGAAAGGTGATTACTTCTGCATTGACTTTAGTATCTGTTCGCGGTACATAGTATTTTCCAGACGCAGGCCTGCATGCTGAACCTCGATCTGGAAAAACTCTACAGGCACCGGTGATACATTTTTCTGCCCGAAATCCCCGTAGATGATCGTCCTTACCTGACCGAGGCACTTGAGCGGAAGAAGGAAAATGGTCTGTCTGAGAGGCGTACCGATTCTTGCAAAAAGACTTTCCCGCAGTACCTCGTCGTCGCTCTCGCCGAAGAACGGCTCCCCCCCTTCGATAACATCGCGAAAGACCGAGTAGCCGACCAACGGTATCTTCAGGCCCATAGACGGGTCACTTCTTCCCGAACCCACACCAAACGCACGGTCGGCGGCAAGCGCCTCAGGAAGCACGAAGAAGACTATCGATCGTTCGAATACCTGCGAGAACGACTGAAGGAGCAGGTGCGATATGTCCGTGAGCTTTTCCCGGGTCTGTAGCGCGGTGAAAAGGCCCATAAGTCTTTTTATCGCAGATGCTTCAGAGTTGATGTTTGTTTCATACAGGAAGTTCCGAACTAATGATCTGAATGACTCCAGAAATACTGTCATATCTTCGATGAACGTCTCTTTGCCGCCTTCCCTGTCCGGTTTCGGGAGTACCGCCCGCATACCGTCACGAAAGGACTGCAGGGTAAAAAGGTAATCCTGCGGTTCAGAAAGCTGGAACATAGGAACGCTTTGATGACGTTCCCGTGCCCTGAGCCGCAACGAGGCAACGTTTTCTTTCTGCAAGCTGCTGCCGAAGCTTCCCGGCGAATCGAAAACAAGCGCCGGCACTATTCTCAAGGCCTGACACTGGTCGATAATGCGGTCAAGATCGTCTTCTTCGGAGGTCGTAAATACAAGGATTCCGTCGTTCTTGCAGATGGTCATGGCTGCATGTGCCAGGAGCGTATCCACACTGAAGAGGACGACTGCCCTGCCATATCCTTCCCGTTGTGCAGAAATCACGGGGCTGCTGGCACAATCGGTTGCCGTTCTCAGGAATGCGACAAACGCCTCTTGCCGGTCAGCAGGGAAATCGGTTAGGATTTCCCGGATCTTCTGGCGGTGTATTTCCACGGGGTCGAAGATCTCCGGCACGGGTGTGGGCGGCGCTATCTTGTTCTCCATCCGGTCAAGATCTGCCAGCCCCAGTATGTCGGCCGTAATAGCTGGGGTTATCTTTACCGCAACTTCCCTATCTTCTTGAGGGAGCACATCAGAAAAGATAATTTCGTATGACGGTACCTTCTGCCCGGCCTGCTTGTCACGTTCCCGCTCGTCAAAGACCCGAAGGGAATCCATCAATACCATCTGGGCATCAAGGCTTATCTCCTGCTCCATAACGCCGGGCTGATAGCTGCATTCAGGAGAGACAGCAATGGCTTGGTCATCGAACATGAAGGTTCCTCCCGTCCAGCTGATCAGTTCGACAATGGTTATCTCAATCAGCTTTTTGAGCCCTTTGAATGCTGCATCGTCCGATACCTTTCCCATCTGCATGAGTGTTCTGAGCAGGGGTTCCCGGTTCTTCCCTGCATATTTCTGCGCATCAAGTGCGTTTTTGAGATCTTCAGGGGTAATAACGTGCATCTTCACCAGGACCGTGCCGATGCGTATGCGGTTGTTGAGATGGCTGGCTCCGACGAGGTAACCGTTGCTGAATATGATCCGGCTTTCTCCCTTCTCTCCTGTCACGGTGAGGGTTCCGGACTTCCGAGTTGTGTGTATCAACTGAATGATGTCAGCGATATGTAGTTGCGTTAAATCTCCGGTCAGTGCCATGGTAAAACCACTCGTAAAAATCACTTATGAACTGCAGAAAAAGCATAGCATAAGAGACCCGTGCGGGTAAATCTGCGAGGGAGATGTATGCTACTGACCGTCAGAGTGTGTCCGTGAGAAGCGTCGTGACCCTGCCTTGCCTCGCTGTTACTGCTGCACGGCGACACATCAGCGGATCATACAACGACCGGGAGCTTTTTTTCTATTGACCGCCGACTGCTGGAAAATTAGTATATCCGCGTATGGAACAACTAACGCCCGAATATGTTGCACGACAGAAGATACTCCTTGACTGTGTTGATCTTGAGATTGCGGTTTCCCTGATTTACCGGGAATTTACGAGATTGTTCCCTGCAGAGAGCGATTTCTGGATGCAGCTTTCGCTTGAGGAGGAAGACCATGCGCGGCTGTACCTTGCTGCTGACCTGCTGCAGGTCACCGGAGAATACGCAGGGATCCGGTTTCCACCGGCTGCATACATCACGAAGACCCTTGCCTTTATCGAACAGATCAAGGATCAATTGCGTAAACGCCCTTTCAGTCTGCATGACGCCCTGGATATCGCGCTGAAACTGGAGAAGACCGTTGCGGAAAGTATCGTGTTCGAATTGCCGGAGAGCAGCGATCCGGTCATTGCAAACCTTCGGAAGATTATCAGCGATACTGAAGCGCATATCGACAGGATCGACCGTTTCATGGTGGAAAAGGGATATTCCCTGCGAGGCTGAAAGGGGATTCCGCCTTTCCTTGTTGTACGGTCGATGCCGCGGTGGACATTTTCCATCAGGTAATGCTTTTCCGGGCCCCCGCTCTCATATCAATCAATAAACATGGTAGCATCTTCACAATGCCGAGCACCTGCGATAAAATAAGAATAGGAGGCTGTTATGGATGCCACGCTCGACAGGATCGATCGGCTGATCATGATGGCCCTGGAGCACCTTGACCATGTCAGGGGCACAGCATGCGAACGATACGCAGAGAACGTGCTCGACTCGTTGGTCTGCGAAAGAAAGCGCTACACCTTCTACCTTAGCCTCCTGAACTGATGTCCCCTGCCTGACTGTAGGAGAAAACATAACGCGGTGGCATGCGCGGCGGCGCGATCCGGAACAGGTGGTTCGACCGTCGGACCCCATCGCACGAGGGGAGATCTTTTTGTCTGAGCGTACACGAGCCTTTATTGAAAAGATCATCGCCGCCCATGGAGGCAGGGAGCAGTGGAGCAACATAGGCTGTCTGGAAGCCGAACTTTCCGCGTACGGTTTCCTGTTCACGGCAAAGAAGCGGCAGGTGCTGCGCAATGTCATCGTACGGGCGTCATCCCGTGTTCCCTTCCTGCAATTCTGTGATTTTCCCGACACCGGCAAGACCGGAGAACTGCGGGGTGAAGAAGAGGTGCGTATTGTCAGCACTGACGGCAGCGTGCTTGAAAGGCGTTATCATCCCCGGGCGGCATTTCAGGGGCTGCGCAGAAATCTCTGGTGGGATGACCTTGATTTCATATACTTCGGGGGTTATGCGACCTGGAATTACCTGGTAACGCCTTTTCTCTTTATGCAAGAAGGGTTTGTCTTTGAATATCCGGGAGAGGTGCTGCTTCCGGAAGGGAAGTTTTCCTGCCTGCGCGCGACATTCCCTGCAGCACTGCCCGTACACTGCCGAACGCAGACATTCTATTTCGATGCGTGCGGTCTGCTCTTCCGTTTTGATTATACTGCCGAAGTTGTTGGGGGCTGGGCGCACGCCGCTCATTTCTGCTCTGGATACCGGGATTTTTCCGGGCTTCAGGTCTCTACGCAGCGTCGTGTGAGGCCGCTTCTGTTCGGGCGGGTGTTGAGCATGCCGACGCTTGTAGCGCTGGACATTCACGACGTGCGGACCCTTCCGGATAGTCCCCTTTGAGAGAATACCGTTGAGGGTTCCTGCTTTTTGCTCGGCCGGGAAACTCATGGTATGATAAAAAAAAGAGATAACGAGGCCGATTATGAAAGAATGTCCCCGCTGCGGGAAAAGGTTCAATCTGCTCCAGCGCATAACAGGTGAGGCAAGAGAGCATATCATCAACTGTACGGTTGCCGAGAAGAAAAAAGACCTTTCATATCTTGCCGGAACATGCCGTGGCTGTCCGGCAAATTGTTTTGAAAAGGGTGAGTTTGGCAATAAGGAATAATACTCCTCCCTGCTGCCTGTCCCGCACCTTCTGAATCCTTACCCATGGAGCCGGCCTCCCGGCCTGACAGCCGCATGCCCTTATACAGTGGTCCAGAACCGGGCCAAAGTCAATGGAAAATGGCGATATTTTGTGATACAGTGAAATCGAAGAGGGAGTTGCGCGTTTCTCTGACGGGAACCTCAACGCGGGATAAGCAGGTGAAAGATCAGGTCCCATCGAAAATGGAGAGACAGAAGGAACTGCACCGGCTCAGAAAGAAGGTCGCCGAACTGAAAGATCTGCAGTCTACCCATACGGACATGGGCAAGCAGATCAGACATACCATATCACTGCTCAATGCTACGCTTGAATCTGCAGCAAACGGGCTGCTTGTCATAGACAACTCGGGCAAGATCGCAAGCTATAACAAGAATTTTCTGAAGATGTGGCGAATTCCGGCAGACCTTGCAGGGCAGGGGGATGACCGGGCGCTGGTCGACTTTGTGCTGGACCAGTTGAAGGAACCCGATGCGTTTCTGAAAAAGGTCCACTATTTATATGCACATCCTGAAAAAGAAAGCTTTGATGTTATTACGTTCAAGGACGGACGCGTCTTTGAACGGTTTTCGCGGCCGCAGAAGGTCGGCAGCGATATTGTCGGCCGGGTATGGAGTTTTCATGATGTTACAGAACGCATGCAGACCGCGGCAGCACTGGAACGAAGCAGGGCGGAATTTGAAGCTATCTTCAATTCGATTGCTGATGCGGCCATTCTTGTTGATACAGGGCTGCGTATTGTCCTGATCAACCCGGCGTTCACCCGGGTGTTCGGATACCGGCTCAGGGAGTTGAAAGGGAAAAGCACCAGGAAGTTGTATGCGGATAAGGCCGACTATGCAGCAGAAGACATGAAACGGCTGCATAGGGACACCACCCGGAAAATACCGGCATTCGAGTGCCGGTATCGCCGAAAGGACGGTACGGTGTTCCCGGGTGAAACCGTAGGAGCTCCGGTTATCGACGCGAGAGGCCTGAACATCGGCTTTTTGTCGATACACCGGGATATTACCGAGAGAAAGCGTATCGAGGAAGCCCTTCGGGAAAGCGAAGAACGGTTTCGTATGCTGCTGAATTCCACGGCCGAGGCCATCTACGGAATTGATATGCACGGCAACTGCACGTTCTGCAACACCTCCTTTCTCCGGCAGATGTTGTATGAAACAGAAGAAGATGTGCTTGGGAAGAACATGCATGAACTGATCCACGATAAAGGGCCTGATGGCGCTGCATATCCGTTCAGGGAGTGCAGAATATGTAAAGGATTTGCCAGAGGGAAGGGCGTCCACCGTGATGACGAGGTCTTATGGCGGGCTGACGGGAGTCCTTTCCACGCAGAATACTGGTCATATCCTGTCCGGCACAGGGGAGTTGTTATCGGGGCAGTCGTGACTTTCCTTGATATTTCAGAGCGTAAGAGGATCGGAGATGCATTGAAGAGCAGCGAGGCAAAATACCGTACACTTTTTACAGAAATGCTGAATGGATTTGCCTATCACAAAATCATTGTTGACGAACATGGCATGCCCTCAGACTACGTTTTTCTCGAGGTAAACGAGGCTTTTGAAAAGCTCACCGGGCTGAAAAAGAAAGACATCATCGGCAGGGCAGTGACTGAGGTCATCCCCGGCATCCGGGAAGCCGACTTTGACTGGATAGGAACGTATGGAAAGGTCGCGCTCACCGGAGAGGGAGTAAAATTCGAACAGTTCTTCTCCGCGTTCAATCGGTGGTATTCGGTTTCGGCCTTTTGCACGGAAAAAGGATACTTCGGCGCGGTATTTGAGGATGTAACCGAACGCAGGAGAATGGAAGACGACATCAGATACCTGGCATATCATGATACCCTTACCGGGCTGTCGAACAGAGGTGTCTTCATAGACCATCTTGACCTCGCCATAACACAGGCCCATCGCGACAGCTATATGCTTGCCGTGCTTTTTCTGGACCTGGACCGGTTTAAGCATATCAACGATGCATTCGGGCACGCGGCGGGGGATCAGCTGCTCAAAGAGGTGGCCGCACGCCTGAGAAAATGTGTTCGTGAAACCGATACCGTGTCCCGCATCGGCGGCGATGAGTTCAGCGTTCTCCTGCACCATGTCAGGCATGCAGAAGACGCCGCGGTAATCGCGGAAAAGATCATCTCGGCAGTGCAGAAACCCTATCTTATTGATGCCCATGAGCTGCACATCTCCACGAGCATCGGCATCAGCACATACCCCGACGACAGCATTCGGCCGGAAACGCTCTTGAACAGCGCTGATATTGCCATGTACCATGCAAAGGAGATGGGAAGGGGCAGCTACCAGTTCTACAGCCCGGTCATGAAGGTCAGGACGATCGAACGAATGATTTTTGAGAAGAGCATGCGCACGGCGCTCGACCGGGGGGAATTCCTGGTCTATTATCAGCCCCAGGTGGATATCATGACCAAACGGATGGTCTGTGCAGAGGCCCTGGTACGCTGGCAGCATCCGGAAATGGGTCTTGTAGCCCCCGGCCGGTTCATCCCGCTGGCCGAAGCCAGCGGGGTCATTAAAGTCATCGGTGATTACGTTCTCCAGACCGCATGTATGCAGAACAGGATCTGGCAGGAAGCAGGACGTTTTTCCCTCTGCGTGACCGTGAACCTCTCGACACATGAGTTTCAGAGTCCCGGAATCGTGGATCGGATCTCCCGGGTATTGAAAGAAACCGGTCTTGAGCCGCACTTGCTGGAGCTGGAGATTACGGAAAGCACCGCCATGCAGGATGCAACGCGCACGATCAGAAAACTGCAGGAACTCGCAGATATGGGCATACGGTTCTCTCTGGACGATTTTGGCATTGGGTATTCGTCACTGAGTTATCTCAAGAAATTCCCCATCAACAAGCTGAAGATCGACCAGTCGTTTATCCGGAGCATTAAAGAAGATCAGGATGCCCGGGCAATTGTGTATGCTGTAATCGCGCTGGCGCACTCCCTGAATCTCAGCGTTGTTGCAGAGGGCGTGGAGACCGATGAACAGATGCATTTTCTGCAGTCATGTCAATGCGACCAGATACAGGGATATCTCTTCAGCAAGCCCCTGCCTGTCGCTGATTTCCAGGAATTTGCCTTGACACACTGAGACCGTCTCCGCTCCAATGCTGCTCTTCTTCACGATCCGTCTCCTTTTCGGCCATCCCGGAGAAAAAAAACGTTCCCGCTGCATCTCCTGTTATCTTCGGGCAATCTTTTTCTCAACCTGGCAGCAGATCCCTTTCAGCATCGTACGTTCGGCTTCTGTAAGTCCTGCCCTTCCGATAAAATGCCTCAGGTCAAGCATGATTTTTTTCTTCATGTTTCTGTCCCCTTTCGGGATATAGTCGAGAAGCTCCAATGCCCCTGATATTTTTTCGTACAGTTCTGCACTTTCTCCATACCGCTGCAGAGGTGGTGCCACGCCCGGGTCGGGTTGTATGACATAGGGCCCCCCGGCTTTCGCCGCATTTGATCTGCCCGGATCTGCCAGAAAAAGCTCGTAGGCGATTATCAAGACTGCGTGGGACAGGTTCAGGGAAGGTTGTTGCGTGCTGCTCGGGATGGTAAGCATGCATCCGCATTCGTCAATTTCCCTGCGCAACAATCCCCGTGCCTCTCGCCCAAAAAGGATCGCTATGGTGTTGTTGGCTGCCATCGCGAACAGTTTGGCTGCTCCTTCATCAGCAGGCAACATGATGCCCCGCCGTTTTCCCGGTATCCGTGTCGTCCCTACAACAAGAGATCTGTCCTTGACGGCATCGGCAACACTGCTGAAGATCCCGGCCGAATCGAGTACGTCGTGGGAATTGCGTGCAAACCATCTTCCTTCATTCGTCATCTCAGGAGGAGGGTTGACCAGGCAGAGGTTCCGGAAGCCCATGTTCTTGATGGCACGTGCCGAGGCCCCGATGTTGCCCGGCTCTTTCGGCTCCACAAGAACGAAATAGATATTATCCTTCCAGCCGGCCATGATATACTCCCCCGTATTCGTGCCCGCGCGGGCAGAATCAGGCTTTGCCGATGAGGCGTATCCCCTGCTCCTCAATGGCAATAACCCGTCTTTTGTACAGAAGGCCGATTGCCTTCTTATAGGTCTTCTTGCTCATCCCGAACACATGGTAGATGGCCTCGGAAGGACTTTTGTCCGTCATCGGGAGGAACCCGCCCCGAGACTTCAGGGTCATGATGATCCGCTCCGCTGCATCCCCGATCTGCGCATATCCCGGCAGCTGAAGACAGAGGTCTATCTTCCCGTCATCCCGTACTTTTTTGATGAACCCCGGCAAGTGCTGCCCTTTCCTGAGCTGCTGGAAGACCTCGTTCTTGTAGAGAATGCCCCATCGGGTATTATCGATGATGGCTTTATAGCCGATCTCGGTCTGGCTGCAGATCAGCAGATCCACGCTTTGCCCCTCAGCGAAGCCCGCCGCCTGTGCATTCATGAAGCGGTTCAGTTTCGAAGAAGCAACGATACGGTTGGTGCGCTCGTCTAGATGCACGTACACAATGTACGATCTCCCTTCTTCCATCTTTTCTTTCTGCTCACTGAACGGCGCGAGCAGGTCCTTTTTCAGTCCCCAGTCCAGGAATGCCCCTACCGGAGTGACCGAAGCCACCTTCAGCAGCGCATATTCGTTGATCATGGCGTACGGCCGTTTCGTCGTAGCAAGGATCTCACCCTCAGAACCGGGAAAGATAAAGACATCGATATCATCTCCGGTCACGCAGTTTATTCCCGCATAACTGCGCGGCATGAATAACTCTCCGCGATCTTTTCCGTCGAGCCAGACGCCGGCGTCAGATATCCTAAGGACCCGCAGCCTGTTGAGTCTTCCAATCTCCACCGTCTCTGCAGGGAGCTTCCTCATTTCAGAGCCCGTTATGCGTTCCGTGTGCCTCTTGCTGCTCTGTATCCTCCGGCGATTCACGGGAAAAGGGTTGCCTGGTCTTTCCGTAACTGTGCAAAACTCTCTTCCGGCAGATCAAAGCTGTTTTTGAAGAGCCTGTTCATCACCGAGACCAGCTGACGGAATTTATACGCGTCATGATGGGAGTCTCCCTTCTGTTCGGATGTGCGCCAACTTTGCTCGTCGGATATGCGCAGCTCGACACCAAGCGTGTGCTGCTGGGTTTTTTTGCTGATCCGGTCCCGTTTTGCAAAGAGAGGCGTGCCTGGGATCATGATGTTGTTTGTTGCGGTCGCCCGATGGAGCGGCAGGGAAAAGGCTATCTTGCACTGGAACTTTCTGTGTCCCCGCGAAGAGTGCAGATTCTTTGCCGCGTTTACGCTCAGTGCTTCATAGAACTTTCTCGCATTGGCAAGCAGTTCCTCTTCACCCGGCACGGTATCGCGGCCCTCGCTCCGGGAAAGGCTTATCATAAGCTTCCTCACGGCCCCGATCATGCTTTCCGGATCATCGAACAGTGTCTGGGTTATGGAATGGGAGGCAGTGATTTCCTGCAGGATGACACCCCGCTTCTGGAGTGCGTGAAAAAGCTTCAGCGTATCGTCCATGCTTTTAAGGATGAACGTTATAGCTAGGATATCCCGGATGTCGTACGCCTCTCCTTCCACATCCTTACCTAGCTTGGTGAACATGCTCTCCGGGCTCTTCAGCCTGGCCTTGATTTCGGCTATGTCGACCTCAACGCCGTCTCCGCTGTTGAATACCAGGCATCCTTTCTCATCGTCGAACGACAACGACTCATTCAGCTTGTGGAAAAATGTTGAAATCTTTACGAAAGCCCTTTGGCCTGACTCGCTGTCAGGTATATGCTGCGGGTGTTCCCAGTCATAATGGTACAGGTCATCAAGGCTCTGTCCCTGCATTTCAAGGAAAAAGCCTAGCTGCGCGTAATCATTAATGTCCTGGCTGTCCTCCTCGATCGATTTGATGAGGTGGCCCATCTTAAGCATGGAACAGGCTGTCTGCTGCCAAGCAGGCGGGACGTTTTCGGTGCTGTCATGATACCCGTAAAAAACATGCGGATACTTTCGCGATGAAGCAAGAAGGAAGAGGTGCCGTGGGTCCTCGCTGACGATCTGCTGAAACTCTGCGCTCTGCAGCACGGAGACAGTCTGACCGATGGCCTGCAGACACCTCTGGTAAAGACCGGCATTGGGAGAGTTAAGGGCGGCAAGGCCTTCCAACTGCGTTCTGACAAAGGGGAAAAGCCAGTTCAAAAAGTAACGATAGACTTGTTCGACAAACTTTTGCGCTCTGTCTTTCTCGCTCGACTGCAGTTCATCATGAAGAATGTCGAATCCACGGTTTCCCATCATTCTGGTCGCCTGGCAGAGCGCTTCCCCATAATTTTCGGTGCGCAACAGGAGAAACGGGGTCATCTCGGTCCTGTCCAGTACAGAGCCGAAGATCTCGTGGTGAAGCTCCTGTCTTTGTGATGTCAGTTCCATATACAGTTTCCGGAGAAAAGTAACTGCCGGCTGTTTGCGGGCCCACAGGTCTCTTCTGTTGCTACCGGAATATTATAACTTAATTGTTCTGAGGTTGAAGATGCGGTTTGTGGAATGTCCACCCGGATATGAGAAAAATCATACTGACGAAGGAAGAAATTGGGTATCATTTCCGTGTGAACATTGAGCCCAGGGAGGTCGTAGTATGAGAAAAAAGACAGGAATGATAGCGGTAATTGCGCTGATTGTCTCGGTTGTGGTTATGCCGCGGCTTCTGACCGCCGGCCAGGGCGAACATCAGCATGCGCAGCAGGAACAACGGCATCAACAGGGGAAAAATCCTCTTCTTGAAGAGATGGCACTATTGGACAATGCGTTCCGTGAAATCGTCTCCGCCGTGTCCCTGGGAGAGGGCGAGCGGGTACATAATGCGCTGGAGGCCCTGCATGGAACCATGGAAAAGACCCATGCAGGAGTTCATTCAGGAGCGGTAAGAATCCCGAAAAACGCTGACCGTACTGCTGAATTTGTGAATATGGATACGGAATTTCATGGAGATCTCGAAGCATTGGCACAGTCAGCGCAGACGGGCAATCAGAAGGACATGCTGTCACTCACCAAAAAGCTCCTCGATGGCTGTGTGAACTGTCATCAGACGTTCAGAAAACCGTGAATCACGCGCCGAAGGAGGCAAGTGCGCTGCTCTCATCCGGAGGTGAGAAGGTGTTTAAGCCGGGTTGCAGAGGATGTCGAGCTGTTTCTGCAGATCAGCAGGTGAAAGGTTGTCAGCCAACTTTGTATCCACCAGAGAGGTAGCATTGATCCTTTTTACCATACCTTTGACCGCAAACCCGACCACCTCCTCAGGCGTCATGCTGCCGGGATTTTCGATGAGCAGAGGCTCGGTGTACCACCCTTCCTTTGTGGGGGCTATTCCGGCACAGCCGATATTGCAGTAATGCTCTTTCGGTACGGCTCCTTTTGCGTGTGCCAGCGTGCAAAGGTCGTACTTCACCAGCTGGAGGCCGCTCACGATAGGGTTTGAGCCAAGACCCAAGCGGCCCTTCATCATCGGAAGGAACCGGGTGACGTTGATGCCTGAGCAATAGATCAGGACATCCCTGCCATCTTTTTTCTCGGACCGCACAACAACATAGAAATAATCGTTCTTGAATTCATCTTTCAAAGTGCGTGAGTATACCACGACTTCCGCTGCGAAGTCTTCACATATGAAGACGTTTCCGTTTTTCCCTGCTGTGTAAGGGCTTCCGTAAGATGTGTTCTCGTGAGGTTCTTTTTTGCATGATCCTGGGCATTAGGATATGATGGAGTCATATGAAGAAGATATCTGTCCTTACCCTGAGTATTCTCCTCATTCTCTCGCAGCTGGCTGCAGCTGCTGAATTCAGGTTTTCGCCCCGCCCGAACAGGGCCCACCAGATCTCCTGGAGAGCATGGAGCCGTGGGGCGCTTCAGGAGGCGCGGCGATCTCAGCGCCCGGTGCTGCTTGCTCTGAGTGCGGTCTGGTGCCACTGGTGCCATGTGATGGACGAAACGACCTATTCGGACCCCGCGGTGATAGCCTTCATTCAGAAAAACTTCATTGCCGTGCGCGTTGATGCTGACCGGAGGCCGGATATCGATGCCCTGTATAATCAAGGCGGCTGGCCGAGCACGGTCATACTGACTCCTGAAGGAGAGGTGATGGCGGGTGCCACCTATCTGCCGCCCGATGAAATGCTTCCCTGGCTTATGAAGCATGCCGCAGTAGGTACGCGGGAAAAAGACAAGCCTGCGGAAGATCAGGATTCATCCGGTCAGGCTGCGCCGACGCAAAGTGTCGAAGATTTCCCCGCTGAAACGGACATAGCCGAGGTAGCAGCCATGCTGCTGAGGCAGCATGATGACCACTGGGGAGGGTTCGGCGAGTGGCAGAAGTTCCCGAATCCCGATGCCGTCGATTTTCTCCTCGCAGAATATCGGCAGACCGGAAAACCGGAGTACCGGCGTATCATTGCCATCACGCTCGACCGGATGGAGCGCGGTTATATCCAGGATCACGTAGAAGGCGGTTTCTTCCGCTACGCCACACGTACGGATTGGTCGGAACCTCATTATGAGAAGATGCTGGCATCCAATGCGGGAATTATAAGAAACTACGCCATCGCGTCCATGCTGCTAGGTGACGGCACGTACCGGAAGACCATGCTGAAGACCGTGGGCTATGTCATGGCAAATCTGTACGACAGAAAGTCCGGTGTGTTCTATGGCAGCCAGGACGCTGATGAGACATACTACCGAAAGAAGGATCGGAAGGGTCTTGCGACTCCCTTCGTGGACAAGACGGTCTATGCCGATGCGAACGGTCGTATGATATCAGCTCTTCTGGCGGTCTATCAGGCGGCGGGGGATGCGCAGTACCTGGTCATGGCACGTAACGCTGCAGATTACATCATTGCGAGGCTCTACACAGCCGAGGATGGCGTATATCATTATTTGCTGGACAACAAGAGAGCGGTGCCGGGGCTGTTGCCGGACAATGTTCTTGTCGGCCTTGCCATGATCGACCTGTATCAGGCCACGGGTGATAGCAGATACCTGAAAACGGCCGAGATGATCGCCCGCCGTGTTGCCGAGCATTTTTTTGACATATCCAGAGGACGGTTCATGCTTCATGCCGGGTCGACGATTGTTTCCCCTTCAACTGCCGGTATGCTCCAAAAGGCGCAGACGGACATCACCAATTATCTGGCGGTCATCCTCCTGAGCAGGGTGGGCAGGTACGGGGAAAGTGAGCGATTTCGGCATATTATCAGGCAGGCCCTGGTAAGTCTCAGGACTAGCCGCATCCGCTTTACCCCATCGGGTGCTCATTACGGCACTGCCCTCAGCTGGAATGTGCGGGAGGTGGTGGAGGTTACAGTAATTGCAGACGGCAAGCGCCGCAAGGCGTATCTGGCTGCACTGCAGCGGGTGTACATACCGCAGTCGGTCCTGCGGGTCTATTCACCAAAGGCCGATAGGGAGCGCATTCGTAAGTCAGGCTATCCCCTAAAGGAAGCTGTCTACGTCTGCAGAAAGAAGAAATGCTCGCCGGCATTCTCGCAGCCTGCAGGCATGCCGAAGCTGATAAATGCGTTTCTGGCATATCCCTCCCCACCATGACCGGCATCGCCGTGACGTCATCTGCTTCTATCGCGTCATGCGGAAGTGTTGATGTGTGCTGCATCTGGTATAAAAGGAGATAGCGTGGGGAGGAGGTGAAGTTTCCCCGGAAGCCCGCTGCCATGGTGCCCGGGTCTGTAAGCAGCGCTTCAGCTGCAAGGGGAAAAGGCTATCAGCGTGAGAGTGCGGCTGCAGCTAGGTTTTGACTGCCACAAGAACAACACCGAGCTTTTTCTCGGCCTCAGCTATCTGGCTGATTTCATCCTTGCTCAGATCAGCAGGTGAAACATTGTAGCAGCTGTAAGCGAGCAGCGTCTTCCCAACCTTCTGTTCGACTGTCCTGATCTCCCGAAGCTTACCTTCATCGAGTTTGGAGAGATTGCATAGCATGATGGTTTCCTCCTTTGTTGCGGGCTTAGTTACACCCTACCGCTTTTTGGTCATTGCGTCAACAGGGAAAAAGCAGCAAGGTTCCAACTTGCTGTTTTAACGCAAATTATGGGTAATCAGCCTTTTTTTCAGCAACCGTTGTCCATCAAAAGCGGGCTTCCTTCATTTCTGCAGGTGTGCGCTCCCAATAGGACTTTTCAAAACAGAACGCCGTCTTTTCCTCATCAACATAAACGAAGTTGAGATTGAAGTAGGCGTACACAGCCTTGCGCAGAGATGGGTCGTGGACAACAAAACCCTTTGGTTGCTCGTATCTGTCCAACAGCCTGCGCTATGTGTCGGTCGGTTCCCATCCTGTCTGGTGGAAAGTGATTCTGCTGCCGAACTCATGCAACATGTCCTGGTGAATCTTCCACTGTTTAACCCAGATCTCAGACACGCCGCGTGTTCCGTATCCTGCCAACTTCTTTAGGCTGCGGCATCGCTCCGTTCCCGCTATAAACGCTCGTCAAGCGTTTTCATCACCTCGCCCGCATTTTCTACCATGATCTGCCGAATCTCACTCAGTCATTGCTCATGCCCGTTCGTAAAACGGTAATCCTGTTTAATCTGCTCGAATGAACGCACTAACTATGCCTCCCTGTACAAGTGTTTCGTCTCCCGCAGCCCGCTGATTTATTCTGCAACGGTTTTGAAGAAAATCTCACTTTTATAAATACGATCAGAAAACCACGAGATGTCAAACTCGGACAGAATCTCATAGGAGACATCGGCTTCTGTACCACTGGGCATGGATACCCAAATAGCGGAAGAGGGTTTTGAAAGGCAAAATAGCTGCTCGCCTGAATCGTATGCTGTATGATGCGTGCAAGATAAACGACTGCCCGACCAACAAACCGGGCGTCCAAGAGGATTATATGTAAGCAATCATCCAGCTCAATGTAGCCCATTGTGTGGCGGATGCAGTCAAGCGTTTCAGCGGCGGCACAAGCAGCGTCATACGGAAAGAATATCCGGAGCTGGAAGAATTTCTGTGTGGCGATGGTTTCCGGGATGACGGATATAAGGAAGCCATATTATACCAGTGGCCCTGAAACTCCGGACTTCAGTCAGGGGATATGTTCATTAGCTGTTAACATTCTACCATGTTCTGCGTCAGGGTCATTGCCGGTCTGCAGCGGTCATCGTTTTCTGCAGACGAGCTGTGCTATCGCCTTCGGCGGTTCACCGGTGATGCCCTCAAAGCGATGGATTATCTCCCAATCGCGAAACCATGCTGCAAGCTCTCCCGGCCTCAGCAGATGGTCGGGATTGCGCGGTCTGCCGAATTGCGCCTGGTCCATGGTGAATGTTTCGTAGAGCACGAGACCACCCGGCAACAGCGAGTCCCTTATAAAGGGGATCAGCGGCCGATGCAGGTAGCGGAAGACGAGGATCGCCGAAAAGGTCTGTCCAGGTAAGAAATCCCGATTCGATACTTCGAGGTCTATCTGCAAGAGTTCTGCCGCAATGCCTGCGGTCTCTGCCCGTTTGCGCACCTCTTCAAGAGCTTCTTTTGAGCGGTCAGCGAAGATAACGCGAAACCCCAGAGCCGCAAGGAAGAGACCGTTATGCCCATCCCCGCAGGCCAGATCGAGGACCGGGTGTTGCTTCAGATCTGCGGTGAAGAGATGAACATGGTCGCGAACAAGGCTGTCCGGCTCCTTGCATATCCGATATGTGGTCACAAGAACTATCCGAGCGCTACATCGAGGATCATCATCATGGTGAAGCCCAGCAGCGCTCCGTAGGTGGCTATGTCTGAATTTTTTTCCTGTTGGGATTCGGGAATGAGCTCTTCGACCACGACAAAGATCATAGCCCCCGCGGCAAAGGCAAGGGCGTAAGGGAGGATGGGCCTGAATACGACAACTGCATAGGCGCCTACAAATGCAGCAATCGGTTCGACAATGCCGGAGAGCTGGCCGTACCAGAAGCTCTTAAGTCTCGATATGCCCTCTCTCCGCAGCGGGACGGAAACGGCAGTTCCTTCAGGGAAGTTTTGGATGCCGATGCCGATGGCAAGCGCTATGGCCCCGGTGAGGGAGGCTGAGGAGATATCTGCGGCAAGCGCACCGAAGGCAACCCCAACAGCAAGCCCTTCAGGGATGTTATGAAGTGTTATCGCCAGGACGAGGAGAATACTTCTTTGCCAGTTCGTCCTGATGCCCTCTGCTTCATTGAGGGGAAATCCGGGATGCAGGTGCGGAAGGAGTTTGTCGATGATCGAGAGAAATAATCCTCCGGCCATAAAGCCGACAGCGGCCGGAATCCAGGGAGAGGACCCGGATGATTCAGCCATCTGGATGGCAGGAGCCAAAAGGGACCAAAAGCTTGCAGCGATCATGACTCCTGCTGCAAAGCCAAGCATACCATCCAGAAGCTTCCGGTTAAACGTTTTAAAGAAGAAAACTACTGCAGCGCCCAAGGCTGTCATAAGCCATGTAAAACAGGTCGCTATAACGGCCTGTGTGACCGGATGGAGCTCGTTAAACCACGTCAGCGTCATCTTATGAAAGGGCTACGTATTGCTTGAGACGTCCCTGATAAGCGCGAGTTCGTCGCATTCTGGGAACTTGGGACACCGGATGCAGTCCCCCCATATCTTCTGCGGGAGGGCTGCTTTATCCGTATCCCTGAACTTGAGCTTCCGGAAAAAATCAGGCTGATACGTGAGGACAAACACTCTCTTGATGCCGAGCGCCCGGGCATCCCTGAGGCAGTTGTTTACCATCTTCCTGCCGATACCTTTTCCCTGAAATTCCTTTCGGACGGCCAAAGAACGGACTTCCGCAAGATCCTCCCAGAGGACATGGAGCGCGCATGCGCCAACGATATCGTGCTTATCAACTGCTACAACAAAGTCCCTGATGTTCTCATAGAGTTCGTTCACGGACCGTGGAATCATCTGTTCTTTGCGGGCATAGTCGTTCACCAGATTCTGAATCTCTTTGATGTCGCTGATCAACGCCTTACGTATTTTCAATATAGTCTATTCCTTTTCTGACGAGTTCCTTGTTTGCCCTGAACGCCTCTATCTTTCGCGGGTCGGTGGCATCATCGAAGATGCTAATAATGGATGTTTTCCTAAGGATGCCGGTCTTCGCTATGAAAGCTCCCAGCATCACCATGTTTGCCGACTTGGGGTTGCCCATGTCTCCTGCAATGTTCGTGGAAGGAACGGGCACTGCTATGATGTCCTTCTTCGCCAACTTCTCGGTTATCAGGGAGGAATCATAAAAGAGCATGCCTTTTTTCCTGAGGCTTGGCCGAAAGCGATCGAGCGACGCCCTGTTCATAACGATGAGAATATCAGGTATCATTACCACCGGGGAGCCGATCATTTCGTCGGAGATGATAACCGTGCAGTTTGCCGTGCCACCCCGCATCTCAGCACCATAGGAAGGGAACCAGGTCACCTCTTTTCTCTCGATCATGCTCGCAGACGTCAATACTCTCCCGAGAAAAAGGATGCCCTGTCCTCCTGATCCTGCAATGATAATGCTTTTCTGCACCTCAGGGATTCTCCTGGTACCGGTCTTTGATGAGTCCCAGAGGAAAGGTCTGCGAAAGGGTGGTCCTCATCCATTCGGCTGCCGCAGCCGGACTCATGCCCCAGTCCGTGGGGCATGGCGAAAGAATCTCGACCATGCCGAATCCCTTCCCTTCGATCTGATAGGAAAAGGCCTTGGAAATCGCTTTTTTCGCCGCAACGAGGTTCTTGTAGGAATCCACAGAAACACGCTGGACATAAGAAACTCCTTCAATAGTGGCAAGAAGCTCTGAGACCCTGAGCGGATACCCAGCCGTCTTGATATCCCTTCCCTTCGGCGTGGTCGTTGTCTTCTGTCCGGTAAGGGTGGTAGGTGCCATCTGTCCGCCAGTCATGCCGTATGTTGCGTTATTGATGAAAAATACCGACAAGTTCTCTCCCCTGTTTGCAGCATGGATGATCTCTGCTGTGCCGATCGCGGCAAGATCACCGTCGCCCTGGTAGGAAAAGATGATCCTGTCCGGCAGGACCCGTTTCATTCCCGTCGCAACAGCCGGTGGTCTGCCATGGGCAACCTCAATGATATCGAAGTCAAAGTAGTCGTACGCAAAGACCGCGCATCCGACAGGCGCTATGCCGATCACCCTTTCCCGGATGTCGAGAGCGTCGATACACTCCGCAATGAGTCGATGAACAAGGCTGTGTCCACATCCTGGGCAGTAGCGGAAAGGTGCGGCCTTCAGGCTTTTCGGCCGATCAAATATTTTATTCATGCATCTTCTCCTGAAAATAGATCACGGTATTTTTTCCTGCCGCTTTTGCTGCAGATAGGGCATTATCAGCCGCGCTGAGCAGGGCCTTGGCTGAAGATGCGTTCTGGGGAAAAGTTGCTATGCCGCCACTGAGCGTGATGCTCACTCCCGCGGACGAGCTGATCCTAATCTTTGTCTCCTGCACGGTATGCAATATCCTGCCGGCAAGCGCTGTGGCCTCTTCCATCGCGGTATTGGGCAGCATGATAATAAACTCCTCTCCCCCATATCTAACTACCACATCTGTTTCGCGGGAAACAGACGTGAGCGTGCGCGCAAGACCCTGCAGCAGTTCATCACCTTCCTGACGGCCGTAGGTGTCATTCATACTCTTGAAGTTGTCGATGTCAAAAAGCATGAGCGACAAGGAGTTGCCGTATCTCTTGGCTCTGGCGACCTCGATATCAAGGTGTTTGTAAAAATATCTGCTGTTGTAGAGGCCGGTAAGGCTGTCCGTTATGGCGAGCCTCCTGGTCTCCTGGAAAAATTTTATCTTGTCTATGATATGAGAAACATGATTGCCCACAAGTGGCAGGAGCACAGAGAAATCAAAGCCCAGTTCTGTGCCGGAGCTGTTCGCTAGAAAAAGCAGTCCTGTCACCTGATAGTTTGACGCAAGCGGAATGATGGCAAGAAAAGCAATGTTTTCATCACGAAGGACCGGCGTCTCAGCTATTGCGGATGATTCCATGATGTAAAGTGGATCCTTGGTTTTGCGTGCATCGTTGCAGAAATGATCAAAGCCGCCCTCATCAATGTGCTGCTGAAGTTCAGGAGAGATGCCCCGGCACGTTCTGAGCCTGAAATCCTTAGCATCACAGATGAGCAGCCAACCCATGGGAAAGTCGGTTATGAGCATGACCTTTTCCATCAGGTCTTCCAGTACCAGGTCGATGTCTTCGGACGAGATAAATGCGCTCGAAAGCGTATTGACAATGATCAGTTCCTTATTCCTCTTGAGAAGTTCCTTCTCGATGCTTATGAAACTCGTAATATCCCTGAACACTACCCGGATGAGCCAGGAGTTCGGCTCATGCATGAACGGCAGGAGCAGCACCTCAAAATGCCTGTTATGCAGGGTGATTCGCTCGGACATTTCAGTTCCCAAAGACAGGGATTCGGAAACTTTTTTCTCGATTTCATGCAATAGGCTGATGTCATGAAAATCCCTGCCCATCGCTTCTTCCCTGCTCAGGCCGACCAGGGTGAAAAAACGCATATTAGCATCAAGGATCGTTCCATCGCTCCTGAGAATGATGAACGGATCAGGAATCAAGTCCAGAGAGATATATTCTGCTCCGCCCAGCCCGTCGTCTTTGGCAGTATTAATTATCTTCATTCTGTATGCGTTTCCTTGCCACCAGCAAGGTTTTCAGCTGATATTATTATATCTTACGCCGATAAACTCAATACCTATTTTGTTAAAAGACGTGGACGATTGTAAAACTGACGGTACGCCCCATAAGATGCGATACCCCTTATCATCTTGGGGCGTTGCAATTTATTATCGGTTGTTGCTATAATTAAAAAAGAAATTCATCCGGAATTTTTTGCGAAAAGAGTGGGTCTTCCCACTCTTTTGTTTTATAGGGTGTTTTACATGGATACGGTGCAGGAAAAGATCAGCGCTCTGGCAGAATCACTGGCGGAATCTCATGGGGTCATGGTCCTTGACGTTGAGATGACCGGCAGTGTGACTCGGCCCCAGGTCAGGGTATTCATTGACCGGGAGGGCGGGGTAACGCTGGACGAATGTGCCAAGTTCAGCCGGGCGCTTTCAGCGCTTTTTGATGTCGAGGATCCGATACCGACATCCTATACGCTCGAGGTGTCGTCACCGGGGCTTGACAGGCCGCTGAAGAAGCTGAAGCATTTTGAGCAGTCGAAAGGCAAGCTGGCAAAGGTCGTACTGAAACAGAAAATCGACGGTGAGTATGTGCATCTCGGAAGAATAATGGATATCCGGGAGGGAGTCATTACCCTGAAGACCCCGGAAGGAAAAGAAGTTCTCGTGCCGTTTGATATCATCTCTCGCGCAAGATTGGAGATAGAACCGAAATGACAAAAGAACTGTGCCATGTGATTGAACAGATCAGCAGGGAAAAAGGCATCTCAAAGGAGACAATGGTTGAAGCGCTCGAGTCGGCTCTTCTTTCCGCCATGAGAAAGAAGTACGGCGGAAGAACGAATATAAATCTTACGATCGACAGGAAGAAGTGCACCATTCGCGTGTTTGAGAGCAAGCAGGTCGTTGCCGAGGTAACTGACCCGGACCTCGAGATATCTGTCAAGGATGGCGTGAAGATAGATCCTTCCAAGAAGGAAGGCGACACGATCGAGTTTCCGCTCGATCTTCAGGACCTGGGCAGGATTGCCGCGCAGACGGCAAAGCAGGTGATCTTCCAGCGAGTGAGAGAGGCGGAACGCGATGTCATTTACAGCGAGTTCAAGGACAAAGCAGGCCAGATCGTGAGCGGAACCGTGATGAGGAGAGAAAAGGGCGC
The DNA here is from genome assembly GCA_003252075.1 of Nitrospirota bacterium. GTDB lineage: Bacteria > Nitrospirota > Thermodesulfovibrionia > Thermodesulfovibrionales > UBA6898 > UBA6898. The sequence continues at coordinate 35,778 of QKDO01000102.1, forward strand.
CTATTTCATAAACCTTGGCAAGACCGAGGCTTACCTTGCGATCAAGGACACGCTCCCGAACGAGAACCTGAAACGGGGTGATACCGTTAAGGCGATTATCGAGGAAGTGAAGGTCACATCAAAAGGCCCTGAGATCATCGTCAGCCGTTCTACGCCGCAATTTGTTGCTGAGCTTTTCAAGATGGAGGTACCGGAGATAAGCGAAGGACTGGTAATCATAAAAAACATTGTACGGGAGCCGGGGGAGCGTACCAAGATTGCGGTGACATCCAAAGACACTGCCGTTGATCCTGTGGGATCCTGTGTAGGCATGAAGGGAACGAGGGTGCAGGCAATTGTCCGTGAACTCAGGGGAGAGAGGATAGATATCATTCCCTGGACGGATGATGCGAGGACACTTCTTGCGCGAGCGCTCAGTCCTGCCACCGTCGAAAAGATCGGAATAAACGAAGAAGACAAGACTGCCATGGTTGTGGTAAACGACCAGCAGCTGTCTCTCGCCATCGGCAAAAAAGGACAGAATGTCAGACTTGCCATGAAACTTACCGGCTGGGATATCGACATCATCAGTGACACAGAATATTCGAAAATACGAATGGAAGAGACAGACAAGGCTCTTGAGGACTCCCTGCGCAAGGAAGCTTCGAAACCAGAAACGCCGTCTGTTGATGAAGAGCAGTAAAGCAGATCTTTCTATTCAGCAGGTAAAGGGAGTCGGACCCCAGCGGACCCGGCTCCTTGCAAAGCTCGGTATCGCAACGATCAGGGACGCCCTTGCATATCTGCCTTTCCGCTACGAAGACCGCTCACACCTCATATCTGTCGGTGAACTCCGGCCTGGGAATGTGGCGACCGTTATGGGAAAGGTCGCTGCCTGCAATATTCTGAGACGGAGGGGGAAAAAGTTCAGCATCTTCGATGCAACCCTTCACGATGGCGGGAGTTACCTGACGGTCAAATGGTTCAACCAGCCATTTATGCAGAAACATGTTGCTCTTGGCCGAACCATGGTCGTCTACGGCATGGTAAAGGAAAACACCCGCGGTATACCGCCACTGGAGATGGAAAACCCTGAGTATGAACTTCTCATCGATGATGCAGATTCCCAGATCCATACCAATCGTGTCGTCCCGGTATATCGCATAACGGAAGGGATCAGCCAGAAGCAATTTAGGAAGATCATGTTCACTCTTGTGCAGGAACATGCTGCCGCCATGGAGGATCCTGTACCGCTTCACATTACCGTGCGGAATGGCCTGCCGGGACTGGGTGAAACTCTGTGCGAACTGCATTTTCCTGAGAACGCCGGGAATATCGTTGAGCTCAACAGCGGCAGAAGCCGGTATCACAGAAGGCTTGCGTTCGATGAGTTCTTCTTTCTTGCGATGGGCCTTGCCGTTTTCAAAAAGAGCGGCCATAGGGAAAAAGGCATCAGTTTTTGTCCTGCGGGAGGCCTGAGACGCGATCTTCTGAAGCTGCTGCCGTTTACGCTTACCGCTGCCCAGCAGCGTGTGATGGAGCAGATCGACCGTGATATGAGACAGCCCTACCCCATGAACCGCCTTCTCCAGGGTGATGTAGGATGCGGTAAAACGGTGGTCGCATTTGCAGCCATGTTGGATGCCGTGGAATGCGGCTACCAGGCGGCACTTATGGCACCCACCGAAACCCTTGCTGAACAGCATTACCTTAACATTCGCGGGATGATTGAAATGTTCGGTCTTTCCGGTGATTTGCGCACGGGCGGTTCCGGGGCGAGGGGAAAGGAACGTACCGGTGAATGCACGTCTGATATCATCGTAGGCACCCATGCACTTATCCAGGAACGACTGACGTTCAGGAAACTTGGCCTGGTCGTAATCGATGAACAGCATAAGTTCGGCGTGATGCAACGGGCCCTGCTCAGAAAAAAAGGTGTGCATCCCGATGTGTTGATTATGACAGCGACCCCGATTCCTCGCTCTCTCGCGCTTACTCTCTATGGCGACCTGGATTGTTCCGTGATAAGCGAACTGCCGCCGGGCAGGAAAGGGATTGCTACGGCATGGGTTGAAGCTGATCGCAAGGATGAGATATTTGCTGTCCTGAAGCAGGAGATCAGCCGGGGACGGCAGGCATATGTCGTATATCCCGCGATTGAGGAGTCCGAGACTGCGGGGTTACGATCTGTCACCCGGGGACATGAGGCATTTCAAAGAAAATTCCCGGAATACCGGATCGGGATGCTGCACGGCAGGATGAGGCCAGAGGAACGTGAGCAGATCATGGAGCGTTTCAGAATGCGGGAAATCGATATCCTCGTGAGCACGACGGTAATAGAAGTGGGTGTTGACGTGCCGAATGCGACGGTGATGCTTATTGTCCATGCAGAGCGCTTCGGGCTCAGTCAACTGCACCAGTTGCGAGGAAGGGTTGGCAGGGGAGTTGACAGTTCTCGCTGCATACTTATCGCATATCCGCCGGTAAGCGAAGATGCCCGCCGCAGGCTGAACGTCATGATCCAGACGAACGATGGATTCAGGATCGCCGAAGAAGACCTTAAGCTCAGGGGAGCAGGAGAGTTTCTGGGAACCCGTCAGGCGGGGCTGCCCGATCTGAAAAATGCGGATCTGATCAGGGATGCGGCAATCCTTGATACCGCAAGACAGGAGGCGTCTGATCTCATAGCTCACGACGAAAGATTGCTAAAATACTCTTTTCTAAAACAGCGGCTTGATGTATTCTGGAAAGAGAAGATGGATATATTCAACACAGGGTAAGGGAGGCGAAAAATGAAAAAAATATTTGAAGATTTCAGAAAAGGAATAAGAAAAATACGCTGGTTTGCAAAGCTCATTGCCGAGCGCCTGAAGATCGAGATCGCCATATTCAGACTCCTCTATGACGCTGACAGGATGCACGAGACACGGGAGGAACTGCTGAAAAAGATAGGTGAACGCGTCATGGATCTGAAAGGACACCACGATAAGAACATACTCAGGGATACCGTGATCGCGGAGGCTCTCAGCGAGATCGATAAGCTGGAGAAGAGCATGGAAGAGACGCGCACCAAGGTCTCTGATATAGGCAGGGTAACGGAATAAGTGCTTCTGTACGCAATAGTCATTATCTTTGGCGCTCTCATCGGATCGTTTCTGAATGTGTGCATATACCGGATACCACGTGGCATTTCGATTGTCTGGCCTTCTTCACGGTGTCCTTCCTGCAGTGCGCCGATCAGGGCATGGGACAATATTCCCGTGCTCAGTTTTCTTCTGCTGGGGGGCGCGTGCCGGAACTGCGGGGAGCGGATACCTTATCGGTATCCACTAGTCGAAGCCCTCAATGCCGCTTTCTATCTGGTACTCTTGTGGAGGTTCGGCCCGGGATGGCCTTTTCTGGTCTATGCCCTGTTCTGCTCAGGATTGATCGTCATCACATTCATAGATCTTGATTTTCAGATCATTCCTGACCGGATCACGCTGCCTGGTATTCCGATCGGGCTTCTCGCCGGGTCACTGCTTTTGCCGGACCCTTTTCTCAGGGCTGTATCGCTGGGCTGGAGGAGTTCGCTCATTGGCGCAGTTTCGGGATTTGTCTTTTTTTACCTGATAGCAGTAGCCGGCGAAAAAATATTCAAGAAAGAGGCTATGGGTGGTGGTGATATAAAGATGATGGCAATGGTCGGAGGGTTTATCGGCTGGAAGGGTATCATTCTTACAACGTTTCTCGGGAGCCTCCTTGGTTCGGTCATCGGGGTTCTGACGATGATCTTTGCGGGAAAGGAACGGGGGAGTCTTATCCCCTTTGGTCCGTTCCTTGCTGCAGGTGCCGCAGTCTCTCTGATCTTCGGGCAGGAGATCATATTCTGGTATCTTTTTCGCGGATGAAGCTGAAATGGGTATGGTGAGATAACTGCCATGGATGTCCATCGAATCCAGTTCCTGCTGTTCACCGCGATTTCCCTGCTGATCTTCATCATGATGATCGTCATTATCAAGAACCTTCTTGCTTATCACAAGAAACAAGCGGAACAAGATCATAAAGATACTACCCAAGTCGGCTTTGTTGTTGATACATTCCACGAGCTGGTCTCGAAGCTCAAGGAAAAGGAGCGAGAGCTTGAATTCCTGAGAAGCAGAGCTGAGGAGCGCGCCTCGTCGATCGAGGTCTACAATGAGAACATCTTTCAGTCTGTGCCGAGCGGTGTGGTGAGCTTTGATCAGGACCTCAGGATAACGCGGCTGAATGCCGCTGCAATGAAGATTCTCGGTCTCCGGGAAGAGGTTGTCGGCAGGGGCCATGCAGAGATATTCCAGAGCCCCCTACGCGATATGATTGCTGAACGAAAGGTCATGGGAAGGGTTGAGACTGCTTATACAGATGGCAGCGGTAAGAGGCTGTGGATCGGGCTTGCGCTTTCTCCGCTGAAAGACAGCATGGACACCATTATCGGCCAGCTCCTTGTCTTTACCGATCTTACTGAATTGAAGGCTTTCCAGTCGCAGCGGGAGCTGAGGGATAGACTCTCGACTCTGGGCGAGATGTCCGCCGGCATCGCCCATGAGCTGCGAAATCCTATGGGAGTCATTTCCGGCTATACCAAGATCCTTTCGAGAAAAGTTGATGATGCGCTGAAACCTGCGGTAATGGCGATCAACGGGGAGATCGATGTCATGAACAGGATTATAACCGACTTTCTTACCTTTGCCCATCCTGCTGAACCGGTTTTGGGAAATGTCGACCTTGCGGCTCTTGCAGAAAGCTGCATCGAAATGCTCGATGACGCTGCGCGAAAGGTCATTTTGCCGGCTGACGTATCGTGCCTTCCGGTGATCCGGGGCGATGAGGTCCTGCTCAGGCAGGCATTGACGAATCTGTTCGTAAACGCTGTTGAGGCCATGCCTGACGGCGGATCGATCAGTATCTCATGTTCCATGAACGGGCCGAACGCTCTCCTCTGTATAACAGATACCGGACATGGCATACCGGAAAACATTAGAGACCGTATATTCCTTCCTTTCTATACGACAAAGGAGCGCGGTACGGGGCTTGGGCTTGCAATCGTCCATAAGATCATCGTCTCGCACGGCGGATCGATCAGGGTAGAGTCCTCTTCAGGGGGCACGGCATTCCTCATTACCCTTCCCAAAGAGATAATCCTCAGCAGCATCTGATCATCGTTTTGGCTGTTTCGGTACAAGCTCTCGCGTCGGTAATCGTGACCGGAAGGAAGACCACCAGACAAAGATTCCGGAAAGCAGAAAAAACGTGCGATGCCCCGTGTCAGTAGAAAAGCCGGAATAGCAGAAAGGTGAGCGTTGCCCCCATTACCGCACCCAGAATGACTTCCCATATGGTGTGCGCCCGAACGGCAAGCCTGCTCTGGGCGATCCAAACGGAAAGGAGTAAGCAGAGCATGGAAATGTAGACATTTTCCGTAATGAACGTTACCGAGACCCAAACCGAGAAGGCGAGCGCTGAGTGGCCGCTCGGCATGCCGCCGCTCAGGGGCAGCCCCTTGCCGAAATATGCTTTGGTGATGATCACGGCAATCATGACAAGAATAAAGGCGATCAGAGAAATTTCTTCCTTCGAATGCTTTGCAACATGGAACCCTTCGCTGAAGATCGTTTTCACATAGGGGAACAACACAACATAGCCGAGGAGAGCTGCGCCGAAGGCGGTAATGAGGACCGCTCCTGCCGCGATGTCCTTGGCGATGCGTGCCTTTTCGGAATAATCCGGAGAAATCAGGTCGACAACTGCCTCTATGGCGCTGTTCATCATCTCGGCCCCAAGGACGAGAATGACCGCAAGAGAGATAATGATGAGTTCCTCATTCGAGACGCCGACCATATAACTGAAAAAAAGCACTGCTGCAGCACAGAGGAAATGATACCGGAGATGCCGCTGCGTCTTGACCCCGTGCAGAATCCCCTCTATGGCAAAATTTGCGCTCTTAATCCATTTCCTGAAGGGCATGGCGCAGCTCCTGCTCCTTTCTTTTCATGAGCGCCTTCCGGTGCCGTCCCTTTTCATGGTCATAGCCCGCGAGATGGAGCAGTCCGTGTATGAGAAGTCTGCGGAGTTCTTCACAAAACGAAATACCGCATGCATGCGCCTGCTCTGCCGCCCGCGGGACGGAAATGACAATATCGCCGAGCATACGTGGCACGAGATGACCAGGAGACGGAAATCGCTCCGACGGTGCGTCCATGGGAAAGGAAAGTACGTCCGTATCCTTCGGGATACCGCGATAGTGGGCATTGAGAGACTTCATCCTCATGCTACCGATGAAGACGACGCTGAGTTCGGCGTCGTCAAGACAGAGCATGGCAGCGGCCTTGGCGAGGTCCTTTCGGAGCTTACGCAAGTTTAGTTTTTTCGATCTTTGCAGGTTCCTTATGCGAATTACCATTGCCGAAGTCAAATCCCGGATAGTCGATCCTCTTATGGAGTATGCCGGTAAGAATATAAATAAAGCGTTTCTTGATCTCCGAGATGTCCTTGAGGGTAAGCTCGCACTCGTCGAGCTGGCCATCGAGGAAGATGTGATTGATGATCTTTTCAACCAGCGCGGAAATCCTGGCCGGCGTGGGATCATTCAGCACCTTCGAGGATGCCTCTACGGCATCGGCCATCATGACCAGCGCAGCAACGCGAGTCTGCGGTTTGGGCCCGGGGTACTTGTATTCGTCTTCAGCAGGCAAGGAATCCTGGCCCCTGTCTTTCGCCTTCTGGTAGAAGAAACTGATGAGTGCCGTGCCGTGATGCTGTTTAATGATGTCGATGATCGTCTGCGGCAATTTGTACTGTCGAGCAAGCTCGACGCCTTCTTTCACATGACTGATAATGATCATGCTGCTCATGTGCGGGGTGAGCTTGTCATGCCTGCTTGGTGCACTACTCTGGTTTTCCACAAAATAATCGGGCATCTTTGCCTTCCCGATATCGTGGTAGTAGGAGCTTACCCGGGCAAGCAGGGGATTGACGCCGACGGCCTCAGCCGCCGACTCCACGAGGTTGCCAACGATCACGCTGTGATGATATGTTCCGGGCGCATTGATCATCAGCATCTTCATGAGCGGCTGGTTCAGGTCAAGGAGCTCGAGCAGGCTGATGTCTGTCGTTATCTTGAACGCATATTCAAGGAGCGGCAGCAGAAGGGATACAAGCGCCGAGACCGATACGCCCGAAAAAACCGCCAGGATAATCGCAACAGGCGTCGTGTCAGTGAATATTTCTCCGCGGGAGATGAGAAAGATGAGTACAAGACAGATGTTGACGAGGATCACATACAGACCGCCCCGGAGAAGCGCAGTCCGTTTTTTGCATCGTATCACGCTGAATGCAGCAGTGAGGCTCGATACGAACGTATAGATCGGAAAGAAGGCATCCCGCAGCCAATAGCCGGTCAGCAAGCTCACGGTGAAAGAGAACGTGATGGCGGTATGGAAATCGAAGAGGAGCGTCACCAGCATCGCTCCCGTGGCGATAGGGATTCCGTATACCACAATGCCGGTATCAGTGATACCGAGTCCCTTCATCATACCCGTCAGGACATATTCGGATGACCTGCCGATCAGGAGCGTGCCGATGATCATGAGGCTCAGAAGCAGCAGCATCGCGTAATTGTTGACGTATGCCGGCTTATAACGCATGATGTCGCGATAGAACACAAAGAGCAGTACGAAGGATACGAGTGTGCCGCCAATGAAACGGGCAGGTGTGGCATCAACCGTGAGCAGCAGTGAAGCAATAAGTGCCACAGCGGAAAGGCACCCGATCATGACCAGGCGGGACCTGACTGCAGGAAAATAGGATTTAGTTGTCGATATTTCTGCTTTCATGCCGTTCATATGCCTTGATGATTGCCTGTACCAGCTTATGCCGGACGACATCGCGTTCGGAAAAATTCACAAAGGTTATACCCTCAACGCCATCGAGTATCCTGATGACCTCAACAAGTCCTGACGGCCTGCCGGTCGGCAGGTCGATCTGCGTGACGTCACCGGTGATAACAGCCTTTGCGTTGAAGCCGAGACGCGTCAGGAACATCTTCATCTGTTCCGCGGTCGTGTTCTGAGCCTCGTCGAGGATAACAAAGGCGTCATTCAGGGTGCGGCCTCTCATGAACGCAAGCGGAGCGATCTCGATTACCCCGCGCTCGATAAGTTTGAGCGCCTTCTCTGCCTCCATCATGTCATAGAGTGCGTCGTAGAGCGGTCTCAAGTACGGGTTGACCTTTTCCTGGATATCGCCCGGCAGAAATCCGAGTTTCTCTCCTGCCTCTATGGCCGGTCGCGCCAGTACGATCCTGCTGATCTGTTTTTTCAGGAGGGCATTTACCGCCATCGCCATGGCAAGATAAGTCTTACCGGTACCGGCAGGGCCTATGCCGAAAACGATGTCATATTCCCTGATCGAATCGAGATAACGTTTCTGGTTATCTGTCTTAGGTATGATAAAACGCCGCTTTGAAGATACCGGGATGTTGTTGGTGAAGAGGTCCTTGAGAGATACGGTCTCGCCATCAGCAATTGCCCTGACTGCAAAACGAATATCTTCCGGTCTGAGCGTATATCCCTGGAAGCTGATGTCCCTTAGGTCCATGATGAGCTTTTCTGCAGTCCTGACACGGTCATCATCTCCCTTAAGAAAGATCCTGTCACCCCGGTAGCTCGCAGTAATGCCCAAAGATTCTTCAATGAGTTTCAGGTTCTTCTCGAGGCTGGTAAAGAGAAAGGGCAATTCCCTTTCGCTGTCAAAGGCTATTTCAACGGTATTCGTACCTGCTCCTTATTCTGATCTCGTCGTGACATAGCTGTGTAATCCCTCAGTCTTCTTGAGTTTCAGGGCGAGCACTTCGGCGTCTTTTTTGTCACTGAATTCTCCCGTTTTGACCTTGTAGATCTTACGGCCTTTCGGGTCCTTGACCTGAGAAATAAACGGCTTGTATCCTTTTTTCTCGAACGTTGTCTTCAGATAGTTTGCGTCAGATGCACTCTTGAATGCGCCGATCTGAACAGTATAGAATGTGGCCTTTTCAGCTGGTGCTGTCCCGGAACGGGCCGTAGCGATAGTTTTTTCCGCGCCGGAATGTGAGGCAGCATTCTCTTCATCTTTTGGCTGAGCAGCAGGTTTTTCCTGTTCGTGCGAAACCGCCACGGTGTTTTTATTGTCACGCCTGTCCTGCGTGGCAAAAACGGGCATGGCTTCTGTTGCAATCTCCTGGGCTGCCTGCGGAGAGGAGCCCACCTCGGCAATTTCTGCTTTCAGGTCGGGCGGAGCAGGCAGAGGCTCCTGCCGGTTCTGTTGAGCAGTTCCTTCCGCAGCCTGCAGTGGAGAAACCGTTTCATAGTCGACAGTGTTCTTGCCGACAAAATACCCAAGAGTAAAGCTTAGGCCGGAAAAAACAATGACAAGAACGATAATGAATTCTTTGCCGAGAAGGAATCCGGAAGGCTGTTCTGGATACTCACCTTCAGTCATAAAAGAAGCATAGCATCTCCGTAGGAAAAAAATCTATATCCTCTGGAAATGGCTTCCTCGTAAGCATGAAGCAGCTTTTCCCTCCCTGCAAAAGCCGCAGTAAGCATGAGCGGAGTTGAGCACGGAAGATGAAAATTCGTTATCAGGACATCTGTCGCCCTAAAGCAGTGGCCTTCATGGATAAAGACATCCGTCGAACCCGTGATTTTTCCATTCACCTGTCGGCATGAACTCCTTCCGGAGAAATATCCCTCCAGCGTTCGCGTGGTCGTGGTACCGACGGTTATCACCCTTCGGCCGGTCTTTTTCGCCTCTTCGATCTCCGCGATGACCGCTACCGGGATCTCAAAATGCTCCTCATCCATGATGTGGTCCTCCAGGTGGTCAGCTTTTACCGGCCGGAAGGTACCAGTACCAACGTGGAGCGTGATCATATGTACCTGTATGGAACGTTGGCGGATGTCAGCGAGGAGTTCGTGGGTGAAATGGATGCCCGCCGTCGGCGCAGCAATGGAGCCTTCTGCAACAGCATAAACTGTCTGGTAGCGCTGCTTGTCATCATCGTCAGGTTCTCTCCTGATATAGGGCGGCAGCGGCATCTGACCGTGTTTCCAAATAATCGTCTGCAGCTCAGCATCGTTATGGAACCTGACCGTCTTCCCTCTGCTCATGTGGGCGAAAAACCGACCGGCGATGACCAATTCTCCCGTGTAATGTTCCCGTGACAGGACATTCCATGATCCGTCAGGATTTCTGGTCACCAGCAGAAACTCCACCTTCCCGCTGGTAGGCTTTCTGGCGGTAATACGGGCGGGAAAGACCTTGGTATTATTAAGGACGAGCAGATCACCCGGTTCCAGATATGTGGGCAGGTCAGAGAACCTCCTGTGTTCCACGTCTCCGTCTTTATGCAGTACCAGAAGGCGCGAACCGTCCCGTTTTTCTGCCGGCCTCGCCGCTATCAGTCCGGGGGGAAGGGAAAAATCATATTCAGCGGTTCTCATAGGCCTGGATGACGGTACCCGGGTAGAAGTACGAGAGGATATCTCTGTAGTTCATGCCGCTCCTTGCCATTTCGAGCGAACTCCACTGGCAGAGGCCCACACCGTGACCGTAGCCTTTCCCGTCAAAGACAAAAGTGCCGGTGTCGCGACTCAGAGAAAAATTCGTGCTCGGTAGCCTGTTCCAGCCCAGCATCTTTCTCAGATCCGTGGCCTTGACCGTTATGGTACCGCTGCCCAGGAGCACGTCAACGGTCTTGACTCTCCTGGTAGAAGTGTACGAGGAGATTCTCACGTCACGTATCCCCGACACGTTGAGCACCTTTTCAATCTCCTCAACAGGAATCCTTCTCTCCCAGATCCAGTAGGGTGACGTCTCACAGCTCCCCATAACCGGCTTAAGGTAAGGATAGCTTCTGCCGAAGACCTCATCAGCGGCCTCTGTCATGCCCCCTGATGTGGAGTGATAGAATGCTTCAATTGGCTTCCCGTTGTAGGTGAGCACTTCTCCTTCTGTGTTCATGACCGCATAGGTTATGCGGGCGTTCTCATTGGTCCCCTTGTAAACCTGATGAAGTACCGATGACGTAATGTCATAGTTTGGGTTACTGTTCTGGAGCTTCTGAAATATCGCATAGGTGCGCGCTATGACGGCCTGTACCTTGAGCGCTTCCATATCCCAGTCAGCTCCCACTTCGGCACTTACCACATTCTTGATGTATTCCTCAAGCGGCAGTTCATTAATAAGAAAGAGTCCGCTGGTTCCTTTCCATATCTCGATATCACCGGGATAGTGCGTGCCATTGACCAGAAGGTCACCTTTGAGCTTTCCCATCCGTTCTATCCTTTCGTCCTTTGCAGGGATGCTCTGGAATACATCGTCAAGAATGAGGACCTTTATGGCTGTGCCCGCCTCCGCACGGGTACAGAGCAGTACCACAAACAGCACGAAGGATAGGAAAGTGTGCACAGCTATCTCCTTCCCAGAAACCAGAAGAGGAGGGAAAGAATGATACTGATAAGGATGCTGGTAGCCAAGGGAAAATAGAAGGTGAAGTTCTTCTTCTGGATAAGGATATCGCCCGGTAGCCTGCCGATCCAAGGTATCCTGCCGGCAATAAGGATGATGGCGCCTAAGGCAGCGACGATAATCCCTATGAGGAGCAACACCTTGCCGATATGCTGCATGCCGTCATCCATTATGGTCATGTTCTCTTCTTTTTTTCCCTGCTGCATAGCGCTCCATCTCCGAATATATGCAGCCGCAGTATTTCTGCCGATACATACCGAGTTCCCGGGAAAGGACCTGCGCAGTCTTCCATCCATCCCTGTAGTCGGCCGCATGGAACGCAATGCCGTGCCGCTTCGCCGTCTCCCGGCCAATGGCGTGTATCATATCAAATTTCTGATAAGGACTTGCAAGCAGTGAGGTTGTGAAGCCGTCGAGATGCATTCGTTTTGCTGTCCGGGCTGTCCTGTCGAGCCGCATGGTGTAACAGATCGAACAGCGTTCTGCTCCCTTGCCGGCAACTGATGCAAGGAACGCATCAAGCGCATAGTCATCGTCATATGCGATATCTATGTTCCAGAGCTTCTCCAGGGTCGTGAGCGATCCGAGCCTCGCCGTATATTCGGCATAGGGGTGTATGTTCGGATTGAACCAGAACCCCCGGATATCGATTCCTTCAAGAAGGAGAGACTGCAAAGGATGGACGCTGCAGTTCGAGCAACAGATATGCATGAGCAGTTTCATCACAAACGTTCCGGGGTCAGAACAGTCCCTGCGGGATGTCCCTGCCAAGATGGGAGAATGCATTCCGTGTCGCCATCCTGCCACGAGGAGTTCTCTCAAGAAAACCCTCCTGAAGCAGATACGGTTCATAGACATCCTCAATCGTTTCCCTGTCTTCTCTCAGCGATGCAGCTATCGTATCAATCCCTGCGGGTCCACCGCTGAATTTATCAATAAGGGTCAACAGGAGTTTTCGGTCCATATCATCCAAACCCCGCTCGTCGACATCGAGAGAAACGAGAGAGCTTCTGGTTATCGCAAGGTTAATCTTTCCGTTGCCCAAAACCTGAGCAAAATCCCTGATGCGTTTCAGAAGTCTGTTCGCGATGCGCGGCGTGCCGCGGGAACGCTTCGCGATCTCAAGAGCTGCATCTTTTTCGGTCGAGACCCTGAGAATAGCTGCAGAACGTGTGATGATCTTTTCCAGTTCGTCGCAGGCATAGAAGCTGAGCCTGTTCACGATGCCGAACCTGTCCCTGAGCGGCGAGGTGAGCAGACCGGTCCGGGTCGTCGCACCGATCAGGGTGAACTTGGGGAGATTGAGTTTGAGTGTTCGCGCATTGGGTCCCTGTCCGATGATGATATCCAGCTGATAGTCCTCCATGGCCGGATACAGCACTTCTTCCACAATGCGGGGCAGTCGGTGTATTTCATCTATGAAGAGTATGTCGCGTTCCGAGAGGTTGGTGAGGATTGCAGCAAGGTCCCCGGGTCGTTCGAGCATGGGACCGGACGTGGACTTGATGCTTACCATCAGTTCATTGGAGATGATATGGGCAAGGGTCGTCTTGCCGAGTCCCGGTGGTCCGCTGAAGAGCAGATGGTCGAGGGGCTCCTTCCGTTGGTTTGCTGCGGCGATGAATATCTTCAGATTTTCCTTGAGCTTTTCCTGTCCCACAAATTCATTGAGTGAGCCCGGCCTGAGGCTAATATCAATTGTCTGTTCATCGTCGGCAGCTCCCGGACTGACGAGTCTGCCCGCGATCTCCGGATTGTCTATCTGATGTTCATCCATGTTTCTTCTCCGACATGAGCTTCAGGGTCTCCCGGATGAGGGTTTCGATGTCTGTCTCCCCCTGTTTGTACACCTGCTCAAGGAACTCCTGTGCGACGTTTTTCTTATATCCCAGGTTGACAAGCGCTGAAAGAGCATCATCAAATGCGCGGTCCTTTGAGCCTGAAACCGAAGGGAGCTTTTCCCGGAGTTCGAGGATAAGGCGGTGAGCAGTCTTCTTGCCGAGACCGGGTATCCTGCAGAGCATGGCAACATCTTCGCTCTCGAGTGCGGAGAGGAAGTCATCGAGGGAGAGGCCTGAAAGCACATTCAGCGCCATCCTGGGGCCGATGCCGCTAATGCCCAGCAGCGTGGTGAAAATCCTCTTTTCGTCCTCCGCCTGAAAGCCATAGAGCTGAAGAGCGTCCTCCCTGACATGCGTATGGATATGGAGGAATATCTCCTGTCCCTCGTTCGGCATACGGGAGAGGAGGTTCAGGGGGACATGCACCTGGTAACCGACACCACATGCCTCGACAAGGATATTGTCAGGCTTCTTCGAAAGCAATTTGCCTCTGAGCGATCCGATCACGGTCCGTATGTATCCTTTTCTCGTGCGCAGAAGGGGGCAGGGTACAGCGAAGATGAGAGCAGGATCAGGGTTTGCCGCCTTTCAGCGCTTCGTTGAATTTTATCGCATTTGCGTAGCATAGGGCAAGGGCGAGCGCATCAGCGCTGTCCGGTGAAAGTTCTCCCTGCAGGTTCAGGATCAGCCTGACCATCTTTTCCACTTGCTTTTTTTCTGCTCTGCCGTAACCTACAACGGACTTTTTCACTTCAAGGGCGCTCCGTTCCTGCAGATCAATACTCTCTGACGCTGCGGCAAGGAGAACAATGGCTCGGGCATATCCGAGACTTATTGCGGCACGCACGCTTTTAGCGAAAAAGATCTTCTCAACCACGAGATGGTCAGGGCGGTAGGTGCGGATGATCCCGGTAATCCCCTCATAGATATACCGGAGACGTTCATGGAGCGGCTTGGCCTGGGCAGGTGATATCGTGCCCGATGTTATGTAATAAGCTCCGCGGTTCTGCAGTCTGATGAGACCATAACCGCATCTGATGCTTCCGGGGTCTATACCGAGAATCTTCACGCAGGACTATTTTTTTCTTGGATGCTCAAAAAGTATCTCTTCCACCATAAGACAGAGCACATGGCCGAGCGTGATATGCGTCTCCTGTATCCTCGGTGTGTTGTCCGAGGGTACCACAAAGGAAAAGGTCGCCTTGGCCGCCGCTTTTTCGCCCTTCAAGCCCGTGAGGAACACGGTTTTGAGCTTCTTCTTCTTGGCCACATCAAGGGCCTTGAGGATATTGACAGACTGACCGCTGGTGCTGAACGCGATAGCGATGTCTCCCTCAGTGCCGAGGGATTTCAACTGGCGCGCAAAAATCTCTGCGTAGTCATAGTCGTTTGCTATCGATGTTATGACCGCCATGTCGGTAGCAAGAGAAAGTGCCGGAAGACCGGGACGTTCGCGTTTGAAGCGGTTTACGAATTCTGCGGCGATATGCGAAGCATCGCTTGCACTCCCGCCGTTCCCGAAGAGAATCACCTTATTGCCTTCATTGAAAGCCGAAGCAATCGCTTTTGAGACCTCGACGATCGTTTCGATGTGTCCGTGCACGAACTTCTCCTTGATCTCGATGCTGTCCCTGAATTCCTTTAGGATCTTTTCTTTCATAATTTCCGCGTCCCGAAGATGGGATATGTATAGGACAATAGCCTAATGCAAATGTGCGATCAAGTCAAATTATCGCTGCGGTGTATACACGACATTCGTTATCTCTGCCGGAGGCCCTTCCTTGGCAGGACCGACAGCCGTGATGCGGTAATCCCTGCGGGCTGCGGAACGGTCATTGTCTACAAAGGTCGGTATCTGGGTCTTGCCGATGAGGATAAACTCACCTCTGCCCGTCCTCTTATACACCCGGAAGCCCGTGACCCAGGGTTCTGCAGGTTCGGACCACGAGAGGAATATCCTGTCAGATGCCGGATATGCCTGAACATTTTCGGGTCGCGCGGGCACAAGGTCAGCAGGATCCACGGCAAGTTCTTCTGATGCCTCTCCTTCATCGCGGATGTCACCGCCGATAAGGCTTCTTACCGTGTAATACACTATACTATTGACCGAGAAAGCATCCGTAAAGACAGCCTCGGAGAGTGGGGCCTGATTCGCCGGCATCAGGCCGTAGGCGCCTTGTTTATTGGCCTTATAGACGTTGAATTTGTCTCCGGTGTTCCGGGGTGTCCATGACAGGATGACGCTATTTCCTTCCACGACATAGGAAAGGCTCGCGGGAGGCAACGGTGCCGGCGCGGGAGTTGCCTCAACGACAGGGGAGTCATTACTATATACACCCCGGGAGTTCTGCGAGATGACCTTATAGCGGTAGGTAATACCCGTCTCGATATCATGATCAACAAATGCCCTCTTATCCTTATCCAGATGAGAAAGCTTCTCGAAATCGGCTCCGGTTGCACGAAGGACGATGAATTCAGCGATAACCCCCTCCTGTTTGCGAGGATAGTTCCATCGGAGCGTCATGGATCCCCCGCGGTGTACCGCGGTGACGGACGAAGGGGCATCGGGTTTCTCGAAGGACGTGAGCGTGGGCGGTCCCTTCTTGCCGCAGGCGGAAAGAAAGACGATCTGCAGGCAGAGCATAGCGATCAGGAGCAGGCAGGAGTTTCCAGCCGGTCTGCTCATCTCAGGAGTCTCCGATAATGCCTGAGCTGCCTCTTTACCTCTGACGGAGATGTGCCGCCAAACGAGGATCGTGCCTTTACAGAAGCTGCCGGATCCAGGACTGCAAGAACATCTGCAGACAGGGCCGGAGAAAATGCCCTGAGTTCCCGGAGAGACAGGGAGGTCAGGGGGATGTTCCGTGAAATGCAGGACAGCACAATCCTTCCCGTGATCTCATGGGCGGCCCTGAAGGGTACGCCCTTCCTGACTAAATATTCGGCTATGTCTGTTGCAGTAGCATATCCGCCGGCTGCGGTCTCCTTGAGCCGTGTGATGTTGAACTTCACTCCCTTCATCATTTTCAGCAGAACCGAGAGGCAGGCTGAGAGGGTCTCTGCAGAATCGAACACCGGCAGCTTGTCCTCCTGCATATCACGGTTGTAGGCGAGCGGCAGTCCTTTCATAAGGGTAAGGAGGGCCATGAGGTTACCATAGACCCTTCCGGTCTTTCCCCGCATAAGTTCCATGACATCGGGGTTCTTCTTCTGGGGCATGATGCTTGACCCCGTGGTGAACCTGTCAGAGATCTCCAAAAACCTGAATTCTTCCGTTGACCAGAGGATAAGCTCCTCCGCAAGGCGTGAAAGGTGCATCATGGAGATCGCAGTGCAGGAAAGGAACTCAAGTGCAAAGTCCCTGTCAGATACCGCATCAATGCTGTTGCCCGAAATCTGGCTGAAGCCGAGCAGTTTTGCCGTATATGCCCGGTCGGTGGGGAGGGATGTACCGGCGAGAGCACAGGAACCGAGCGGGCAGGAGTCCGTCCTCCGTAAACAGTCGCGGAACCGGTCATGGTCCCGCTGGAACATTTCCACATACGCAAGGAGATGATGAGCAAGAAGAATAGGCTGGGCCCGCTGAAGATGCGTATAGCCGGGCATGACCGTGTCCTGGTGCTGCTCCGCCATAGCAACAAACGTCTTTTGAAGCTTGCGGATAAGAGCGATGATATTATGCATCTGCTCCCGGAGATACAGCCTGAGGTCAAGAGCTACCTGGTCGTTCCTAGAACGGGCAGTATGGAGTTTCCTGCCGGGGTCGCCGATCCGGTCCGTGAGCGATGATTCTATATTCATATGGATATCCTCAAGCTCGGGGGAAAACCTGAATTTCCCCCTTCTGATAGCCTCTGCAGTTTCCGAAAGACCGGCAATAATGGATGCTGATTCCTTCGATGTGATGATGCGCTGTTTTGCCAGCATCTTTGCGTGTGCGATGCTCCCTGCGATATCGTGCTTCCAGAGCTTCCGGTCAAACGAGATGGACTCGGTAAAGGACTCGAGCGCTTCCGAGGTCTTTTGCGCAAATCTGCCCGACCAGGGTTTTTTCATGATCAGGTAAGATAAAATTTTACCGGTTTGGTGTCAAGGAATTTATCTGCACAAAAGGTCTGGTACAGTCAAATGGTTGAAGAATGATATGGGGTAAGGTCGCCGGAGCTGATAGCGCTTATCTGCAGGGATAAGACACCGTGCATTCAGTCGCTCAATACCTTACAATATACCATGAAGAGTGCGACCTTACAGGCGCTTCAGCAAGCCGTTGATTCGGTTATCAGGGGCAAGCAGGAGGCTGTCAAAATGGCTATCGTAACACTCCTCGGCAGAAGTAGGTGTCCATCCATTTTTTAAAGCTTATTGAGGTAATCTCAGCTCTCTTTGCATCCACGACAACGGTCCCCGGGCAACCATATCCCCGACGCGATGCCAGTGATCATTGAGGACCACAATCATGGTACCGACTAGGAAGTTGAAAAAAAACGTCATCGATCATGCGCAGGTTTCGCACAAGGGCGCGCCAGAACCCGAGACCCGCATGGAAATGATCACTCCAGCTCCACAATCACGATCAACTGCTGATCGCCCAGCGAGAAGGCCTCGTGGACAGCGCCTTTTACCGTGATCTTCGAACCTCTTTGCGGAAGCGGTCTTGTGGTTACGACGGTTATTTCCCCTGTGCTGTCCTTCACAACGAAGTACTTGATGACGAGCAGACTGAATGTCTCGGTGACCTCGCCGTTGACGGTAACGGTTTTGTCACTGTAATCACGCGGGTTGTCGAGAATCTTCTTTATGGGTGTTGCCATGAGGCTGCCACAGCCGGCGGACAACATCATTGCCAGCATCGCGCTCATGACCCTGACAGAAAGACAGCTCTTCATGGGTATGCCTCCTGTGCCATCAAGAATCTTTTTTCCATCCATACTCCCCGATGAGTGGGACAAAGACGCAGGGAGTGTGGTGCTCCTCGATCAGTCCTTTTTCGGTCTTCCTGATCTTCAGAAGGATCTGCGAAAAACTGCTTCCTACAGGGATCACAAGGATGCCGTTCATGCCAAGTTGATCCAGAAGTGGCTCAGGTATCTTCGGGGCTGCTGCCGTGATGATGATCCGGTCAAAGGGAGCCTCTTGCGGCCAGCCGAGGGTCCCGTCACCCGTTCTGACGTGGATATTCTGATAGGAAAGGGAGCGAAACCTTGACGCAGCCCTATCCGCCAGTATCGCTATCCGCTCAATGGAGTATACGTCTTTTGCAAGCTCTGCAAGCATTGCGCCCTGATATCCTGATCCCGTACCTATTTCGAGCACCTTTTCCGTACCTTTGAGTTCCAGGAGTTCCGTCATGACCGCTACCATATAGGGCTGCGATATGGTCTGTCCCTCTCCGATGGAGAGCGCCATATCGTCATAGGCGTTATGCAGGTTGGCTTCCCCTGCAAAAAGATGCCGGGGAACCCTTCTCATTGCATCAAGGACCCGATGGTCCTTGATACCCCGTGGTATGAGCTGGGTCGCTACCATCTCTTCTCTCAGTGACTTGGGGTCCACTCTCAGGCCCTTTTCAATATCTCACGCGCTGCGACGACTCCCGAGGCCGATGCCTGGATAAGCCCTCTGCTTACCCCTGGACCATCGCCGGCAGCAAAGATGTTCTTTATTTCTGTTTCAAGACTGTTGGTGAGTTTGAGCTGCATGGAGTAAAACTTTACCTCAACTCCATAGAGTAGGGTATTCCTTGAATTAACACCGGGGGCAATCTTATCGAGTGCTTCAAGCATCTCGAGGATATTTGATAGGTAACGGTAGGGAAGGGCAAAGCTCAGATCGCCCGGAGTGGCATCAACAAGGGAAGGGCGCACCGTTCCTTTTACGATGCGTTCGTAGGTCGACCGTCGCCCCGCATGGAGGTCGCCAAGCCGCTGCACAATGACACCCTTGCCGATAAAGTTTGCAAGCTGGGCGATATATCTTCCGTAGGAAATGGGTTCGTCAAAAGGTTCGGTAAAATACGTACTTACCAGGAGTGCAAAATTGGTATTGCTTGTCCTCCGGTCAGTATAGCTGTGGCCGTTGACAGTCCATATGCCTTTTAGGTATTCCTTCACAACTTCTCCATATGGATTGACACAGAATGTTCTGACCCTGTCGTCGAACTTCTTGGAATAAAAGACCAGTTTTGGTTCATAGGTGATGTTCGTCAACGGTTCGAGTACCGAAGCCGGCAGCTCGACCCTGACGCCGACATCTACGGGGTTCTTAAGCTGGGTGAGTTCGAGCCTCCGTACTTCTTCCTCGAGCCACTTCGAACCCTCACGGCCCGGGGCAAGAACGAGGAAGTCAGACGAGAAAACCCTGCCATCCCGCAGCTTAACCCCTGCGTAGTTCTTGTTCCTGACGATAATCTGTTCCGCCTCTGCCTTGAAGATGATATCGATCTTTTTGCTGATCTCGTCCTTCATATTCCTGAGCACAACACCGCAGCGGTCAGTTCCTATATGGCGTATCCGTGAGGGAATCAGTACAAGATCGTTTTTCGAAGCCATTTTCTTGATGCCCTGTATCTCATCCGGGTGATCGCCGAAGATCTCGTCAGGAGCGCCATAGGTGATATAGATCCCGTCAACGTAATCGATAAGGGACTGAACTGCATGTTCGTCCATGTAGCGTGAGAGAAATCCTCCAACGTCAGGGGAGAGACTAAGCTTGCCGTCGCTGTATGCTCCCGCCCCGCCCCAACCGCTGAGCAGATGACATTCACGGCAGGATGCGCAGGAAATCTTCCTCTCCTTGGAAGGGCACTTCCTGCTGTTGATATCGCGTCCTTTTTCGAGAAGAAGGATCTTTAGGTTCTTCTTTGATTTCAGGAATTCAAGAGCTGCAAAGATGCCGGCAGGTCCTGAGCCGACGATGATAACATCGAAGTTACTCATTCCTGCCCTCAAGCATGTCGGATACGTTCCATCGCTCTCGCAGGTAGGCAAGGCCGGTATGGTTCGTAAGGTCAAGATGTATCGGCGTTATCGAAATATAGTTTTCCTGCACCGCCTCCATGTCTGCTTCATCGCCATGTTCCCAGAATGTCCTGCCTCCGCCAATCCAGTAATATTTTTCCCCCCAGGGATTGAACGTCTCCTGGATAGAGTTTTCGTAGATGCGTTTTCCCTGTCGCGTGATCTTGATCCCTTTTATCTCATCTTTGACGATATTTGGGAAATTTACGTTCAGCAGGGTATCAAAGGGCAGGGAGTGCTCAAGTACGTATGAGGCTATCTTGGTGGCAAAGAACGTTGCGGTATCGTAATGGTAGTTCTTGTCAGCGATAAGGGAGAATGCGATGGATGGTATGCCGAAGATCGTTCCCTCAATGGCTGCTGAGACCGTTCCGGAATATGTGATATCGTCACCGAGATTAGCGCCTTTATTGATCCCCGAGACGACGAGGTCAGGTTTCCGCGAAAGAAGTTTATTGATCCCCAGCGTTACGCAGTCCGTTGGCGTGCCGTTCACGCTGAACACCTGCTCCCTGATCTCTTCCACTTTTAGCGGCCTGTGGAGCGTAAGCGAGTGGCCAGCAGCGCTTCTTTCCCTGTCGGGGGCTACGATCCAGGAGTTGCCAAGCTCTTTCATGGCCATATAAAGGGCCATAAGACCGGGGGAGTGTACCCCATCGTCATTCGTTACCAGAATCAGTGCCATACAAATGTATTGTATCAGAAACAAAATAAGCGGGTCGAAGCTGATCTGGGAATTATATAGCTATATCTATAAAAAAACAAAAAGCTCTTGCCCTTTCAGGAGGCTTTATGCAGAATATGTATCACATTTACGCATAACTTATTCCTTCCGACTGAATCAGCATACTTATGACGAAGAAACAGATTACCTATAAAAAGGCTGGCGTTGATATTGATGAAGGCGACAGGTTTGTCGACCTCATTGGCCCGCTCGTCAAAAAGACTTTCAGACCCGGGGTAATGACCGACCTCGGCCTCTTTGGCGCACTCTTCCGGCTTGATATCAGAAAATACCGAAAGCCTGTTCTGGTGAGTGGGACTGACGGCGTCGGTACGAAACTCAAAGTGGCATTCTTGACCGGCATACACGATACTGTCGGAATCGACCTTGTTGCCATGTGCGTTAATGATATTCTGACAAGTGGAGCAGAGCCGTTGTTTTTCCTTGACTACTTTGCTACGGGCAGACTGAAGCCAGAGATGGCATCAGAGGTTATCAAAGGTATTGCAAAGGGTTGTCGTGAGGCCCGATGTGCACTGGTAGGCGGTGAAACTGCCGAGATGCCTGGGTTTTACGATAAAGGTGAATATGATCTTTCAGGTTTTGCTGTCGGCGTTGTCGATAAAGACAAGATCGTGGATGGGTCTAAAATCAGGAAAGGGGACGCTATCATTGGCCTAACATCGAGCGGTGTCCACAGTAACGGATATTCACTTGTCCGGAAGATATTTTTTGATCATAAGAAAATGCGCGTTGGCAAGTATATGCCGGAGTTTGGCAGGACGCTTGGAGAGGAATTGCTGAAGCCTACTAAGATTTATGTTAAAGCCTATTATAGATTGATGAAGTACATAAAAGTCAAGGGCATGGCTCACATCACTGGGGGAGGAATATCTGGTAACCTACCAAGGGTAATTCCCAAAGGTCTGGGAGCCATACTTGAAGACAAAGCTTGGCCCGTGCCGGTGGTATTCAGGGTTATTCAGCAGTTGGGTAATGTTCCTGAGGACGATATGAAGAAGACTTTTAATAT
Source organism: Nitrospirota bacterium (assembly GCA_003252075.1). Lineage (GTDB taxonomy): Bacteria > Nitrospirota > Thermodesulfovibrionia > Thermodesulfovibrionales > UBA6898 > UBA6898. The sequence goes on from QKDO01000102.1 coordinate 57,897, forward strand.
GGGCATTGGATTTGTCATGGTAGTGAGCAAGGAAGAATCGGATAAGGCCCTGATTCTTTTGGAAAAAACAGGGTATAAGGCATATCGTATCGGCAGCATCGAAAAAGACATTGAGGGGGTGAAGTATGTATAAGGTCAGAAGATTGCTGAAAAAAGCATTCACACCGATCACCATCATGCTCATCCCGCACACTGATAGGAAGTCTATCAGTATCAAGGTGCCATCAATAGGCATTCTTGCCTCGATCATCATTTGGTGTATCGGTATGGGGTATGTATTTTCCATTGCAATTAATGCTGTTGAGTACAACAGCATGAAGCAAAAGGTGAGCTATTATTCGGAAGAATTTGTGGAGATGAGATCTACTATAGCAGCCCTAAAAATGGCAGAAGCAGAGTTTCATAGACTTTTTTCCTTTAAATCAAAAGAGAAGGTGCTCGAAAGTATCGATACTTCCGATACCGGGTCTATCGATATCGAAAACTTAAAGCAAGAGATTAAGTTAAGTATTGAAAATGTAGGAGAAATAAAAGAATATTTAAGGCAGCAGCGCGATTTTTATGTATCAACACCTAAAGGATGGCCTGTCAGTGGCGGGCATATCACGTCGTTCTTCGGTAATAGGGAGCACCCGAGAAGCGGTGATCGCCAGTTCCATACTGGTGTTGACATTGCCGTTGATACTGGAAAGCCGGTAAAGGCAACGGCTGACGGAGTTGTCAGTTTTGCCAACTGGTCCGGGGGCAGCGGAAACCTCGTCGGAATTGAACATGGTTTTGGCTTTGCGACCTATTACGCGCATAATCAAAAGCTTAGGGTAAGGGTTGGACAGACGGTGAAAAGGGGAGATGTCATTGGTTATGTCGGCTCAACCGGAAACTCTACCGGTCCCCATGTTCATTATGAGGTCTGGAAAGAGGGCAAACCCGTGAATCCTTCGGGCTATCTTGACGGGAGCGCATGATGTTCAGCAAAAATACTGAAAAACTTGAGTCGTTTGTTGGCACGAATTCCTCCTTCAGGGGGGACGTAAGCACAAAAGGAACGCTTAGGGTCGATGGTGTGGTAGAAGGAAATATCGCAGCCGACTGGGTTGTGCTTGGGGACAAGGCCCATGTAAAAGGTGATATTGTTGCCCGGGGCATTGTGATCGGAGGACGGGTTGATGGTAATGCCAGGGCCAAAGAAATCGTTGAGATCAAGAACAAGGGTCATCTGTGTGGTGAGATACATACCCGAAAGCTTGTCATTGTTGAAGGCGGAATCCTTGACGGGCGCTCAAGAATGGAGCAGCATGAAGAGGCAAAGGTCATTGAGTTCCAAGCCGTAGAAAGAGCGCAGTAAGGCTGAGCATTCGGATATTCTATAAGGAAAAACAAAAGGCAGGGATTTCAGCTTCCTGCCTTTTGTTTTAGATCAACAGAAAAATCAGCAATTTCTTCCTTGGCGGTTTTTCTTACGTGTCCTTGTTCACTTCTGACTGTTTACTGCTCCGGTTTTCTTCTTTCACCTTCACCGGCATAGCCATAAATGAGCGGCCCGGCATCCAGTCGAAGCTCGGAAACCGGAATGTCCCACCGAATATATCTCGGACTCCTGCGATAAAAAGACCGGTGATGACCGCTATGATAACGGCGAAATCTGCAATAACGTAGGTTCTGACTAAATTTTCGGCATAAGCTGCATAGACCTGAGTGATATATTTCGGAAGAACGTACATTAAAAGATGTGCTGCTCCCGCTACGATTGAGAGAATCAGCAAAGGAGGCGCCTTATAATAAGACTGAGAGGGTTTGCCCGGTAAGGGCCCCCTCTGTTCGATTTTCACCTTTTCTCCCGTCTCAAAATTCCAGTACGTTCCAACGCCTACTGTTTCACCGCCGACTCCCCTGAATCTTGCCATCTTCCTTTCTCCTTTCAGCGAGGTCACCTTCCAGGGTGCCATAGCATTAAAACTTATAAATTCATAAGCTAAACTTATCTTTATCCATAATAATTAATTATAAACTTATTGTCAATGCTTATTACTAGAAAATCTATTAAATATAATTATAGATCTTACATTGTTTCTTTATGATTTGTAGGACATGCTGATATCTAAGGAGAGTCATCAGATGATACGATATGGCCCGCCAAAGAAAACCCTGCGAGGCAGCAGATGCATCTGCGTTTCATCGGTATCGCAGGCAGCCATTTAGCATTGATCTGTCTGTCATGGCTGCATCAGGCATGGACCTCTGTATCGAACGTCAGAGTGACGCTTCGTAAAGACCTACGAAATATGCATAAAGAATCATTCTGTGGGGGGGTGTGTAGTACTGCAATCTTCATACATATAGTTTAGTTGGAACTTCCTGTAATACCCTCGCGTAGTGAACTGCTTGTTCACGTCTTCTCGGAGATATGGCATGCGTGTCTTTGTCAAAGATTACCGGACTGAAACTGGAAGTTTCTCCTGCAGTGTCACGAGAGCACATGAAGTGGGCGGCCGACACAGGGGAACCATCTGCGCGTGTCACGGTAGCTCCGCCCACTGCGTTCATCCATAATATCAGTAAAATATTGAAATTTGCCTGAGTGCTGAGGTAGTCTATACGACTGCAAAATTATTATCGGGAGGGTCTTTATGGCGAGCAAACCAGCAAAAAAGTATATCTATTTCTTCGGCGCAGGGAAAGCGGATGGAAAATCTGAGATGAAAAATCTCCTCGGGGGCAAGGGAGCTAACCTTGCAGAAATGACGAACCTCGGGATTCCGGTACCGGCTGGCTTCACCATTACCACAGAAGTCTGCACACTCTATTATAAGAATAAGAGAAAATATCCCGGGGAACTTGCAGGTCAGGTTGAAGCTGCTATCTCTCGGGTTGAGAAGATCATGGGGAAGAAATTTGGCGACCCGGCAAATCCGCTGCTGGTCTCTGTCCGGTCCGGTGCGCGGAGCTCCATGCCGGGCATGATGGAAACGGTTCTTAATGTCGGTCTCACCACGAAAACCATACCTGGTTTGATCAGCAAGATGAATAACGAGCGGTTTGTCTATGATGCCTATCGTCGTCTGATGATGATGTACTCTGACGTCGTTATGGAGAAAGCAGCCGGAATAGAGCCGAAGGATGGACACGGCATCAGGCACAAGTTGGAACATGCTATGGAAACGATGAAAAAGCGTAAAGGTCACAAGAGTGATACTGATCTTACGGTCAGCGATCTGAAGCTTCTCTGTGAAGAATTCAAGGAGATTATCAAACAGACGCTTCATAGGGCATTTCCTGATGATCCAAAGGAGCAGCTCTGGGGGGGAATAAGTGCGGTATTTCAGTCCTGGATGGGGAAACGCGCTGTTTCCTACCGGAAGATTGAGAAGATTCCCGAGGAATGGGGGACAGCAGTAAATGTCCAGTCCATGGTCTTCGGAAATACGGGCGACGCTTCAGCAACCGGCGTTGCCTTTACCCGCAATCCTGCGACAGGCGAAAATATGTTTTTCGGAGAGTGGCTGCCGAATGCGCAGGGCGAGGACGTCGTTGCGGGCATCAGAACGCCGAACCCGGTGAACAAGGCCGGCAAAACTGCTGACACAAAACACCTTCCATCATTGGAAGAGAATATGCCGAAGTTGTATAAGGAGCTTTTCGCTATTGAGAAGAAACTCGAGAAACACTACAGAGATATGCAGGACATAGAGTTCACTATCGAGGACGGAAGGCTCTGGATGCTGCAGACCAGGATCGGAAAACGCAACGGACAGGCTGCTATCCGTATGGCAGTTGAAATGGTTAATGAAAAGTTGATAACCAAAGACGTGGCGCTCATAAGGGTCAAGCCTGAACAGCTCGATGAGCTCCTGCATCCGAGCGTTGATCCGGTCGCAGAGAAAAATGCTGTTACGCTGGCGAAGGGCTTGCCGGCAGGTCCCGGCGGAGCTCTTGGAAAAGTGGTATTCACGGCTGACGATGCAGAGGCTTGGGCAAAAAGAGGGGAAAAGGTCATACTTGTCAGAAACGAGACCTCGCCTGAAGATGTGCACGGAATGCATGCTGCAGAGGCGATCCTGACGGCCAAGGGTGGCATGACAAGTCATGCTGCCCTCGTTGCACGCGGATGGGGCAAGTGTTGCATCGTCGGCTGTTCGGATCTCGATATCGATGTCAACAAAAAAGAGATCCAGGTGAACGGACACAGCGTAAAAGAAGGCGACTGGATTACGCTAAACGGCACGAAAGGACGCGTATATGCGGGAAAGCTCGACCTTCTGCCTGCTGACCCTGAGCACAATCCGTGGTACAAGCAGCTTATGAAATGGGCTGATGTGTACCGTACTCTCAAGGTCAGGACGAATGCAGACACGCCGAATGATTCCACCATAGCCCGTAACTTCGGTGCCGAGGGCATTGGCCTTTGCAGGACAGAGCATATGTTCTTCGGACCTGACCGGATAAAAGCAGTGAGAGAAATGATCCTATCGGACAAGATTGAAGGCAGAAAGAAGGCACTTGCAAAACTCCTCCCGTTCCAGAAAAGCGACTTCATCGGCATATTCCAGGCGATGGCGGGCTTGCCGGTCACAATCAGACTTCTCGATCCACCTCTCCATGAGTTTCTGCCGCATACGGATGAGGAACTCAGGGAACTTGCGGATGATATGCATGTTTCGTTTGACAGGCTGAATGCCAAGAACAAGTCCTTGCATGAATTTAACCCCATGCTGGGACACCGCGGATGCCGACTAGGGGTCACCTATCCGGAGATCTACGAGATGCAGGCACAGGCCATTATGGAGGCGGCCTGCGAGCTGGCAAAACAGAAGATAAAGGTGATCCCTGAGATTATGATCCCCCTTGTCGGTCATGTCAACGAGCTCATTGCGATGAAGAAAGTCGTTGTTGATACTGCTGAACGGGTTAAGAAGACCTATAACGTCAAACTTGCATACACGGTCGGCACCATGATCGAGCTCCCGAGGGCATGCGTGACCTCGGCCGAGATCGCACAGGTCGCTGATTTTTATTCATTCGGAACAAATGACCTCACCCAGACCGTCTACGGCCTTTCCCGTGACGATGCCGGCAGGTTCCTGCCATTTTATGTTGAAAACGGCATACTGAAAGACGATCCTTTCATCACTATAGATCAGGAGGGTGTCGGTGCCTTCATGAAGATTGCTGTCGATTATGGCAGGAAGGCAAAGAAGAACCTCAAGCTTGGAATCTGTGGCGAACATGGCGGAGAGCCAAAATCCGTCGAATTCTGCCATTTCTTAGGACTGAATTACGTTAGCTGCTCCCCGTTCCGTGTCCCGATTGCTCGTTTTGCTGCAGCACAGGCAGCGATCAAGGGCAAGGACAAAGGAAAAAAGAAGAAATAGATTATTCTATACAGGCCTCTTGACGAGGATGGGGCTCTCAACCCCATCCTCGTTCGCCACAGTTCTTCTGTCTCGGCCATGCTCATTCTACTTGCACTGATTATCGTTAAATGAGTTAATTGTCCCTGATCTGTACCTACCTGATAAACACAACTTCAAGTTGACAATGAGCGCAAAAATGCTTTTAAAATAGAGTGCTTTTAAGGGAGATCGTCATGAGACTTTCCGATGCCAGGAAATACATTCAGCAACTCCACAGGCGGCAGAACAATCCGTTCCTCTGGCCTGATTTCCTTACCGGCCTTCCTGACAAGGTCGCCATTCTCAAGAAGCTGGAGGATGTCTATCCAAAGCTCGGTAAGATCTCCGTTGCATATGTAAGAATAGCGAACATTCATTCATATGTTATTAAATATGGTCCGAATCATCATGCGGATATCATTCAGTGGGCGGCGGCTATTCTTAAGACATCTGCAGATCGGTGCAATAATGGCTTTGCCGGGACCTTAAGCACGCATGATTTTATGGTCATATGCGAATCCCGGGAGATGACGAAACTTATGGACGAGGCGGCTCGTCTCTTTGAGAAGCAGATGCGTAAGTATTATTCGCAGAAGGATCTGAAGGATCGGACGACTCTCTCATTTGCAAGGGACAGGGGGACAGGCATTAGGATTGGACTCGTGAAACTTGTTTACATCATTGCAGACAAGAAACTATCAGTAGAAGGAGGCGATCTTATTCGCAACATGGCAGGTATCTGTGACGCCGTTGAAGGCTCCGGTGAGGATATGATGGTCCTCAACCAGGATATGGTCTGCACGGAGTGATCACTGCTGTCAGAATTTTCTTATGGTAAATACCGCACCTGACCTGTCAATGCCAATTTTAATACCCTGTGCAACGAACCCCTTGACCTTCAGCCTTACCGACTTCTTAGTTCTTGAGAAATGCGGCACTGTCCAGAAATATGATGCCCCCGTTAGCCACTGGTCTATGGTTTTCCAAGTTTTTCCATTATCCAGCGAATATAAGAGGGAAAATGTGGCCATATCAGAAGATGCCTGCCAGATGACCGGAAATGATGTGCCAGCAAGAAGCTCTTCACCTCCATTAGGTGAGGTAAGGTTAAACGATTGATTGATCTTATAGACGATGCCATTTCCGTAATTGGCGACAAAGATGTTTCCTTCTTCGTCCTCTCCAAAGGCTGATACAGAAAATGGCGTGTCCGTAAAGAAATGCTTTTTTCATCCGACACTTGTCTTCCTCAATCCCCAGATCTTCCCAGTACAGAAATCACCGAAAGAGTGAAGCTCCCCATGACTTGCCACGAGGAGCTTCACTCTTTCGGTATCGCAGAACAACCAGGTTATTTGCTTGGGTTTGCCGATAGACTTCACTTTTCTGACGTATATATGTTTGCACAGCTCGAAAGGATCATGACAAATTGTGTGGAACCGTTACAGAGTCAGGATTCCTCATCAAGGAGTCAAGTCCGTGATTAGTTTTACCATGACTATCGGAGAGGAGCTCTGATGCCCCTGCTTTGTCCTTCGTGGCTTTCGTTCATTCTCTATAACCCGATCCGTAAAACATTCACTGATCGGCAAAAGCTTATGGACGAAGGCGGCATTACTGCAGACTCTGTGGTACTTGAGGTTGGTGCTGGTAATGGGTTTTTCACTGAGGCAGTTGCCGAACGCGCTAAGAAGGTCATTGCAGTAGAACTGCAAAAAGGGATGGTGAGAAAACTGGAGAAGCGGTTAAGACGATTTGGAAGCAAGGTAGAGATCGTTGCCGGAGATATTGCTGATGTCAGTCTTGGCGCTGGGATTGCGGACGTTTGCCTGCTCTATTACTGTTTTCACGAGATTGTGAGGCAGCATGAGGCTGCAGCAGTCATTAGTCATTGTCTGAAATCGCCTGGTACGCTCGCTATCTATGAGCCTATAGGTGAAGTGAGCAAAAAAAAGATGGATGAAACAGTAGCGCTGTTCATGAACAATGGTTTGATCCTGCAGGCGGCAGATCGGATGGTATTCTCAAGGTTCGCCCGAATGAGAAAATCATAGATGAAGAAACAACTTTCTGAAAGAAACATTCTTGCTCTTTTCACTGCCGGACATATCGTTGATGATATTTATATGAACACCCTGCCACCGTTTTTACCTGTGCTCATAGCAGGTTCTGGCCTGTCATTCACTGCTGCGGGCCTCCTTGTGACCTTCTTCACGATAACCTCTTCTGTTTCCCAGCCATTTCTTGGGTTTGCAATCGACCGGTATCGGGTGCGCTGGATCGGCGCACTCGGACTTATCTGGGCAGGGGTCCTTTTCGGTCTTATGGGCCTGGTCAGGGGATATGTGCCGCTGATTATCCTGGCAACGCTTGCCGGGATTGGACCCGCAATGTTTCATCCTCATGCATTGTCCGCAGTGTCAGGAATTGCCACAGGAGCAAAGGGTCGGATCATGTCCATTTTTATTATCGGCGGGAACATCGGGTTTGCGATCAGCCCTGTTCTGGTCGGTGCTCTGAGCTCGTCGATGGGGCAGGGAGGGATGGTCTTTATTGCGATACCGGGCCTGCTCATGGGCCTGCTCATATGGAAGCTTTCGACGCGCCTCGGCAGCGGGCTCAAGAGTGAATTTTATCCCCTCAGTATGAGCGATATACAGCCGACTGTTGTGCTTATCCTTGTTGCCATACTCAGGTCGTGGGTCTATTTTTCGGTTTTGAGCTATCTGCCGAGCTATTTCGTGCAACGCGGGAGCTCGGTTCTCAGGTCTAACGCAATGCTTTCCTTTATGTTGCTCGCCGGTGTTGCAGGTCAGTTCACCGGCGGGACTCTCTCTGATCGCTTCGGTAGAAAAGAGGTGACCATGGGTTCACTCCTACTGGCAGCGCCGCTACTCCTGATCTTTCTTTATTCTACAGGCATTGCAGCGATTACCGCGTTGTTCCTTTTCGGATTTGCTGTGATGGCATCTTTTTCCGTCACCATGGTCATGATGCATGAGATAATGCACCGGCATATTGGTATGGCCTCGGGTATCATGATCGGCTTTGCACTCGGCGTTGGGGGCATGGGTGTGATGGCAACGGGGATGATTGCTGACGGATTTGGTCTCAAAACAGCCTTGAACGTTCTCGTCGTCGGTCTGGTTGCAGCGGGTATACTTACGCGCTTTGTGCCTGTCAGACGTGTTCAGACATGACCGAAATGAGGATATAACGAGAATCACAACTGACTTCGGTATCAAAGACTGATAACATCTGATTAACGGAGATACATGGAAACATTCATGGCCAAGATGTCCTGGGGAGTTGTCATTGCTCTGTGCCTGACTCTCGGTCTGGCGCCATATACTCCACCTCATTTTTATGAAAAACTGCTTATGCTCTTCCGCGGCCAGCTTGTAAGACCGATCGACTGGTTTGATCTGTTATTCCATGGCATACCATGGCTGCTTCTTGTACTGAAGGCGATGTACTCTTTTCACGGTTGATCACGGTATACGTTGGCGGGAGTTGTCTTTTCTATATGCTGTGAAGCACAGGAGAGCAGCTTCTGGCTGCTCTCCTCTACTATCTATCACACATTTCAATCCCCGAGCCATACCGGCCCGTGGCAGGTATAGCATGATGGCCCCGAGCCGCCCGTCAAGTCAGTGCCGTGACAGACCTTACAGGAATTCACGCCTCTCGTCTCCGCATAATCCCTGTGGCCCGTATACCAGCCGGCCGGATGACCGCTAAATACCGCATTATGAGGGTTACTGCCTCCGGGATTCGTGACATGGCATATGGTGCACTTATGAAGAGGTGCAGCCTCACCCTGCAGTCTCATCGGCTGTCTGTTGTCAAGGGAGTTCTTTGATGGGTACCACGAGTGGGGGCTGTTATGGCATGCTGCGCAGTAAAGTCCTCCGTGTCCTTTTGAGTTGCGATAGAGAACAGCTCCTGTAGAGTACGCAGTTCCGTGACATTGTGCGCAGGTTGGCTCCTGGAGCCAGGGTGAGCGGCCCTGTTGTATGGATTCCGCAACCTGCTGCAAGGTGCCATGACAATTCTGACAATTAGGATTTTTCCGTGTACCGCCCATCCCTTTTATTGCGCTCCTGTTGCAGCGGGTATTCTGTCCGGGATGACAGTCATAACAACCTGGTGCAAATATGCCGAGTGAGGCATGCTTACCATGCATTGCCTCTGAAAGGGACTTCAGGCCCGGTGTACCAGCTGTTCCCAGCGCGTTGCTCGAGTGGCATGACGCGCAGAGCACAGGACGTTGCGATATGAGGGTCGTGCCGGAAAGGGTGTCGTGCAGTGTCAGTATGTTGATCTCCGTATTCGCCGCCCCATGGCATTTAGCGCAGTTCATTTCGTCAGACACGGGAATGACAACCTTGGTCGTCGCGATAACCTTACCGAAAGCGTTCTTGACCGTTACTACAGCTGTCTGATAGGGATTCCAGACCATACTGTCCTTGTAAGGCAGTACCGGAATGCCGGTTGCCTCAAAGTGATCCCCCACAAGCTGCATGGTACCGGAAAGCCCGTTCCCTGTGAGGCCGGTCCCCTCGGGAGGATTAGCGCCGAAGAGCTGCTGAACGTACTGCCAGAAGTCGGTCTTGCCTGAAACTGTCGTATTATTCTTAATGTAATATTCTACTGTTATACCCCCGGTAGCCAACTGCGGGGGGTCACCCTTCTGGATGACCTGGACGAAAAGGTTATTATAGGGCGGCAGAATTGCCATTTCCTTAAAGGATGGACTTATGCAGTGCATGCCAAGGTCATTCCATCCTATGACCCGATACTTTGTGGACAGTGTAAATGTGGTGATATCACCTCCTCCGAGGATGCTCACCCCGGCGCTGTCCTGATAGGCTTTTTGCAAGATTTCAGAGAAAACAAGACGAGAGCCTGATACAACGAGAAGAACTACTACGAGGATAATGCATATCTTCTTCATAGACTGCCCCCTTTTTCAGCCGCGAATGGTGTATTCGTTTAAATCGTATCACATGCTGATCATACCGAATACCACTTATGGGTCTGACAAGAAAATATTATAGATTTGTTACTCTGCCGAGGCTCTTTTCAGGGGGTGGCTTTCTGTCTCAAAAAAAGTCACAGAAGACATTCAAGAAGAAAGCAGCTATATGTCAGGACGGTCTTTTTATTGGGATGAGGGTCTTTTCCGAGTTGCACCCAACGGCATAGAAGAGATAACCGCTGGTGATCAGAAAAGAAAAAAAAGAGCTGTAGGGATAATAAATGTCCAGTACCGCATGTACGGTTTCGAGCATAATGGCAGGGGTGAATGCGACGACGGATAGCCTGACCAATGTTTTGAAATCAATCTGAATATTAAAATATTTCGCAAAGCTGCCGCCAAGCAATGCAAGGAGAAGCGCCTGCACGACATGGTAAGCGAAAGAGATCAGCAGGGCAAAGGGAAAAAGTACGACGACAAACAGGTTATTGAACACCTCAAGCCAGTTATAGATTAGCTTTGGGGTTATGGTAATGTCGCTCATGTCTGCGAAGGATATGCTGCGTGCCTCTTTTGTGTCCTTGTCCTTTCTGACGATCAGACTATCCCTGGTCAGGAGGAGCATCGCCGCGGTGTTATCCAGAGTCGCTATCTGTCCCGAAGTGTCGATGATAGCAACCGGCGTATTGCTCTTCTTGTCGTATATATAAAAAGGAACAGTTTCTCTGATCGATGCCCTTCCCTTGGAGATCGTGATCATAGGCACTTGATCGACATACTGCGGTGCCTCATTAGCAATGAATTCGGAGATATCCTTGTTCATGTTCATCATCTCAGGAACCCAGTAGAACATCAGGAGGACCAGGAGGTAGGGAAGACAGAGACCCTTCCAGTTCCTTCTTATGTCCTGATAGAGGGGACGCGAAAAGAAAGACAGGTAAAGGGTCTGAAACAGGGTAAAGGTCCTTGGGTCCTTATTCACTTGCATGGCGATGCACAGCTATTCTGAAAGAGCAGTTTTGCTGTTGTCAAGGGTAAAAAGGGTTATCGTAACATTTCGATATTCTTGACCAGATCCTCGATCAGGAACATGATCGATTCAGCATCCAAAAACCTGTCAGCCGTTTGATCGAAGAGTATCTTAAGCTTAGACGGGAATTCGTCTTCTTCAGGCCAGTACAATATGATGACGGGCATTCTGGGCAGAAGATAGAGTTCCCATGCATACGGTGTTGGAAATTCCGAAGAACGCGCTGCTCCCAGTTTTTCAAGTGTTGCCGCGGTTTTCCCGATGTCAGCATCAAACAATTCCTTTAACGGGTCTTCGCAGTCCCTGAGAAATGACGAGGCCTTGACCATGCCACTTTTGAGTTCGCCATAGGAGACCCACTTGCCGCTGAGAATCGCCTTTCCTCGTGTATTGATATAATGAAGCAGGAGTATCTTGGTCCATGGCGTAATTGGACCTGACGATCGTATCTCTCCGTCAGGGGATATCTCAAATTCCCTGCCTAGACAGGGCATGATGAGCATGTCGTGCTGCATTCTCCCTCCGAGATCACGAGATATTTCCTGGAGGTTAATATCGCTGATCTTTTTCCCGAGGGAACGTATCAGGTCTTCGCGCCAGTCAGCGAGTGTTACCTTTCCCTTCAGGTCGTCGATCTCAGAAATGGAGAGTAGAGGGCAATCGGAAAGTTGAGCGTCTCCCTTGATGACCGAGAGCGCAAAGGGCATGCATGCCCTTTGCCTGCAAACCCCACAGTTTTTTTGGGGTAGCTTCTTATAAAGTTCGATTGCGTTCATATGTATCTCGATTATACCAGACATGTATCTCGCGCTGGTGCAGGTCTGTGCATGATTGCCTGATTACTGGTAAGATGGTTATAGCCGAGTAAGAGTGGTAACGATGATGAACATTGTGATATATATGGTGTCGGTTAACGGCAAAGGGGCATTAGCCTCTGATGTGAAGAACCCAGCCTCGGAGACAGCAGAGACCACGGGGCAGTTCCTGCATCGGAAAAAAAGAACAATATCAGAAGAAGGCCGAGGAACAACTTCACCGTATGAAAAGAAAATCGGGGACCTTGCGATAGAAGCTGAAGATAAAGGAGAAAAGGCAGAGAAAGAAGCGGCTGAAAAGTCTTACGAGATGGCTGGAAAGCTGAAGGAGAAGGGCATGGCCTTGCGAATCAAGCTTGATGATCTCAAGGCAGCGGGCAGCGAGAAATGGGGCTCTTTCAAGAAGGAGTTTGATGCCATGCTCAAAGATCTGGGAAATATGTACGCGCACGCTGTCGCTAAAGTGAGAGCAGGAGATTCGGCAGATTAAGAATAAGAACCGCTAAAGGAGGGTGTCATGAAAGTTCCTGAGTATATTACGAGCGATGAAGTAAGAAGGGTCTGCAGGAAGCTGAAGCTGAGAGACTGGTCAAAGATGAAGGATGCAAAGGTGACCGGCAAGGAGGCCGGGATCATCCTCAAAACGGTGAATACGGAAAGAATGCCTGTTTTGCGGGAAGCTTTCCGCCGCGGCCTCGAAGTGGAGCTTGAGCACGGCACCCGGTTCAAGGACGCGAATGTGACGAACAACCATCCGGTGCTGACCGGGATGATCGTACTTGCTCATCTGAAGGAGATGATGGACTACTACGAGCGCCTTGAGGTCGCAGAGCTTGAAGGGGACCTGTTCAAGGCGGTGAAGGCAGGCAACATGCAGAAGGTGGCAAAGTACTTCAAGAAGCTGTCCAAGGCAAAACTTGAGCTGAACCGGCTGGAGGCCAAAGCAGCGAACTGATTGGGATTTTCTGTTTGACTTCAGTTGTCAGCTTTTGCCGTATGGGGATAGTGCTGACAGCGCCCAGGCAGAATCTCGGGAAAAGGAAGCATCAAATTTTCCTTCTCCCAGCGGATGGTCAGAAAGAGGGATAAGAACAAAGATGCAGGAGAAAAGAGAAAAGCCCCTTTCGGGGCTGGAGATAAGGAGGTTAATTTACTTATACCATGGTTGTTTCTGATAACAAGTGATCTGAATCACCGTACCGTGAAACAGGATGTCGATCCCGATAGAACATCAATTGAGAGACAACTGCGGGCGATTTTGTTGAGGTGCAGAGCCCTTTTTTTGAGATGAGGCTTGTTGTCGCTGAACATTCCCTGTACTTTATTCCTTACCCGCATGAAGACTGGACCGCCGGCAATAAATTCATATATTCTTCATCATGGTAGGATTGGATAAGAAGAGGAAAAACACTTCCTCGTTTACATTTCTCCTAGCGGAGGCCGGACCCCATCGGTTACAACCTTTCTTTTGCTAAAAAGAGGCTGACAGCATTGTGTTGGTGCTGAACGTGACGAAGCATGAACGTGATATCACGAGGCGGGTTGACCGTAAAAAATACCCCTGCCTGACTGAATGCTGCCACGTTTGGGCAGTATTTCCGGCTTGACGATACAGGAGAGAATATCAACTTAGGCGTTTCTGCAGGAGACACGCTCACGTCATAGTATCAATCTGGCGTTCGGGAGATGACTGCGTGTGCAGAAATAATATTTACATCTCCCTCGACAAGCAGATCAGCATGTCTGGGCTGATGGGACGGACTCTGAGGGCTTAAGAACGTTATAGGCGGAGGACTCGTTTCACTACATACCTTTCCTCAGTTCGGCAATATAGCCCGAAAGGAATGAACTGATCATTTCTTCTTCATCTTTCGGGAACCCGACAAAAGGATTGAACTGCTTGCGGCCGGAAATCGGCTTGATGACCATGTATCCTTTATCCGACCAGATGACAGCGGTTTCCTCGCTCAGAAAATTGAGTTTTCCGATTATCTGGATCTTATCCTTGTAGAGCGACTTAAACTCATCAACGCGCAAACGGGAAAATTGTACGGAGTCGCGGTATGTTTTCTGGATCTCTTCAAAGGACATTCCGGAGCGCGCGGCCTTCTGGAGGTCTGCTGCAGTCACCGTTTTTTGCGATGACTTGCCATTCTTATAATCGACGGCCAGTATCTCGACGGAGAGGTCGGGCGTGGCATACTCATAGGTCTTCTCGATGAAGTTGCCGATTATCATCAACCTTCTGAGATAATCAGCTTCATTCGCTGCAAGCTTATAATGGTCCGCCGTTTCCTGATATCCTTTTTCATCCGGCATTGCACCTGATCTTACTGCTTCTTCACTGAGGAGTTGTTCATTAATGAAGTCATCAAGGGGGTTTCCTGTCCTCCAAATCGGTTCCCGTATACCCAACTTCTCAATGGCATGCTCCGAAGCCGAAACGGCGTGTATGATCTGCGGGAGAGTATAGACTTTCCCCCGGATAAGAAGAAAGTCATCCTGTGGCGAATCAGGCTTCAAGGACAACTGCCCTTCCTGATTCGGTAAAGGTGGCTGTTCTGCTGCGGTACTTTGCTCCTTGAGCTGCGTGCGGGTATTTGTTATTATTTCAGTCTGCCGCTCTTTATTTTTTGTGATATTTTCCCTGAGCATGGCGGAATTCTGATCTGTATCAGAAATCACCTCTTCGTAACTTCTCCATAGTTCTTTAAAAATGAGCTCAATCTGACTCAACCTCGCAATGTCAGCACGTAACGCATCCGCGCTTTTTCTTTCCTGTTCTGCCTCGCGCCGGATGTTCTCCTGGACTTTTTTGGCATCGGAAAGCTCGGCCTCCTTTTGCCAGACCTGTTGCTCCAGCTCGGAGATCTTCAGCAGGAGAGAATCACGGGCATGCAGTTTCTGATCAGAACTGCCCGGCAGTTCTCTTTTCTGGTCAAAGTCGATTTCTGTACGGCTCTTTTCCGTCCGAAGTCTCTCTGCTTCAGATAACAGCTTGTTCCGTTCATCCCTGATTTGCCGAAGCGTGTTTTCCATGTCAGCGATCGTCTGCAGCTTTGCTTCGGCTTCTGCATACTGTTTTCTCAGGAGTGATTCTTTTGTTTCAAGATCTGATATGCGGAGCTGGTGGTCCCTGACAGCTTTCTTCTCTTCTTCAAGAAGAGCCCTCATCCTGTCCCGTTCATCTATGACCTGAGCTATCCGCTGGTCTTTTTCCTCTGAGCTATAGGCATCATCGGACGGAACATTCTCTGCTAACGGAGCGGTCCCTTTCCCTTCTTTTCCCGTGACCGAAGAACGTGCCTTTGCGATCTCAGCCAACTCGTTGTCAATAAAGGGAAGGAATGGGCTTTCAGGCAATCCCTGCTTAATGTCAAGAAACAGCTGTTCTGCTTCAGTATATGATCCCAGAGCGATAAGCGCTTTACCGAGCCAGAACTGGGCAGCATCGCGCGCTGAGCTGTGCGGGAATTCCCTGAGAAATGCCCGGAAGGTCTCAGCTGCCTTATCCGGATTAAATGAAAAAAGGTATTCATACCCCTTGCTGAACATCTCGGTTTCACGGTCAGCGCCAAAAACAGCTGAAAGGGATATTATAAGGAAAAGAAGGAGGCAGGCTGCAGTACGGCAAATGAGTATGCAGTTTGGTCGAATGGTCAAGGCTTCCATGTTCGATTTGATTTCCTATGTAAGTATACCAGATACCTGCTGGTGTTCTCATTGCTATTTGGTTTTCTGTCTTATAGAATAGACAAAACTGACAAGGAGATTCTCATGCTTATTGTGATGCATCATTCTGCAACGCATAAAGACGTAGAACGTATAAAAGACACGATCATAAAGATGGGGCTGAAACCGGTTGCCATCCCCGGCGCTGAGAGGACTGCCATCGGTATTATCGGCAACCAGGGATGGATTGATGATGCTCCGTTCAGAGGTCAGAAAGGGATCCTCGAAGTCATCCATGTTACCAAACCCTACAAGCTGGTAAGCAGGGATTTTCATCCGTCCGATTCGGTCATCAGGCTCGGCGGCACAGTGAAGGTAGGCGGAAAGTCCCCGTTCCTTTTTATTGCCGGCCCCTGTGCTGTTGAGAGCAGGGAACAGATTTTCAAAACGGCCCGCTTTGTCAAGAAACTCGGCATTTCCGTATTGCGCGGCGGGGCATACAAGCCGAGGACAAGCCCGCATAGCTTTCAGGGGCTGAGGGAGGTTGGCGTAGAGATACTGGATGAAGTCAGGCAGGAAGTCGGCATTCTCGTTGCCACGGAGGTGATGAGCCCTGACCAGGTAGAGATGACAGCACAGAAGGCTGACATTCTGCAGATCGGTGCTAGGAATATGCAGAATTTCGACCTGCTCAAGGAGGTCGGCAAGATCAGAAAACCGGTCATTCTGAAGCGGGGTCTCTCGGCAACGCTTGAGGAGCTGCTGTCTTCGGCGGAATACATTCTTCTTGGGGGTAACCCGGACGTGATCCTTTGTGAGCGCGGTATCCGTACATTCGAAACCGCTACAAGGAATACCTCAGACCTCTCAGTAATCCCGCTTGTCGCGGCAAGTTCCCATCTGCCGGTGATCTTTGACCCGAGCCATGCAACCGGAAAACGAAGCCTTGTTTCCCCGCTCTCGCTGGCTGCTGCAGTTGTAGGAGCTCACGGTATTATGGTCGAGGTGCACCCGGAACCTGAGACAGCGCTCTCCGACGGGCCGCAATCGCTCCATTTCAAGGAGCTAGAGAAGCTCAAGGAACGGGTTGATGCGCTTACCGCCTTCATGAAGACCAAAGTCATGCTGAAGTAATCTTGGCATCTGCTCCGGTGGAACCAGCTGAAGGTAAGAATAGATGGAACT
Organism: Nitrospirota bacterium; assembly: GCA_003252075.1. Taxonomy (GTDB): domain Bacteria; phylum Nitrospirota; class Thermodesulfovibrionia; order Thermodesulfovibrionales; family UBA6898; genus UBA6898. Next base: position 74,970 of record QKDO01000102.1, read on the forward strand.
GCCGGGCTCTCGGTGCATACCGCCTGGCCGTTTCAGTGAAATGGAGAAGAAACGTGATGGGGCAGGCAGAAGACCTGCCCCTGAAGGCGCGATGTGTTCATCAGTAATGGTTCTTGCCCTTGTGTCCATGCTTCTCCTGCTTGCGGTGTTCTTTGTCTTCCCTGTGATGCTCTTTTTCTTCATGCTTCCATTGGTGTTTGTCCCAATATTTATCCCTCTGCCACGTCCTCCAGTTTTTCTTCATTTGACCGTATGGAATATGCTGTTGGCCGGGAGGTGTCTTGCGCCAGTTCGGGGGAAGGTCGTGAATATGCCGGGGAAGTCGTTTCTCTTCAATGTAACGCCATTTACCGTTATAGCTTGAGGAACGATACCAGTATCCCTGATACGGACGATACCAGTAACCACCGTAGAAGACGATGTCCACATCTACTGCAGGGGGAAAGTAGGCATAGGTTCCCGGAATGACGAATACATCAGGCGGGGCCGGCAGGAGCAGAGGAGGGGGGGGAGGAGGGACATTTATTCCGATGTTGACGTTCACGGTGGCAGGGCTGCTGCTGATCATGATAGAAAGAAAAAAGCTGCTGCAGAGAATGATAAGGCTCTTCTTGATCATTAGGTGCCTCCCTTGTATGAAGTGGTCTATCTTACCACAGATTTCTGCGAATAAAACCCGACAACAGTGAAAAGGTTTCCAAAAAGGGACGCATCGACAGAAGAGTGCGCTGTCAGCTAAAATATCCTGTGTTTACCATCGGAAATATAGCCTTATCGCAACCCCTCCTTCTTGCTCCCATGGCCGGGATCACTGATCTCCCGTACAGACTTCTCCTCAGGTCATTCGGGTGTGAGCTTGCATTCCTGGAGATGGTATCTTCCCAATCACTGGTGCATGAATCGAAAAGGACAAGGCGGATGCTCTCTTCTTCGGCTGAAGACCGGCCCCTTGGAGCACAGCTGCTGGGAAACGAAGAAGAGGCTGTGCTGAAGGCACTCGAAAATATTCGCCCCTGCGGTTTTGATATGATCGATCTCAATGCTGCTTGTCCTGTGCCGAAGATAACAAAAAAGGGCAAAGGAGCCAGTCTTCTCAGAGAGCCGAAAAAACTGAGATCACTGCTTGATGTCCTTGTGAAAAACTCGGATGTACCGGTCACGGTCAAAATCAGGGCGGGATGGGACAGGGATTCGGTCAATGCCAGAGATGTAGCCCTTCACGCCGAAGATGCGGGCATAAGCGCCTTGACGATCCATGGCAGAACAAAGGAACAGGGATATAGCGGGAGAGTTGATTACGCGGTAATCAAAGACGTGAAGGAAGCGGTTTCCATTCCGGTGATCGCGAGCGGAGATGCGATTTCACCTCAGATGATCAGAAAGATGTTTCATGAAACAGGGTGCGATGCTGTTGCCATAGCGCGCGGGTCTCTCGGTAACCCCTGGATATTCAGGGACACGATATCCTACCTTGAAACGGGCACCATACCGGAACGGCCTGCTCCTGGTGAGATAGCGAATACCATGAGAAGGCATCTGGATCTTATCTGTACCTTTTATGGAGACAAAAGCGGTGCCATCCTTTTTCGTAAGCTCTTTTCCTGGTACGTGAAGGGTCTCCATGAGATACGGACCGTCAAGGAAGACGCTTTCAGGGCGCAGACACGGGAGCAGATGCTGTTTCTTATCGAGAGAATCCGGAACTATGCATATCGTCATCCGGAGAGCGCATACGAAGGTTTTGTGCTGTCCTGCTGATATGACGAGGGAGGGCGGTCATTCTCGGATGATGAGAGTAATCGTGTTATTCTTCTCCCTGCTCCTGTTGTGTGCTGGGACGCTTTTTGCCACACCAGCGGATGCTTTCCAGGTCACAACAGATCCCCAAACGGTTTCTCCCGGCGACCCTTTTCTTATTAGGATCACGGAGCTGAGCAAGGCGCGCCATCCTGTCGCATTCTTCGCCGGCAGGAAGTTCATGTTCGTCACCTGTGGGGATGACTGCGCAATAGCCGTTTGTGCAGCTGATCTGGCTCTGAAGCCAGGCAAGTACCGGATTATGGTTACCGCAGGAGAAAGGAAAAGACGCGCGACCATTACTGTCCGGCGTCATGCGCCCGCGGTCATGCGCATAACCCTGCCTCCGGATAAAGTGACGCTCAGCCCTGATGACATGCGACGGGTTGAAAGAGAGGAGAATCTTCTCAAGGCCCTCTGGATAGAACAAGCAGAGAAGATGTGGGACGGAAGCTTTCTGCTCCCTCTGCAGAATGAGGTATCCACACAGTTCGGCGTAAAGAGGGTTATCAATAACAAGACGGTGAGCTTTCACCGGGGAATCGATATCCGGGGGAAAGAAGGCGAGGGGGTCAGGGCGTCAAACAGCGGAAGGGTTGTTCTGGCAGAGGAGCTTTATTTTGGTGGCAATACCCTTGTCATCGCGCACGGCATGGGTATCTTCACGGTCTATATGCACCTGGACAGTTTTGGCACGAATAAAGGGAAAAATGTATCAAAGGGAGAAATTATCGGTTTTGTCGGGTCAACAGGAAGGTCTACCGGACCGCATCTGCATTTCGGTGTGAAGGTGCAGGATGCCAGTGTTAATCCGGTGACGTTCATGGAGCTGAAGCTGTAAGTTGCAACTTGACAGTTCTGTCTACAGGAAAGGATACCATGGCATGAAATTTGAGGATTTTGGCGTAAGCAAGGATACCCTGCGGACTATTTCGAAGATCGGGTTCGAGGAACCGACCCCTATTCAGATTGCAGCGATTCCCCGCATCATGCAGGGGATCGATCTGATCGGGCAGGCCCAGACCGGAACCGGCAAGACTGCGGCATTTGGAATCCCGATCATTGAAATGCAGAAAAAGGGCAGAAAACCGTTTGCTATCGTCATGGAACCCACCCGCGAACTTGCCGTGCAGGTTGCACAGGAACTGAACAGGATAGGCAGTGGAAAGAACGTCCACGTATTCCCGGTCTATGGCGGAAAATCCATGGAGAACCAGATCAGGACGCTGCGAACAGGGGTGGATGTTGTTGTCGGTACACCCGGCAGGATTATTGATCATATCCAGCGCAGGACGATCTCGCTGTCTGACATCAGGATTGTGGTTCTGGATGAAGCTGACGAAATGCTCGACATGGGTTTTATCGAAGATATCGAGACGATCCTTACCGCAACTCCTGCAGAGCGCCAGACGCTGCTGTTCTCAGCTACCATGCCGCAGGCAATACTAAATATATCACGAAAATATATGCGTTCGCCGGAAAAGATCAGGATCAACCCCAAGGACATTGTCGTCCCTGAGATCAAACAGGTCTTTTACGAGGTGAAGGACGCCGACAAGATCAATGCCCTGACCCGTCTCATCGATGTGGAAGATCCCCAACTGGCGATTGTTTTCTGCCATACCAAGAGGGATGTGGACGATGTGGCGATGAAGCTCCAACAGATGGGGTATAACGCAAATGCCCTTCACGGGGATTTCACGCAGGCCCACCGGGATGAGGTGATGGACAAGTTCAAGAGGGGAAAGCTTGACATTTTGGTTGCTACGGACGTTGCGGCCCGCGGATTGGATATTAAGAACGTGAGCCATGTTATCAATTTCAGCATACCGCAGAACCCTGAGAACTACATCCACCGGATTGGCCGCACCGGCAGGGCCGGGAAGTCGGGTATTGCCATAACGCTGGTGACGCCACGTGAATACCGCCACCTCCGGCTCATTGAAAAGACTGCCAGGACCACGATTGACAAAAAAAGACTTCCATCTCCGAAAGAGGTTCTGAAAGCCAAGGAAAAGAGCATTATTAAGGAGATTACCGCGATTATAACCGACAGGAAGCATGAAGGGTATCTCGGGACAGTCGAAGGATTGGCTACCGCCTGCAGTCTTCAGGACATTGCGGCCGCCTCCCTATGCCTTGCCTATGGAGAACCCAAGGTTACATCGGTGGAGGATCCGGTGGAACGCAGTGGCATAGCGCGGCTATTCATGACCATCGGAAGGAAGGACAAAATATCTGTCAACAATATCGTGAAAGCGATAGCCGCCGGCGCACGGATACCGGGCAGCAGGATCGGCAAGATCGACGTCCATGATGCGTTCACTTTTGTTGAGGTGCCTGCTGACCTTGCTGATATGGTCATCCATTCGCTCGACGATATGATGGTGATGGGCAGGCGCGTATCTGTAAAACAGGCCAAGGCACGCAATAAATAGCCGGCTATTCCCTCTTGGGAGTAAATCGAGGCGCGGTCTGCGAAGGGACATAGGGTATTTCTTCGATCTCTTCGTCATCTTCCTCATCTTCGTTGTCAGGAAAAACCTGGGGTTTTACCGCGCCTGGCTGAGGCGCTGCCGGCCGCGCAGGGACCGGAACCGGGCGCCGTACCGGCACAGGCTGGATGGTTGCAGGCCGCGGAGGCTGCAATGGAGAAGGCAACTGCGGCCGCACGAGCGGCTGTACCCCTGCGGGAGGTCTTAGTCCGGACACCGCAGGACTTCCGGGAGCGGACGCGTAGATCTCCAGCGTGCTGATATCACCCTTCGTATCATAGTGGATAAGGTAGTTGCTTTCCTTTACCAAAGTGAGGAGCCGGGAGACACCCCTCTCGATCTCAATATCTGAAAATTTGGTGTTCAGTTTTTTTCCGAATGACGTGCCCGACCCTTGAACCTTGAAATTGGCCTTGTCTGCTATCGTATGGATGACCGTACCGAAATCCGTGTTCTCGATTTCGACGGTCAGAAGATGGTCTTTTATCTCGATATTTGTTACCTGTTTTGGCGGTTCAGGTTCAGCTGGCTGGGCAGTTTCCTCTTCATCAGCTTCGTCAGGGTCTGCCTGATGTTGCTGCGCTGCAGCTGCAGACACTGCAGCTGCAAGAACAAACAGCAGGCAGAGGAGCTGATATGCGAGTCTGTCAAGCATGCTTCTCCTTTTCCTGTTTTTCAGCAACGATCTTCTGCGCAAGGTGAGCCGGGACCTCTTCATAGTGGGAGAACTCCATGGAGTACAGTCCCCTGCCGGACGTAAGACTGTGAAGCTGGTTTGCATAAGTGAGCATTTCTGCCATTGGCACGAGCGCGTTAATCTTCTGGTTACCGCCGGCCTGCGGCTCGACTCCCTGCACCTTGCCCCGTTTTGAGTTCAGGTCGCCGATGATGGCGCCAAGAGATTCCTCCGGTATGGTTATCTCGGTCTTCATGATCGGTTCCAGAAGGGCAGGCTTGGCTTCCTGAACAGCCTTTTTGATAGCCATGGAACCTGCTATCTTGAAGGCCATTTCCGAGGAGTCGACCGTGTGGTAAGAACCGTCGAAAAGCGTCACACGGAGGTCAACGGTCTGGTAGCCGGCAACTACTCCCTCATGCATTGCCTCGATGATGCCTTTCTCAACTGCAGGTATATACTGACGCGGGATAGCCCCGCCGACGATCTTGTCAACGAATTCAAAGCCGGCTCCTCGCGGCAGAGGTTCGATGGTAATATGACAGTCACCGTACTGACCCTTTCCACCGGACTGTTTCTTGTATTTGCCCTGTACGGTAGCCGACCCGCGGATCGTTTCACGGTAGGGTATCTTGGGCGTTTTCATCTCTATCTCGACGCCGAACCGTCTTTTCAGTCTTTCGAGCATGACCTCGATATGCACCTGTCCCATTCCTGAGATGAGCATTTCCTTGGCCTCTTCATCCCGGCTGAACCTGAGGGTCGGGTCTTCTTCCAGCACCTTATGAAGGGCGACGCTCACCTTCTCCTCGTCACCCTTTGATTTAGGAGCTATCGCATAGGAGATGATCGGGTTTGCGAATGTTACCTTTTCGAGGATGATCGGCTTTGCATCATCGCTGAGGGTGTCGCCGGTATTCGTCTCTTTCAGTTTTGCGACAACGGCGATCTCTCCTGCACCGAGTGTCTGCACCGGGACATGCTTTTTCCCCTGAAGGTAGAAGACCTGCCCGATCCTTTCCTTGGTATCGGCAGTCGAATTGTAGACGTTTGAATCCGCCTTGAGTACGCCCGAATAAACCCTGAAGAGCGAGAGCTTACCGGCATACGGGTCTGCAATGGTCTTGAACACATATGCGGACAAAGGCTCCGTATCTGAAGGTTTCCGGAGTATCTCCGCGTTGTCTTTCGGGTTCTTTCCCCGGATAGGAGCAATGGTTGCCATCTCTACCGGTGAGGGGAGGCAGAGCAGAATCGTATCCATGAGATTGGTTGTGCCGATATTCTTTGTCGCTGCTCCGCATGAAACCGGTATGTATTTTCTCGAAAGCGAGCCTTCCTTTATGCCGGCGACGATCTCATCCTGTGTCAGCTCATTTCCTTCTAGATATTTTTCGAGCAATGCATCGTCTGACTCGGCGATCTTTTCTATGAGTTTTTTTCGGTATTTATCGGTCTCTGCACTCAGTTCAGCAGGGATCTCGCCTTTGGTAATTTTGTTGCTGTTCAGAGTGAACGCCTTCATATGCACAAGGTCGATTATGCCGGAGAACGATTCGCCGGAGCCGATCGGGATCTGCAGGGGGATCGGCTCTGTTTCGAATGAACGCTGGATCTCATCAAGTGCTCGCTCGAAATTTGCCGTGTCTTTATCCATCTTGTTAATAAATACGATCCTCGGTATCTCGTATTCGCAGGCATATTTCCAGACTTTTTCGGTCTCGGCCTTAACGCCTGAGATCGCGCTTACGAGGATGACAGCCCCGTCGACCACCCTGAGGCAGCCTTTGGTATCTTCGATAAAGTTGATAAAGCCGGGCGTGTCGATGAGATTTATGCGGTATTTGTTCCAGTCGCAGAAAGCAAGGGATGACGTTATGGTTATCTTTCTGTCGATCTCTTCGGGCTCAAAGTCTGTCACTGTTGTGCCGTCCTGCACATTGCCCAGCCTGTCGGTCATGCCGGAGCTGAAGAGCATTGCCTCGACCAGCGACGTTTTTCCTGCACCGCTGTGAGCGATCATTGCGACATTTCTGATGTTCCCTGTCTCAAAATTTGACATACAACCCCCTCTATTATTTTAGTAAGTTGCCAGCGGCAAGGAACAGGTAATGACTGCTTCCTGTTCTCATTATCCGTATCAGAAGCCTGAAGCTTTTACTATTCTGATTCTTGATCCAAGATTTCTTCAATGACCGGAGTCGACTCGGTCTTTTTTGCCTGTTTTTGGGACCAGAATTTAATAAGTATAAATGATGCAAGGAGAAAACTGAACCCGAAAAGAGCGGAAAGAATATCGGAATCCTTCGAGGGAAAGAAACGGGGCATGATCTCCTTTCCAAAGACAGCGCCGATCACCAGAAAAATCGCTGGAATACCGTAGATGATCATGGACCCTTTCATGTAGGCATAGGAGTGTACCATAACCCTCACCCGCTGACCTATGACCGCCCCCGCTTTATTCAGGGCCTCAATCTCCATGGACTGTTCTCCCACAGAGCAGGTTCCTGCGGTACAGCCCTCGCATGAGCTTTTTTTCGGAACAGAGACCCTGGCATAGTGTCCCTCAATACTTATTATGGTACCGATCTCCTCAAGCATTTTGAATTTTAACATACAGGGTTTCAAAAAAACAGTGAACGATATCAACAGCCGGAAAGGGCAAAATGGAGAGATTTCGTGCCGTGAGGGTGGCTGGCACAGGAAAAGACCTTGCTGTTCACGCATCGCAAATACTCGGAGCAGAGGGAACAATCATTCGTTGACTTGAACGATACTGAGCACAGCTATTACCGCCATCCTGCCGAATGGTCGATAAATGATAATATATTGATGAAGGATAAAGGGGATAGGCAACGTGTCCAGCAATATGGCAGGCCAAAATCAGCGTATGATTATCACGGGCAGCAGGGTTATCAGCCCTGCTGTTCAGCATGCAGGTAGAAATGCAGGCGTGATCAATGACTCTACTATGCTGTCTTTCCGTACATAGCAGAGGTTCCGGAAGTGCTGCAGCGAAGCATAATCTTGAGCGGGCTGTTGATGGACATCTGGCCGCGGTAAGCAGGGCATATGAAAAGGGAGTAACGTTGCTTCCTGGGAGCAACGTAGGATTCCGTCTGATGATCGTGGCCGGCATTTTCTTATGATTATGCTACCCGCACTGCATGCATCGGTCCCCTTGAAGGGTCACAGCAAACCGATGCTCTGGTTCTGGAAGGATTTACTATCTGCCAAGTGATCAGAAAGGGAAAATTGTTTGCTCAGAGCCAACACGAACTGGTTGACTTCTGATAAAATAACAGTTAAGAAATAATGAAACTATATGAAAGGAGATTTACCATGCTGAAACGTCTGCTCGTCGCGAACTTCTTGCTTCTTATGGCGGTTTCTTATGTCGCTGCATCTGAACAGGGGATTATCTCTGTTGATGAACTGAAGAAGATGGTGGATGCAAAGAAGCAGTTTACCATTGTTGATGCACGCACGGAAAAGGAATTCTTGGATGGTCATATCCCGATGGCGGTAAATATTCCTCCGGAGAAACTCGTCGACTTATCAACCCTGCTTCCAAAGAATAAGAACCGTCTTATCATCTTTTACTGCCGGGGAGCGGGCTGAGGTCTCTCGAAGCAGGCTGCGGTCGCAGCCGAAAATGCCGGTTACCGAAATATCCGGATATTCCAGGGCGGCTATCCCGAGTGGACAGCAAAAGGGTATAAGATCGTTACAAAATAGCGGAAAGGGTGTTCAATCAGATGAGACGTTTTACACTTTGTTTCGTCGCCGTTATCAGTTCGTTCCTCTTGATCCCTGATATGGCAGCAAGGGGGCATGATAAGCCATCTGCGGTACTTCTGACCGAGCGTCAGAACAGTGACATCAGGGTTGTCATGTACATGACCCCGTGGTGACCATACTGCAGGAAGGCCCGTGAATACCTTGAAGGCCTTGGGGTGAGTCTGATCGAGTATGACGTTGAAAATGACGGCAAAAGGGTAGCACAAATGAAAAGATTGAGCGGCGGCTCAACCATGGTGCCGCTCATAGACATCGAGGGCATTATTATCAGGGGATATGTCCCTGAGGAGATGAAGGACGCAGTAGAGAAAAGAAAAAAACGTTCAATGTAGGAGATAGCGGAACATGAAAATTTTGAAAAGCATAGCACATTATTTCGTAGGAAAGGAAGAAGACTGTCAGCCGAGAAACCTCGGCAGGAATGATGCATGCTGGTGCGGCAGCGGCCGGAAATACAAGAGATGCCATCTTGCGGAGGACGAACGGAATCTCAGTTCGAAGTATGCCGCGTCATGCGGCAAAACCTGAAGCACATCATAAGCTGAGTTCAGCTTCTTCAGTTAGTTAACCAGCTCCCCCATCTGTCTTTTCCCGGGAATATCGGGATTCATAGGCTGTGAACAGCACCGGAGAAATGGGTAAGGATCTAGTTAGTGAAAAAGATGTCCTTTTCATTGGTTTCCCGGGCGCATCGCGCCACTTTAAGAAATGCTCTGTTATTTGCCCACGCGTTACAGGCTGTAACTGATATATCCGTAAAGTGTGCATGAAAACTTCTTTATTATCAATGCAATTACGTTTCCCTGCGCCATGATATAATTGAACTTCGGTCATCGAGGTCTTTGAGAAAGGACTATTGCAGCAGTAGTAAGCTGTGTCAGGGATTATAATGCAGAAAGTACACCTCAAAAGAACAAAGCGGCTGCATCGCGGCCACCTTTGGATATTTTCGAATGAACTGTATGAGAACCCGAAAAAATATGCTCCTGGGTCGCTTGTTGATGTCCGTGATATGCACGATGTTTTCATCGGTATTGGGTATGTCAATCCGAACAGCCTTATATCCGTCAGACTTCTCACAAAAAAGGACGAGGGCATAGACCGGGGTTTCCTGAGTCGCCGGATAACGGCAGCGGCCGACTTGAGGCAAAGGCTGTTTGGCAATCGCGATGCGTATCGCGTTATCTACGGCGAAGGTGACTATCTCCCGGGGCTCGTTGCAGACAGATATGGTCACTGCATTGTGCTCCAGTTCCTTACCTTTGGCATGGAAGCCATGAAGGATCTGGTTACCGAAGTGATTGACGAATTGCTCTCTCCCGGAGTGATAATCATCAGGAACGACAGCAGGGTAAGGCTTCTTGAAGGACTTCCTCTGTATAAAGAGGTGGTAAAGGGAACACTTGAGAAACTCCCTGTTATCCATGAGGACGGGGTAATATTCGAGGTCGATCCCTATGAAGGGCAGAAGACAGGCTTTTTCCTTGATCAGCGTGATAACCGTATCAGCCTCAGGAAATATATAAAAGAAGGGAAGGGGCTGGACCTCTTTTCCTATATCGGCGCCTGGTCACTGCATCTCGCATCATCCGGAGCAGAGATCACCTGCGTTGATTCATCCGAAAGGGCGATCGCAGGGACGAAGAGGAATCTTGATCTCAACAATCTGCACCAGAGGGTCTCCTGCGCCTGTGAAGATGTCTTTTCTTTTCTCGAAAGGGAGCTGCAGTCGGGCGGCAAAGCGTATGACTTCATTGTCCTTGACCCTCCTGCTTTTGTGAAGAGCACCGGCAGGTTGAAAGAAGCGGTGAAAGCCTATCGTGAGCTGAATGATATGAGCATGAGGCTCCTTAGACCAGGTGGCATCATGGCAACCTCGTCCTGTTCCTATCATCTCAACAGAACACTTTTTGCTGAGATGCTTCACGATGCATCGCGCAGAGCTCAGCGGGAAATACGGCTCATCGAATTCCGCGCGCAGGCACCCGATCATCCTATTTTGCTCTCAATGCCGGAGACCGAGTATCTGAAGTGCGCCTTTCTTGTTGTTGACTGACAAACAGGTATAGCCTTTCCCGTCAATTTCCTCTTTCCCCCTTCTTTTTTTGCATCTCTGCGAAAGGAATTTGCGGATATGCACGAGAGCGAAGGTGGAGATTTGTTAAAAAACAAGGAGATAGGGTTGGCATGGCATGTGCAGATATAAGGGCAAGAACACGACAAGGAGGATAAGG
>QKDO01000123.1 GCA_003252075.1 Nitrospirota bacterium
TCTGGATGAGCAATCGCTCACCTATCAGCTTCAGAGCATCATGGCGGGCGCGAACAAGGGCAAATACCCGGTAACCCTCACGATCGAAGGCATGCTCACGACGGGCGAATGGTTTACAGGGACCGCAACATTCAACGCGAATGTCACCAAGAAGATGAAGTAAAGTGAAGTGTTCTGCGTGAAAAAAGCGGGGGCTTTGGCCCCCGTCTTTTTTTGTTCCCGAAATCAGGGCTCGATACAGTGTTTATTCTGTTTTCCAATCCAGATTATCATGAACTTATGATAGTCGCGAAAGGACACGGTATTCTTGCTCAGTCGGTCTTAGAACCGCGAGGAATTTGCCCCTTTGTTGTCAAATACATGCTGTCTGAGTATCGGGCAAATAAAACCGCTCAAATACTATGGCTTTTCAAGACGGAAGAATAATTTTCAATAAAGATGACGAGAAGGTAAAATCCGGGGCGACAGATGCATGGTCCCGCTGCCTGCCATGATCATGATCCCTGAGTCAGTACCTCTGTCCGGGTTCTTTGCGTTTCCCGTCCGTAACCGGAGCAGGCTGGGGTGTTGCCCGTGATGCCTCTCCGTGGAGTATTCCCTTCTTATCGAACCAGATGGGATCGATACAGATGATCCTGTTCCATCCCCTCGTCGCATTCTTCTGCTGGTGGTAGACCATCCAGAGTTTTCCTGCCTTGTCTTGGATGACGCTGACATGTCCGGGTCCGAAGATGCCATTTCCCTTCCGGATGACAGGATTGCCCCGGTATTTGGTAAATGGGCCTGTCGGGTGTGGTGCTGTAGCATACCCGATGGCATAGTCTTCGGAATCCGCACTGCCCCCGGAGTAGACGAGGTAATAGACGCCCTGATGTTTGATCATCCACGGTGCCTCAATCACCGCCCTATCCTTCATCTCCCATGCATCAGACGGAGAGATAAGCTGAACAGGCGCACCCTTCTTTTGGACAGGTGAGTCCATAGGCTGGACAACTATCGCGAACTCCGGGTACCGAGTGTAGTACAGATAGTATGAACCGTCGCCATCGCGGAACAGGTGCGCATCGATGGCGCTGCTGATCAGGGTTCCACGGTCCCTGAACACTCCGTCGGGGCGGTCTGCCGCGGCAACGCCGATCCTGCCGTTGACCGTGTAATAGAGGTAGAACATCTTGTCGTCAGTGCAAAAGAATACATCAGGGGCCCAGACGCCGGTCTCGCTGCTCTGAAAGACCTTCGGCCCTTTGGTCCAGCGGACCAGGTCGCCGGATACGTAGACATCGTAGCTGTGGTTGTCACCGGTCGGGTACAGGTAGTATGTACCCTTGTGGTAGATGACCGTTGGATCTCCTATGCCTAGGGTGCCCGCGTATGGCGCGGGCTTTGGTCTGCTAATCGCATACGTTTCAACGAGGACGGGGTTGGAATAGGTCCTGCCGGGTTCTGCGCCCGGAGAAAGGGGGAGGAAGAGGAGAAACAGCAGCCCGATCCGCAAGATCCTGTCCATGTCGTATTATATCGCGGCTTCAGTATTTCTGATAGAAAGGCATGGAGAGGAAATCAGGCTCATAACTCTGGAGAAGAAGGCTCATGTTTCCGGGAAAAGACGTGAAGCTTACAGATCTTGATGGAACATCTTCCGAAAGTATGAGAGACAGGGATTGGATCTGACCTGCCGGGCACTCCGTTATATGAGCACCCCTCCGTGCCCGGCCCAGACACCGACGCCGACTGCCAGGAGACTCAGCCCAAGGATGACCCAATGAAAACGGGACAGGAGAGAAAAGACCTTTACCGCGTCCTGCTGAGTTTTGCCCCCGAAGATCATCCTGAAGATCTTTCCCTCGAAGAGGAGCACAAACAGATAGGATGTCCAGACAACGATCATCAGCGTAGGCCCGATACCGGCCATGCTGAATAGAATGCGCCATTCGCCGGTTATATACAGAAGCCAACAGCCGGTAATGCCGACCACGCCGACAGAGTTTTTCGCTATACGGGCAAAACGGTGTTCCATCCCCTGAAAAAAAAGGACCTTTTCGAACGAATCCTCCATCCTCGCGATCATGGGAAAGACGATCATGGTCACAAAGGCAACACCGCCTATCCAGATCACCACCCCGAGGACATGCACTGCGGTCAGAACGGAAACGAGCATGGGAACCTCCTTACTGTTGCCGCCCCTACTTCTTCGTTATCTTTACCTTCCAGAGATCAGGCCCCTGCTGGAGGTATTCCCATGAGAAGAGGCCTTCCCTTTCGTGGAGGAACTGGTAATAAAGGGGTTTCGGGTCATGGTCGTTGACAAGCACAAAGGCCTCGCCAGTGGTCAATGCATCAAAGGTCCTGAAGATAAGAGGATGCCGTTCCCTCGGCACGATCTCGATCACATGCAGTTCTTTCATGACAGTCTCCTTCATGGGTTTGTTCCTATCATATCGGGTTATCCGGAATATATGTATGATTCGGGTCATAGCGTGATGCTGGCAAAAGTCGTGCAGAGGGCACAGGGTGAAGTGCGGAGACCTCACCCCCGGCGGCTTTCCGGATCAGCAATGCCGGTCTCGGCTGCTGCGTGAAAGCCTGACATAGGAGCAGGCATGACCCGGTAAAGTCTGCGGACGGATGCTATACTGATACAGGAGCAGCAGGACATTGATTTGGTGTAACCATTATTCAGGAGACCAGGGGGTGACCTATGCACCATGATACGCTGGGTTCGGGCAGGCTTGGCGAAAGCGCGGCAGGCGTATATTCCTATATGGATATTGTGGCCAAAGAGGCCGAGGAGTATGCGCTGGCCCATACATCACCCCTGTCGCCGCTCCTCGAGGAGGTCGAGGCCTTTACCCTCACCAAGACAGCCTATCCCAGCATGCTCACCGGACGGGTCGAAGGCCGATTCCTGCAATTGGTGGTTCAGTTGTCCGGAGCGCGGCAGGTCGTAGAGATCGGCACCTTCACCGGCTACTCGGCCCTTGCCATGGGAGAGGTCCTGCCGGAAAAGGGCAGAATTCTGACGATCGAGAACAACCCCGATCACGCAAAGATCGCCCGGGAGTTCTTCACACGGAGCAGCAGCAGGTCAAAAATCACCCTGCGTTTGGGAGAGGCCCGGGAGATTCTGAAGAGTCTGCCCGATGCAGAGACCGACTTGGTATTCATCGACGCTGACAAACAGAACTACACTGCCTATTACCGGGAATCCATGCGCATCTTGCGGAACAACGGATTGATACTGGCCGACAATGCCCTGTGGTACGGCAGGATATTTGATCCGCAGGATGAGGAAAGCCGGGCCATGGCAGACTTTAACGAACTGGTGAATGCGGACAAACAAGCCGAGAAACTGTTCCTTACCATCCGCGACGGTATCTATGTGATACGCAAACGCGGAGACGTGGCGGGGTAGACCAAGGATCATTGGCTCCCTTTGTGCATCAGGAGCAAGCGCTTTCGAAGCATCATAGCGCACAATGCGCAGAAGTGTGAGAGAATATATGCATGGAGTATGCAGCATCAGGCAATATCATGAAAGTACGAACATGATTATGCTGCTTCCGGTCAACTAGACCTGGATGCGAAGGCCGAAGATGCTTCCACGGTGAGCCGATGCTGCCCTCAGGAATTAGTATGTGTGTGACACATACGATTTAGGAGCCCTGCTATGGGAAAAATGAAAGCATCTAACCATGTCAGAATCAGAGCATTTTCTGAAGAACAGATAATCATTTCAACAGGTTACAGCTGTTGGACTGCAAAGGAACATTGATCGGTCCGAAGGAGAAGGAGGAGCTATGAAAAGAGCGGTATTGCTAGCAGTGCTTGGGGTTATCACAGTGTTCGTTGCATGCACGAACGTGCAGAGCGCCAAAGATTCGCCTCGCATTTCGAAGGAAGAACTGAAGGCGAAACTTGGTTCACCCGATCTGGTCCTGATCGATGTGAGGACCAGGAAAGATTGGGATATGAGCAGCGACAAGATTACCGGGGCCATCCGGATGGACCCTGAGGCCCTTGATGATTGGGCCGGAACCTTGGCAAAGGAGAAGGAGATCATCCTTTACTGCGCATGACTGAACGAAGGTACAAGCGCCCGTGTGGCGGAAAAACTGATCGAGAAAGGCTATAACGCAAAGGCCCTTAAGGGTGGATGGAAAGAATGGCTGGGGGCAAATTACCCGGTCGAGAAGAAGTAATTACGGGACGCACCCCCTTTTTAGGAAAAATTATCAATATATTAAGAGGTTGCCGCAGAATCTCTGTAGTTGTGGAGGGCGGGGATCCACAGTCTCACCTTCAGACAGATTAGGGGCTTACCTGCCCAGGAGATTTGGATTATCACTGATGGACCTTCTCCGGCCTTGGCGCAGGAAGCGGCATGCTCTTCTGCTACAATAAAGTCATGGTTCCCGATGCCCATGAGATCTACCGGTTCCTGCCAAAGATCGACTGCGGACAGTGTCCTGCCAAGTCCTGCATGGCCCTTGCAAAGGAAGTGGCTGAGGACCATGGCAAGCTTTCAGAATGCGTCCGTCTGACGCCCTACGGACTCATGCTGATCGAGGGACTATTCTCTCAGGGCAGGTAGAAGTGCGCCGCGGCGGGCTGCTCCTAACGGCCTGCGAAACAGAGGCAGTGAGAAGGTACGTCTCCGCTATTTGGTCTTTCTTGTCCTGACGGTCTTTTTGGGCTCATGCCGCCGTACATCTGATCGCGGAACATGTTTCTTTACTGCAGCCGCCTCAGTATCTGCTGCATGCCTGTCCATTTCACGAGCCTGGATGATACGTTCTGCCTCAAGCCAGTGCTCGATCTCCCTGCCGTGACACCGACCGCTTTTTTCGAAGAGCTCGTAGGCAAGTTTCTGAATATCCCTGTGTCTTTTCATGATAACCTCCAACCCGCAACTGCCCTTCGGGAGAAGATACCACTTTCCTCAGGCAGCAGCAGCCTTATTTAATTTACCTTTTCCTGTCCCTGTTGTTTCAGCGCAAAAGAACTGCAGGGCCCCTGAACCGCATGCAGCGAAAACCGGTTCGTCATAAAAGTATAGCAGATGATTGACCATATCCTCTACAGGGCGCATGTGCAGAGAAACAGTTAGAACGGGCTCAGACCTTCATCGTTTTCGCTATATAGACGCGCAGAGGACACTGACAAAAATGCCTGTTTCCGTAGACCGTCGCAAAGAATTTGCACTTCCGCGGATTATTTTCAAGGCAGATGAGATACGAATCCAGGCCAATATCTTCGGCCCTGCAAAGATTTTTTAACCCTGAGGTATAACAAGCAAAATCTTTTGAGCATTGCAGGCCGTTAAGAATCTTCTGTATCTCTTTTTTCTGTTTTTCATCCATGAGCGTAGTATCAGGCGGGATGTACTATATGACAATAATAGGAGAAAATGCAAATTTAGTATAGCGCCGGTGCTCCTGCGGTATAAAGCAAAGAAGAACGCGCAGAACATATCATTTTTGCTCTTTTCAGCTCAACCCAATCTCCTTTACGACGAAGAGTCCTTCCCTTGAGATCTTCTCATCTCCCATGACCTTCAGAGCTGTCAGTCCCATCCCTTTGGTCCTGCATATCAAAAGCACTCCCTGAGGCGGGGAGCCAGCTCCTCCGGCGGTATAATGATAAGCTCGGTCTGGAGGAGTTTCTGCAGGAAATAGTCGTCGTTGCGGTAGTTCGGATAAAGGTTCTGCCTGCTTATGATCTTGATAATACAACGGGAGCCGGTGAAGGGACTGCCTTCCCTGGCCGAATAGACGGCAAAGTTAAAGCTTAGGTGGCCGAGGGAAGCGTAAAGGCTGAGCACACGCGATATTCCGTAGGAGAGATCAATGATATCCATTGCGGTCAGACTGCCGAAATCAACGGATGTTTCGTGGACTGCCATGAATTCATTGCAGCCCAGCGGTGAAAAGGGCGCTATCCAGTGCCACTGCCCTTTTCCGGCAACGTAGCGCGGACCGTTCCTTTCCTCCCGGACCAGGTCGCTGAAAAAGGCGGTCCTGTTCTCCGCGTAATAGGCATGCTGGGCCCCGAGGAGCCGACCGTGATAGGAATAGGGAGCCGGGGTTACGAGCATCTGGATGTGCGGGTGCACGAGACTGGCCCCGGCCGGAAACAAGTAGTTAGCGGTTATCGCGGAAAAGACAGCAGAGGCATCCCGTTCATAGACGATCTTGAGAAATTTCTGCACGGCAGTGAGCCCGTCAGCTATGAGGTCTGGGTGAAACCCCGAAAGCGGGAGGAAATGGGCTTTGCAAAGACAGACGACCGGGTGATGCATGCCGAGAGAAAAGAGATTCGGAAAAAGGATCGCCTCTCCCACTCTGAGGCGACCTTGGGGGAGAAAATCCGCGGTAAAGCGCGGCGTGCCCTTTTCGACTTTTTCTCCGCAGAAGATACAGGCTTTCTCACTCTCTTCGACAAGACGATGTATGAGGTCAGGGTTGCTGTCCCCGAAGAAGGCCTTTGCCTTGTCCTTGAGATAGGGGTTATAGACGCTGGTATCACCGAGGAGCGGGTCCTTGCGGATTTCCAGTTCATGGCGTTCCTCAGCAAAATCTCTGAGCGGATTATGAAACCGTGCCTCTAAGGGGATGCGCTGAAACCTGATCTTGCTCATGATGCCTCCTTCTCGGTGTAGCGACATGCCGGAGTCGCTGCAGACGTGTAATCCCGCTTCCGGCATTATCTGATCTTTTCTCCTTCAGCAGCTGACACGGAGAACCATGCCATGCAGTCAAAGGGCAGTTTGTCTGACGCTTGAATTCCTTGCTTTCTGAGCTGGTCATAGAAGGGCAGCTTCCCTGCTGCAAGGACACGGACCTTTTCTACGGAGGAAAGGGTGATATCCCGCCGAAACCCCCTGAACAATTCTTTCAGTTCCAGGTAGATCAGCTCTGTGTTGGCAAGGCTTTTCACAAAGCCGTTGATATCACCCTGTTTCGGCCTTCCCTTCCGTGCATCCCATCCGGGAGACTTGTATGCGGCAAGGGCAAGCCGGAGGGGCATCTCGAAAAGGGCTGAACCTTGTTCGGGTACGAGGCCGCCCCAGAAAAGAGTATGGAAGTCAGCTGTGTGGGCATCCCGTGCGAGAAACATGCTGCATATCTCTTTCAGGAGCGAAAGCTGGTACGGGACCGGATCAGGGCATCGGGAGGCGTGCTTCACAACTACTCTGTTCAGTTCAGCGCTGTATGCCGTCCAGGTGATAGAACAGCCCCCGGAAGTGATGCTGTAGCGCGTCGCCTTGTCCAGAAGGCTGGATTCTACGGAGACCGTGGCAGCATCTTGGCCTGATGCAACCGTGGGCAGGGTAAGGCAGCACCATGCTGCCAGGCATATGAGCAGCATGGCAAGAGCGGAGACGGGCTTGTGCGCCTGCAGCGGTCTTTTCCGGCACAGCTTACGGTCCCTCCCCAGGAATCCGCACAGATATGGTTCCATAACTCTCCAGGTGTACTATGATTCATTGTAGGATATTTGTCTCGGACAGGCAATGCTCATCAGCAAAGCAGGGATCACGAGGGCAGGTTCGCAACGGGCATGCCCTTGCTGCGCGGATAAAAAAAATGATGAAATGGCCGGCGATTCATGCGACAATAACATTTAACTTATTAATAGACTGATAAGTAAATCTCACTAAAGGGTACGGACATGGGCACGCAAAAGGATCATAGGACGAGACGAAACACGGCTTCGAACAGGACCTTCCTCCGGTGAAGCAGACCAGGGATGCATCCCCGAAGCAAGCGGCACAACACGACAGGGACAGCTTCATCCAGGAGATATTTGCAGCTATAGCATCGGAAATCGATTTCCTGAGCTCATTTTTCAGTTTCGGCCTTGACCAGAGGTGGCGGAAACGGCTCGTTGCGCTCCTGGACCTTAAAGGAGATGAGCAGGTCCTGGACGTATGTACCGGCACCGGGAAATTGGCGTTTCTGCTGTCAGGAAAGGTCGGGCAAGGCGGATCGGTTCTGGGTGTCGATTTCAGCAGGGAAATGCTTCACGAAGCTGGCAGGAAGCTTGGCCCCCGGACATCCAGAGTCCGGTTTGCCTATTCCGATGCGAAAGATCTGGACTTTCCGGAAGAATCTTTCCATGCCGTCACCGTATCCTTCGGCATGAGAAATATTCCGGATACTGCAGCTGCCCTC
>QKDO01000134.1 GCA_003252075.1 Nitrospirota bacterium
CGGCTATTCCAGGTCACGGGTCAGCACCTGAGACACAGGAGCAGGCGGCTTCTTTTCAGGTAATATTCAGCGAATTTGGGAAGGGTGTGGCTTATGTAGCGGATAAGGGCGGCAAGGCCTATGTTGTGCATAACGGTAAGGCGGGAAAACTTTATGCTTCTGTCGGTAGCGTAGTGCTCAGTTCTAATGGTCGGCGCATAGCCTATGGAGCTCTGACGGATGGCAAGTGGCGCATGGTCGTTGATGGCAGGGAGGGCAGACCGTACGATGCGGTACTAACGCCGATCTTCAGTCCTGATGGTCAACATGTTGCATATCAGGCGAAGGAAGGAGAGAGATGGTACATTGTCGTGGACAACAGGCAAAACGCAGGTACGATAGCGAGTTACACCACCCCTGAGTTCAGTTCTGATTCGAACTCGATCGTCTATGTTGAATCAGCAGCTTCCAACAGCGAGATGAAATTGATTGTGAGTGATCTGACGTTCAGCAAGCAGAGCGTCAAGAAGTCCATCGGGGATCTTCTGTTTACAACCAATAAAGGCAGGACCAGAATCGCGGCAGCACAGGTTGTGGGCAATAAACTTCGGGGATCATCGATTTTAGTTTTGCCGAGCCTGATATTGTTCATGAGGGCCCGCTCTATGATGTGATCGAACAGCTGACGCTCAGTGATGATGGCTCGTCAGTGACCTACTGTGCCCTGCGCGGCCGAAAGCGCCTGATCGTACTTGGTGACAGAGAAGAACCGTTTCCGGAGGGGCGCCTTCAGGAGTTGCCGGTGGTACGTCCTGACAAAAAGGGAGTGGGTGTTTTGCTGACTTCTCAAAATCGTTTTTTTCTGCATCAGGCCTTTCTTAACAGTAACGAGAAAAGCAAAAAGTACGATGAGGCAGCTAACCTGACCTATAGCAAGGATGGTCGCTATGCCTATGCGGCAAGGAAGGGTCAAGACTGGGTTATTGTGGTGAACGGCAAGGAGGGGCCGCAATTTGACCGGGTGGTTTCGCCGGTGTTCAGTCCTGACGGAAAACGGTTGGTTTACCGGGCGCGTAAGGACGGAAAAAGATTTTTGGTGGTAGCGGATATTGATGGCAAAACGATAAAACAGCATCCTGCGTACGAGCAGGTTTTTCAGCCGGCCTTTACCTCAGACGGCACATCGGTCGCCTATGGTGTGAAGGACGGCAACAAGCTTGTTTGGAAGGTGGAAAGGCTGTAATCCAAATTTTCACTTTTCAGTATAAGAAAATACCGTAATCCTCGAAGATCGCCGTGCCCCCATTATTGTCATGTTGCATCAGTCGTTGCAGTGAGAAACATGAAAAAAGCTATAATATGAGTTTATAATTCTTGAGGTATCGAGAAGTCTTCAGCAATGATCTTTGATGCTTATAGCGGTGAAAGATGAACCTTTTCTCAGTGATACGAAAAATATATAAATTTCTTTCTTCCGTCAAGCTTGCCATGGTGCTGCTGATTACCATCCTTGCCTGCTGCGTGGCAGGAGTGACGATATGGCGCGGCGCGGAAGCTGGCCGGCTGATATTCGGAACTCTCTGGTTCAACGGAATACTCAGTCTACTTGTTGTGAATGTCGCCTTCTGCTTTTTTCCCCGTATGTGGGGCAGAAGGCTTACACTTGTCTCCTTTGGCATGATCCTGTTTCACCTGAGTTTTGTCGCTATTCTGGGCGGCATTGTTTTTAATAGCCTGTTCTATTTCAGGGGGACGATAAGAATTTCGGAAGGCGAGACCCTGTCCAGCGGAGATCCTGAAAGTTATGATTTTATTGACCACGGACATTATTTTAGTTTTTCGAAGTTGAAAGGCGAAACGACATTCGTCAGGATGCACCCCCATTATAAAGTAGATGGTGAGGACAAGCGGGCGGCATACGAGATTGAGGTCGGCGAGGGTTTCGGAAAGAAGCATAAGGTCATCTATATAACCAACAGCCTCGATTATAATGGTTTCAGATATCTTAACGACAGGGAAGGGTACTCCATACTCGTCATTCTTTATGACAAACTTGGAAAAGAACTGTACGGTGTATATGCGCCTCTTCAGAGCCTGAAACGACAGAACGGCTCGTATCTTTATACAACAGGTACCAGATTTACTCCGGAGAGTTATCCATTTCCTCAGCCCCCCGCGAAACCCATATTTAACCTCCAGGTGACTTATCTCCCGTCAAAGCTGAATGAAAGGGATGGTGAGGCTTTTTTTCAGATTTTTCCGCTTAATGAGGGGGACAAGAGGGAGGAGGTAAAGGTAATAGCTGAGGGCAAAGCTGCGGTTGGAGACGAGTTTGATGCCGGTGAGTATCGGATCTCGGTCCGGGAGGTGAGTTACTGGGTTGCAATGAACGTGCGGTACGAACCCGGCAAGCCGATTGTGCTGACAAGTCTATGGATAGGGTTTGGGGGGATAGTCATTACCTTTATCGGTCGAATAAGGAGAGTGAAGAAATAAGTGCGCATGCATCAGACGTGGGATTGCAAGAATGAAGCGACCGCTTAGTCCTGCCTGCTGATAATTTCCCGTTAATGCTATAATTATATATATCTTGCCCGAGGTGAAAACATGAAGATGGAAATCATGCTTTTTTGGACTGCTGTAGGGCTGTATGGTATAAGCACGTTCAGTTATATCTTCGGACTGATCTCAAAGAATGAGAAGCTCTTTTCTATAGGACTATATACTGCCTTCATAGGACTTGTTCCTCATACCATTGTCATAGCCCTCCGTTGGTCAGCGACGGGCATATCGCCGTTTATTTCGATTTCCGAGTCGATCACTTTAGGCATCTTCATGACGGTCCTTATTTTTCTGATCTTCCAGTTCAGCACGAAGAAGGTGCAGCCGCTGGGCGTTCTCGTCATGCCGATAGCCTTTGTGCTTCTTGGATGGGCGGGGACTCTCATGAAGGAGGTGGCGACCTCGCTTGTGCCTGCCCTCCAGAGTGCCTGGATCTGGGTCCATATTATCGGAGCCTCAACGGGATTCGCTTCGGTCCTGATCGCGGCTGGCCTGGGATTAATGCTCCTGATCAAGGAACGGAAGTCCGGCGGGATATACGATAAACTGCCTGAGCCGCAGGTGCTCGATAACCTCAGTTATCGCTATGTTGCTGCGGGATTCATCATGTATGGTCTCATGATTGTTTCGGGCGCCTTTTGGGCCAACCAGGTAAAAGGCAGCTACTGGAACTGGGACCCCGTTGAGGTCTGGTCTCTTATCTCCTGGCTTATTTATGGTATATATCTGCACTTGCGGATCACCTTTGGGTGGCGTGGTCGAAGGCTTGCATGGTATGCGCTGATTGCTGTTGTCGTCATGATAGTCAGCTATTGGGGGATTCCGTTTGGCGTTGAGACGTTCCATCAGGGCTTCCGTATAGAGCATTGATGGCACGGCAAAAAGTCCATTTGCGTTGTTACGCTCAACCTTCGTCACCGCGAGGTACTGCACAGTGCTCCTCATTCCTCAGGTTTGGCAAGCCTTGCATCTGGAACATTTTGCTGCGCCATCGGTATCACGAATTATGACTGAACAGCTTAATGCTGAGTACTGACAGTTTCTTATAGACATGAAACTCTGTATTATTTTTCCTCCTCTGCCGTTCGGCTGGACGCCCGTTGCTCCGCCAAGTCTCGAGTACATCGCCGCGCTCACCCGCCGGGCTGATCCGGACATTGAGATTGAACTGATCAGCGCCAGCGCTGACCCTGATGCAATAGACAGGCTGGAGTGCGATCTGGCGGCAATAAGCATTCTGACTCCTACAGCAGTTGGGGGATACCAGATTGCCGCGAAGCTGCGGGCCCGGGGGATCAGGGTCGTATTCGGCAATATGCATGCCTCTGCCTTGCCTGAAGAAGCAAAGCAGCATGGCGATGCTGTTGTGATAGGCGAGGCAGAGTCGGTCTGGCCTCAGGTCCTGCGGGATTTTCGGTCTGGTCATCTGGAGCCCTATTACCGTGGTGCACAGATCGCCCTCGATGACCTGCCCACACCGCTGTACGGGCTTTTGCAAGGCAAGCGCAAGCATCAGTTCCGGATCGTGAACACCTCGCGCGGATGTCCCTATAACTGTGCGTTTTGCTCGGTAAAGCCCTTCTGGGGCGCAAAGGTCCGCTTCCGTCCCATTGATCATGTGGTGCGCGATGTGGCCGCAATTCCTGAAAAGATGTATATCAACGGCGATGAGAACATCTGGTGGGTCGGCCAGGCGCAGAGGGCCATTGACCTGTTCACGGAACTGAAAGGAATCGGCAAAAAGTGGATGGGTTTCGGTAGTCTCCGGCCGGTCCTTGCACCGGAGGGGAAGCGCATGCTGAACGCGGCGCGAGAGAGCGGCATGCGGACCGTCTGGGTTGGGTGGGATGCCATATCTGATGAAAGTCTGAAGGCGTACGGCGCCGACGGCAAGATAGGCGTAGACCGGGAGCGTGCCGTGCGCACGATCAGGGACCATGGCATCGATGTGTCGCTGTTCTACATGCTTGGCAGCCGCGAGGATTCTTTGGATGATTTCCAGCGGTCGGTCGAACTTGCGGATCGGTTGGGTGTGAGCATGCACCCTTCACTTGTCGTGCCGTACCCCGGAACAAGGCTTCGCGAGCAGTATGGGCCCTATCTTTACAAGGACATGGGCTGGGAGTATTACACCGGTGCCTACGCCCTGTTCGAGCATCCTGATCCGGCCATGACACCTGAAGTGCGGGAAGAACTGTTCTATGAGACGTCGCTGGAAGTGCTGCGATTAGGTAGAGTGCTGAAACATATGTTTAATATCCCATGGGCGGGGTTCCCCGAAGCGCATATCCTTTCTCTCATGAACCAGATCCCGGTCCGGCAGGGCTATAAGATAGCCTATGAGAAATGGAAGGCTGAGAGAACAACCGTAGCTGAAAAAAGGCATGTCACACAGCATGGCAGCATATGATTGTCCTTTTATCCGAAAAGATCCCATCGACACAAAGCGACGCATTCCGTGGCGTGGAGGGAATTAACTGCCTTGAATTTGGGCAGCGCTGCCTGTTTTTTGTGCATGAGGAGGGTCATACCAATGGGGCCCATATGGGAAATGGAATGCAACAACTTAATTTGATGAAGATTTTTTGATGAAGATCTCTTTTTGTTGGCCGTAGGCATATTTTATGCTTCTTTTTTCACTACAGACAGAAAATACCGCCAGAGATAATTTTTGACAAAATTGCAGTAAGGACGAATTGACGTCAAAATCGGTAATTTTCAAGGAGGTTTCCCGAATGTCCAGCAGTCCCTTTATCCCGATGAGCCCATCTGAAGCAGAAAATGAGCGTCATCGGCTTACCGAAGATGTCCTCAGGTTCATTGAAGCGGGCGTGGACTCCAAGGTACCAGAGAATGTCTTTAACGACTACTGCCTCAGGATGTTTTCGCTTCATTATCAGGTCAACCCCATCTTCCGGGAGTTCTGCGACGCCAAGAAGGTGAAGCCGGGCGATATCGACCGCTGGCAGGATGTGCCCATGGTATACAATGATGTCTTCAAGACGCATCTCGTAGCGTCCTTTCCTCTCGAAAAATCCGTCATGGCATGCCTGACGGGCGGTACCACGAGTCTGACCCAGCGGGGCCGGATCTTCCGTGACGAAGACGGCAAGCGGCTTGTCTTTACGGCGAACCGGGTCATGACAGGGTCCTATCTCTTTCCGGATTTCGAGGCGGGACGGCGCTGCCGCATCCTTATTCTGGCTCCAAGCCCCGAGATGGCCCCTTCCATGGGCATGGCTATCGGGATGGACCAGACTCGCCAGCATTTCGGTGCTCCTGACAGCATGTTCCTGCTCGCCAAGTCAGGCATTCTCGTCAATGATCTCCTGAAGGCCTTGCGGGAGGCTGAGGCGAGCGGCGTCCCCATCGCATTAATCGGTGCTACCTCTGCCTATGTCTACTTCTTTCAGGCCTGTCGACGCAAGAAGATGAAGTTTTGCCTTCCTCCGGGGAGCCGCATATGCGATGGGGGAGGATATCGGGGAAGGTTCGGTGAGGTGAAGCGGGAAGATTATTATGCGATGGTTCAGGAGATCCTCGGCATACCGAACTCCCACTGCGTCAATGTACTGGGAGAGGCCGAAACGGCAACGAATCTGTTTGATGATTCGCTGCGCCGCTACGCAAAGGGAATGCCTCCGCGCCAGCGGACGCGACCTGTACCGCCGTGGTCGCGCGTTCTGGCCATGAGTATAGATGAACTGAAGCCGCTGCCGGACGGAGAGATAGGGCTCCTGGCGCACTGGGATCTGGCGAACGTGCCGACGGTCCTTGCCGTGATAACCGATAATCTCGGGTACACAACCGACAATGGGCAGGGCTGCGAGATGGTCGGCCGTGCAAAGATCGAAAATGGCAAAGTATCTCCCTTGCCGGATGAGACAGCAGGAAGTCCGATGGGCGACTCCATGATTTTCCGTATGCTCGAGCGATATGTGAACTTCTCTATCGAACTGAAGATGGCAATGGCCAAAGATCCGAAGGTTTCACCGAGCGTGCGCGAGGAGATCGAGGCCCGGCCGGGCTCGCTTCCCTCCTGTCCACAGGTGGTGGACGAGATACTCGTATCCCAAGCTGAGGCCGAGGCTGCCGAGCTGCGTGACAATGCCCTGAACGCGTTCAAGGACCAGACCGACCGGCCAATCGACTGGTTTAAGAAAGAGGCGGAGAAGCAGAAACTGTCTGATCACCCTGCGGGATTGAAGTCTGAAAAGCCGGTACAGAAGAAGGTGAAAAAAAAGAAATAGGAGAGGATCATCACCGCAGATGAAAATAGGTGATGGAAGAGGTGGCGGATTTTGCGCATGACAGATGCAGTGGGAAGCGATCTCTTTTATCTCATGGTGTAATCGGTTCACATTCTGAATGGCATGCCAGGCATCGTGCATTCAGACGTGACGGCACTGAAACCCTCCCGCAACATGCGGTAAGAATATGAACTATGGTCGCGGAGTTCCCTGGACGGCGACGGAGTGAGAGCTTGACCGGTTGAAAATCAGGCAGTTTGCGATGTTTATCCAAAATGTCCGCAAACCGAAAGGTGCTGCTGATTATTGTCAAATAAACACGCGCTGAAAAACTTCGTGCCCTTGCTGTTGACTCAGCCGGATTGCGTGATTCATATTATGCACATGCCTTTCAGGTATCAGGAGAAGTTACCGGCAGGAACCAAGGGGCTATAACGCATGAAAAAGGCTTTGACGATTATCATCGGATTTGTCCACGACTTCGCGGCCGGGTGCTGGGCTGCGACGGTGCTTGCGATCTACTGGCTCAGCAAACAGTCCTTTTCCGAGGAAGTCGGCGTCATTATGCTCGGTCTCAAAAAACAGCTCTTCTGGGCAGGGGTTGCGTGTGTGATAACGGTCTTTGCCACGGGAGCGGGAAGATCGTTTACCTACGTGGATAATGTCTATGGTAAGGACGCAGAAAAAGTGCGCAGGAAGATGCTGATCCTGAAACATGGCATACTCCTTGTGGTCTTCGGCTCGGGCATCTACTGGCAGTATGTGATGGTCTTTCGGTAACCTTCATGCAATTATATCGTGTCACTTTTCACCCTCTGTGCCTGGTGGTATGCAGATGCAACCGCGGAGCTGCAGGTATCCGGCGACCTTCTATCCTTCCCGAACCGATTTTTAAACTTATGAATGTGAAAATATCGAGCGCAAACTGAAAAGAAGAGGAGAGGGTTAATTTACTTGAAGTTTGGTATATAAATTGCTTAAAATAAATAAGTTTCTATGAAGAAGATCAGCAAAATACTCCTTATTACCCCTCCATATCACTCTGGAGTAGTAGAATCAGCCGGAGTCTGGCTTAATGTCGGGTTCGTCTATATCGCGGGAAGCCTCAGGGCTGCGGGATATGACCCAGTTTATTATGATGCCATGAGCCACTGGCACAAGCTGGAGACGATAGGAAAGCGGATACAAGCGGAAAGACCTGATGTGGTAGCGACAACTGCCTTTACTGCCGGCATTGTTGACGCGCTGAAGGTATTAAAGCTCGCGAAGGAGATCAATCCTCATATCGTTACGGTAATCGGCAATGTCCATCCGACCTTCTGCTATGAGGAGATGTTCAGGGACCATGCGGCCTATGTCGATTACATCGTGCGCGGGGAAGGCGAGGAGACGCTTGTCGATCTGCTGAATACCCTGAATGCCGGCGGAGATGTGTCGAAGGTAAAGAGCATCGTGTATATGGACAACGGTAATCTTGCAGTAACTCCGTCGCGCGGATTTATCAAGGATCTGGATGCGCTTCCTCTTGCCTGGGACCTTGTGGACTGGCCCATCTATACCTACCGGACCATGGAGAACTCGCGGCTCGCGATCGTCAGCTCTTCACGCGGATGCAGCCAGCAGTGCAGCTTCTGCTCCCAGCAGCTCTTCTGGCAGCGGAACTGGAGAGGAAGGAGCCCTGAGAACTTTGTCGGTGAGCTTGAGTTCCTGAGAGATACCTATGGTGTTAATGTGGTCATGATTTCTGATGAAACCCCGACACTGGAGCGGCAGCGATGGGA
>QKDO01000031.1 GCA_003252075.1 Nitrospirota bacterium
CAGAATTTCCCTGAGCACGAAATCCTCCATGAACGTGCTCGCAACTTCAGCCGTCGATGTCGGCGTGCCGAAATTCAGGCTGTGCTGCTTTTCGCGGATCAGTTCATTGTTGATGCCGTGGCCGAGCTCATGCGCCAAGGTCAGCACATCAGCGAGCTTGTTCGTATGATTCAGAAGGATATAGGTCGGCTGTGATATCAGGTGATGCACGCAGAACGCTCCGCTGCCCTTCCCTTTTCTGGGGTATACGTCGAACTGGCCGTTTCTGATAAAACCTTCCAAAATTGCGGCGAACTGTCTGTCCAGGCCTGCAAAGACCTTTTTCATCAGCTTTAGGGTCTCACCATAGGGATATTTCCGGCTGATCTTTCCATAATCCACATTCCGTTCATGATAGTGCAATTTCTTCTTTCCCATGAGCTCTGCCTTGAGCACGTAGAAATCCCGGGAGATCGAGAACCGTTCGGAAACAGAACTGATAAGCGCATCAACACTGCTGCTCTCGATATCGTCGCTGATGTGGCGGAGAAGGTCCGGCCGCGGCACCCCTCTGATCTCGTCATCCATTTTCTTGTTCGCAAGGATTGAATTGATCTCGATCTCGGCAACGTCGACATGCTTTTTCAGGATATCATTAAATGCCCTGTTGGCCGCATCCCGTACATTCTTCTTTTGACTGTTCAGAAGGCTCAGGATCTCCGGCAGGGGCCTGACGGCAGACGAGCCATCCTCACGCAGCACCTTGCGCTCCTCGCGTGAAAGGAAGTCGGAGGTCATCCTCACCCAATTTCCATAAGAAGTTGTAGACTTCAGATTCATGATCTTCTCTTCAGGCTCGCTGAGAAGGTACCGTGACTCGGCAAAGATGCGTTCCAGGAAGTGGCGATATTTCTGAAGCCCCCTGGCGCGAAGGAATTTTGTCTGCAGAGAGCAAGGGATCTTCGCAATCCTCAGGTGAAAGAATTGCATATCGTTTCCGATCTTCTTGCTGAATTCCTCTATCTTGTTATATTTGGCCCTGAGCTCGGGATTGTTTCTCTCGGTCTGTGAGCGCAGCCAGAAGTAATATCCGGGATTGCCGTCGGTTCCGTATTCCCTCATCCAGCGCTGGTAGTCGTCAAGCGCCTGCGCGAGCACCGTCGGGTCCCTCAGGTAATCCTTCCGCTCTTTCCACTTGTGTATGAACGCAGAACTCCGATTCTGGATGATTTTTTTCTGTTCTTCGATCCGTGGATCATCATCTCCATCGAAGAGATGCTTGAGATTCCAGGTACGATGAGCGGTATTCGTCAGCTTAGTGATCTTCTTTGCCATGGCAACTCCCAATTTCATTCGTATCGACTATCATGTCATGAACAGAGACGCCTCAGGTCTCCCGGCACTCTTGGCATGCGGCACCGTCAGAAAATATTCCCCGCTTGAAGGATACGTCAGGTATGTGCAGCGATAGAGATAACGACGACGGTCATACTGCAAGGCATACGCTACGATTTCAGGCAACCTCGGGATATTCCCCGCTCATTGACCAATCAAAAGGTTCTTCTGGATGCATGAGTTTCTCATCAGATAGGCAGCGGAGTTGTCCTGCACATCTCCGATATTTTCCAGAATGCATTCAACGGCTTTGCTGTTCGGATATCTGCAGTTGCTGTCGAATTTACATTTGCATGTCTCGACGATGATATACGTGGCAGCCTGGCATTGAGCCTTTTTCTGATATCGGGTAATGCAATCTTCTTTCGATGCTGCTTCAGCAGATGCTCCAAGAGAGCCATAAATAAGAACTGCGAAAAGAAACAGGCACCCCATTTTCACCGCATGATTCTTCAGCACAGAAACACGACCTCTCTTTGCCTTATCATTCATATGTTCTCCTCACGTCTCTTTCATAGGTTTTCCCGGTCGGCACTGCCCTGCATCATTTTACCACAGGCACGGTCACGGTGATATACACTGTCTCCGCATAATCCGAGGCAAATACCTTACGTGCATTACCCCGATCTTATCCCCGGGGGCATGCACAACGGCATTGAAAGAACCGTCATACGTCATCAATGCGATCTTTGCATCAAAAGCCTCTGATACGACCTCGCTCATTCCAGGTTATTACATGCTGCCCCGATCTTATAACATCCTCCTACATGTTTTATCCAGCGCACAACGGCAGTCTGCGCACGATTGGGCAAATTAGTCCTTACGGTTATCTCCTGTCCAATGGCAAGAGGCTTCGCAATAAAAAGGCTCATTCCCGAATCACTCAAATTTACGACGGCGCCCTTCAATATTTCATCTGCTGCCGACGGCTTAAGCATATACTCCATGTCGGCGTGATAGGCATACCGCACATGTCTTCTCTCTTCGTCACGTGAACTCATATTTTATCCTCCCGCAGATACTATCACCAATCAGCAGTCCGGTCAATACCGTGTATCAATACCCCCGTGATCACATTTCTGTTTGTCGTTCACTACCGTCGTCTCCGGGTAAACAGAGCAGCGTGCCGTCTCATCATGAAATTCGCCCCACCGCACTCGCTGCAGGCTGCCTCACGCCGGCGGTGGTTCACCCCATGTTATCCTTTCTGCTTCCTTTATACAGCTGGTATTCAAGCAACCTGCATTCGATCGGACCATTGAAGAAGGGCAGCTTCCTGCTGGTCCGGAGCCCGATCTTCTTTGCAAGATCAGCATTTCCGGTGAAGACATAGCCTCGATACCCCCCGCACTTCTGCTTCAGAAAGTCGCCTATCCGTCTGTATACCTGTTCAAGATCCGCATTCTTGCCCATACGTTCACCGTATTCGGGATTCATGAGTAATACTCCTCCTCCTCCCGGTATCTCGGTGTCCGCGAAATCAGACCTCCCGAACTCGATCAGGTGTTCAACACCGGCAGTGCGCGCATTTCTCCGTGCAGCGTCTATCGCTTCATTGCTGATGTCCGTTGCGATGATCCTGCTGCCCAGTCTGTTCTTTGTCCGCCTTTTTGCGCCGGCCCGCAGATCGTTCCATACCTCGGGACGGTATCCCTTCAGGTGCATGAAGCCGAAATTTTCCCTCAGGATCGCCGCGGGTCTGTTCAGTCCCATAAGAGCTGCCTCAATGGCAAGGGTACCGCTTCCGCAGAAGGGATTGATGAAAGTGCATTCATCATGCCATCCCGTTGCCATGACAAGAGCAGCAGCCAGTGCTTCATGAAGCGGAGCCTTCCACGGGACTTTCCGGTACGCCCTCTTTGAAAGCGGTTCTCCCGAGGTATCGATGTATACCGCACCGGCGTCGCCCTTCCAGTGAAGATGGATGACGATCTTGCCCCGCTCCGGGCCCGAATTCGGACGGCTGCCGAATTTCTTCATGAACCGGTCAGCGATGGCGTCCTTACACCTCTGGTTTGCATAACGGCTATTGTCAATGCTGGGAGTTTCGACCGTCGAGGTGATACTGAAGTAACCGGCAATGGGTATGATCTCCTCCCATGCAATGGCGCTGACCTCACGATAAAGGGCTTCCGGATCGAGCGCTGTGAATTCTGCTATACGGAACAGGACCCTGAGTCCGGTCCTGAGATGCAGATTCATATCCATGGCATCTTTCATGCTGCCTTCGGTCTCCACCCCTGTCCGCGTCTGTGCCAATACGGAAAATCCGAGTGAAGCAATCTCCTGCTCGAGATATGCATCGACCCCCCGGCTGCAGGTCACGAAAATCCTGCTGTTTGTCAATGCCTACTCGCGATCGTCGCCCGCGGAACGCTTCGTTGCCATGTTCTTTGGCATGAATTCAGCAAAGACCCTGAAATGCTCATTGATGAGAAAGCGTATCTCCTCCGGACTGTCCACGATGGAAAAGAGTGCGAAGTCCTCTTTACCAATGGTCCCGTTTGCCACAAGCGTGTTCTTCATCCAGTCAAAAAGTCCTTTCCAGTACTCTGAACCGTACAGGATGATCGGAAACGACTTGATCCTCTTCGTCTGGGCGAGGGTAAGCGCTTCGAACAGTTCATCCATGGTCCCGAATCCCCCCGGAAAAATAATATAGGCAAGGGCATATTTGATGAACATCAGTTTCCTGATAAAAAAATAACGGAAGGAAAGGCTGATATCCTGATATTTGTTCGGCAACTGCTCTGCCGGTATTTCAATATTCAGCCCTATGGAATGCGCCTTGCCCTTCTTGGCCCCTTTATTGGCACCCTCCATTACTCCCGGTCCGCCGCCGGTGATGATCGCAAAGCCGTCATCAGCAAGAATCTTTGCCACGGTTACGGCATCGTCATAATACTTCTGCCCCGGCCGCATCCGCGCACTTCCGAAGATCGAGACAGCCGGCCCGATGTCATGCAGGGTCTCAAATCCCTCCACCAGTTCAGACTGAATTCTGAAAACGCGCCATGTTTCTGATGTCTTGAGGTCTTCCATCCGCCTACTCTCCTGTTATCGCAATTTCAGTTCCTTCAGAAGTCTGGTGAAATCAAACTCCTTGTCCATGATCTCTTTTGTTTTTGTCACTTTTTTCTGTTCTCGGATCCTGATCTTGCCCAGAACGGCTTCGATCTTTTCGACGGTCGAATACGTGTCATAATGCACGGAGATGACCGGTGTTCCGGTCATCTTTGCCTTGCCGATGATTACGTCACTCGTATACGGACCCCCGGTAAGGATAATGCATTTCGTCGAGGTTTCAAGTGCGGCGATCTGGATATCAGCCCGGTGCGCTCCCGTTATCACTGCCTTGTTCGGTGTTCTCCTGAAATACTTGAGCGCGCTATCAACGTCCATGGCGCCGATGGAGAATGAATCTATGAACTCGTCAAGACCCTCTTCGCAACAGATCACCCTGCCGTCCAGTATCTCGTTCAGCTGACGGACGGTGATCGAATCAAGCAGGATATCCCGGTGAAGGGCTGCATAGACGGGCATCCCGCCCTTTTCGAGAAATGGCCGCACAACGTGTTTCACATAATCATGTGCCGCCTGTGGCACCTTGTTGATCACGACACCCATGAAGTTGCTCCCGAGCAATTCCCTTGCTCCTGCGATGGAATCGATGGAACTGTCACCGTTCCATGGTTCCACGACCAGTGTCCGCGCATCGAGATGTCGGATCAGTTTCAGGCTGTTAATGCCGAAGGTTGCACCTTCATAAAGATCAGCCGCACCGCCGACAAGAATTACATCCTTGCCGCTTATAGCGTCAAAGGCTCTTCTGACATCAGCGAACCGGTCAGAAGGCAGTCCCTTCAGAAGGCTGTTCCGCAGTTCAGGAGTAGCGACAAAAGGGGACACAACCTCCGCAGGTTCACTGATCTCAAGCGCCTTTCTCATGAACTCGGCGTCGGCATCGATGAGCCCGCCATCCTGCTTCAGGGGAATCCTGCCATAGGGTTTGATATAACCGATCGACAGTCCCTTTTCCCTGAACAGGAGTCCCAACCCCAGCGTGATCAGGCTTTTGCCCGAGTATCCTGACATGGATGAAATATAAAGATAGTGCATGTACGCTCCTCCCGTATCGCGCTGACAGTTAACAACAGAAAGCCTTCTGCCCCATGCGATGCAATCCCTGCTGCATACCGGGAGCCAGGATGCGGGCATGACGCCAATTTCCGCGATGGCATCCCCCACTCTGCGGCCCGCATGTGGCGTACTGCACCCGGGAGGATATCGCCAGCCTTCGCAGTTACGGGGCATCTGCGGTTACTCACGACTGCATCGCCGAGCGTCCGCGGATCATGCCATGGACCGATCGTTGGCACGGCCTCCGGGCAAAAAGGGAAACGGACACATTAAAATCATACTAAAGAACCGGACATATGGCAAGGAGGACAAACTCTGACTGCAGCAGGACAGAGCAGTTGAGATTAATGCTCAGGAACGTTAATATACATGCACATATTCAATGATATCCGGAGGCATGTATGGTCGTAGGAAAGCCGTTTCTCACCGTTGAACAGATTCAGAAAAAGAACCGAGAGCTTGCCGACATGATATCGGCTGACTACAGAGGGAAAAACCTTCTCGCCGTCGGCATCCTGAAGGGTGCATTTATCTTCTTCAGCGATCTGGTCAGACTCATACGGGTGCCGCTGACGATTGATTTCATCATTGCTTCAAGCTATCTGAAGGCCGAAACATCGGGGGAGATCAAGGTTCATTACCATCTCAGGGAGGACATTTCCGACAAGGACGTCCTCCTCGTCGAAGACATCGTGGACACCGGCATTACCCTCAATTATCTCAGGGAGCGCATCCTGAATGCGCAACCACGAAGTCTGAAGATCTGCACATTCCTCGACAAGAAGGAACGAAGAGAGGTCGACGTGCCGATCGACTATGTAGGGTTCGAGATACCGAACAAATTTGTTGTCGGCTACGGACTTGACTACGACAACAAGTACCGGAACCTCCCCTATATATCCATCTTCAAAAATATCGCATAATTCCACGGAGGCAATCCATGTTCGAACTTTCGGTTGAAGTTTCCTTTTCCGCAGCGCATCAGCTCAGGGGATATCAGGGAAAGTGCGAAAACATGCACGGACATAACTGGAGGGTCCAGGTGAGCGTGACCGGGCAGGAGCTGAATGATATAGACGTTGCAATCGATTTCCACGATCTGAAACGAATGGCACGTGAAGTGATCGCTCCCCTCGACCATGCCTATCTGAATGACCTTTTTCCCTTCACGGAGAAGAACCCCTCTTCGGAAAATATCGCGAAATGGATATTTGACAGCCTGAAAAAGAAGATCACGGAAGAGAACGTCGGTGTCTCTGCGGTAACGGTATGGGAATCGGACACCGCATCAGCGACCTATTATGAGTCTTGATCCTGGCATGGCCGCGGAGATCGTTTCCCGCGCACTCAAAGACGGAGCCGACCAGGCGGAACTGTTCTTCAGATCGTACCGGAACGTTTCGGTCGAGATAAAGGACCAGGCAGTAGAGTCGCTCTCATCGTCGTTCAGTTCGGGATATGCCGTACGGGTAATCCGGAACTGCAGGCTTGGTTTCTCCTTCTCAACGGATACCCATGAAGTGCGGCAGGTCATCGCGCGCGCCCTTGAAGCATCCGGATCAGCTGACAACGATCCCTTTCTCAGCTTCGCCGCGGAATCGCCCATGTCTGCAGTCCGGATCTATGATGACAGCATCCGGGACATGAGAGAAGATGACGCCATAGGCATGGCTCTGCAGATCGAGAAGGCTGCCTATGATGCCGACAGCAGAATAAAACGGGCAAGAAAACCGTCGGCCTCGTTCACGGTCTCGGAAACGGTGATCGCAAACTCGTGCGGGATAAACACGCGATATGATGCAACCGCATGTTCGGCACAGATCACGGTTGTTGCCGAATCGGGAGGAGAAAGCCAGACCGGGTGGGACTATACCGGCTCCCGATTCCTGAAAGACCTCGCGTTCGAGGAAATAGGCAGGACCGCTGCGGCTTCGGCAGTCAGGCTCCTCGGTTCAAGAAACATACGGGGGACAAGAGCTGACGTCTTACTCGACAATACCGTAGCCAATGAATTCCTGGGTATCTTTGCCTCTTCTCTTTCTTCCGACGCGGTGCAGAAAGGCAAGTCGCTCCTAACGGACAGGCTGAATTCCCGGATTATAAGCCCCTGGATCAATATCACCGACAGCGGTCTCCTTCCGGGCAGGCTGGGGAGTAGACCGCTTGACGATGAAGGCGTCGCAACACAGGCCACGCCGCTCGTGCATGAAGGCATGCTTCTTTCCTACCTCTTCAACACCAATACGGCGAACAAGGCAAAAACAGTCTCAACAGGCAATGCAATACGCGGAAGTTTCTCCTCGCTCCCGTCCGTTGGTGTCACAAACCTCTTTATCGAGGCTTCGGCAGCCTCTGCCTGCATTCCGCGGCGCAGTCTCTTCAGCGCCATGCAGAAAGGCCTGTATGTCGTTGATGCCATGGGTATCCATACGGCAAACCCCATATCAGGGGATTTCTCCATAGGCGTTTCCGGTCTCTGGATCGAAAATGGCGAGGTCGCGTTTCCGGTAAAAGAGGCGGTGATCTCTGGCAATCTGCTGGATAAGGTCTCCGCGGTCGGCGATGACATGAGGTTCTTCGGCGCTGTCGGTTCACCGAGTCTGATCATATCAGATATCGATATAAGCGCCTGAGCTCTGCATGTACGGTTACACATCCCGGAGCCTCCGCATCGATCTCTCATCCGGCAGGACAGATATCGTCGATACCCCTGCGGCACTCATGCAGAAGTTCATCGGCGGCAGAGGGGCGGGGGTCGCCCTGGCAGGAAGAAAGGCCATGGAAAATTTTGATGCACCGTCGATGCCGCTCATCTTCGCATCCGGCCCTCTCGTTGCAACGGAAGCGCCGACCTCCGGAAGATCGTCCGTCATATCCCGCTCGCCCCTTACCGGAACCATTTTCGACTGCTCTGTGGGAGGAAAGTTCGGTACGGAACTCAAACTTGCTGGATTCGACCTTATCGAGATCACCGGGATCGCCAGCACACTCAAGATGATCAGTATTAACGATCAGGACGTCACGATATCAGATGCCTCGCCTCTTGCAGGGAAGAATGTGACGGAAGTTCGGAAGGCTATCGGTACGGACGGTGCCGATGCCGTAATCGGCATCGCAGGCGAAAGACAGGTACGCTTCTCTTCCATTGTCTTTGACGGTCACTATCTTGCGGGCAGAGGCGGCATGGGAGCTGTCATGGGGGCAAAGAACCTCAAGGCGATCAGGGTGAAGGGAACCGGTTCTGTCAGCGTCTACGACACCTCAGATCTCCGTGCAAGCCGGGAGGAGATTATGAGACTGCTCAGGGCATCGCAGGCAGTATTCGGCGAGCTCGGCATCTCAGCTTACGGAACCGCCGCCCTGGTTGATCTGATTCATGCACGCCGCATGGAGCCGACGGGCAATTTCCGGCAGACCTTTTATGATTTCTCCGCCGCCTATTCCGGTTATGCGCTCAAGAACCGCTTCCACTCGAAGAAGACCGGGTGCAGAGGGTGCCCCATCCTCTGCAAGAAGGTCGGCGAACAGGGTGAAGTGATCCCGGAATATGAGACGGTATCTCATTTCGGCGCTCTTAACTTCAACCATGACGTTGCATCAATCGTGGAGGCGAACCGCCTCTGCAATGAATTCGGACTTGACACCATCTCTACTGCGGCTACCATTGCGTGTTATGCGGAGGTCGAGGACAGAAGGCTTTCACCGGACAACATCCTCGATATCATTTGCGATATCGGCGAGCGGAGGAGCGGCCGCGGAGAGATGCTCGCTTATGGCTCCCGCCGGTATGCTCTTGCATCGGGAAAGGCCGGTTCGAGCATGTCGGTCAAGGGGCTTGAACTGCCAGCATATGATCCTAGGGGCGCCTTCGGCATGGCACTTGCCTATGCCACGTCAAACCGCGGGGGCTGCCATCTGCGTGCCTATCCGGTCAGCCACGAGATCCTGAGGAAGCCCGTCGCCACCGACCGCTTCTCTTTTGAAGGCAAAGCCAGGATCATCAAGATCGCCGAGGACATGAACGCTGTCATTGACTCGCTCACTGCATGCAAATTCGTATTTTTTGCCGCCTCGCTGGAGGAATATGCAAAAACCGTATCCGCTGTCACCGGAAGGGAATATGACACCCAGTCACTGCTCAAAACAGGTGAGCGCATCTACGTGCTTGAGCGCTATCTGAACTCCCTAAACGGCTTTACTGCGATGGATGACGACCTGCCCCAACGGTTCTTTACGGAAGAAGGCACGTCATCGCCGCATATCATGATGAAACCT
>QKDO01000138.1 GCA_003252075.1 Nitrospirota bacterium
GGGATAAATATTGTTACGTTGTATCGCAAGATTAAGAAGTTCGGGCTAAAGAAGGACCCGGCAACGCCAATCTGACTTTTACGACGAGCATCCGCTACTTCTTCACCTGACTATACCCCCGCTTTTTATAACAGGTCATGAAATAATGCATGTGAGTCCGCGTAGAAACAGCAGCCAACTGTCATCAGGATCTTTTTTGCATATCTGCAACTTTCTTTCAACTCTGCAACTTGTTGCAATTGGCATTAATCGGCGCATTTTTGGGAATAACCAGCACCTGACTTTCATAGTTGCAAATGGGCTGACACCCTTACTTATGTCCTTGCAGACCATCTTCCTCAAACTCCTTGATATTACGGGAAATAAATGCGCTTACTTTTCAGGCATACCGATTGCAGTTGAGAACATCATAAGTGATCCGACTGATAAACTGCAAAGGAGAATTGCGTTATGGAAAGCAAGAAGGGCTGGTGGGTGGCATTGTCGGGAATGGGGCTTAATCTCGCACTGGGAGTTCTCTATGCATGGAGTGTCTTCAGCAAGCAGCTGACCGAAGCGGTAGACAAAGGGGGATTCGGATGGTCAAAGACAGAGGCTTCGATCCCCTACACCGTTGCGATAGCCTGCTTCGCACTGATGATGGTTCCTGCTGGACGACTACAAGATAGATTCGGTCCGCGGCTGGTGGCCAGCATGGGAGCTGTGTTCACTGCGGCTGGTCTCGTCTTGAGCAGTTTAGCAACTGCGACCAATATTCTTCCTGCAGTGATCGGCTTCGGATGCCTTGCAGGCATCGGCTTCGGCCTCGGCTATTCTGCCGCTACTCCCGCGGCAGTGAAATGGTTTCCACCCGAGAAGAAAGGTCTCATTACCGGAATTGTGGTAAGTGGGTTTGGACTTGCGCCAGTATACATTGCACCCTTCAGCAAATTTCTGATCTCTGACTTTGGGATAGACGACGCTTTCCGGATTTTAGGCGCAATCTTTGCTATATTCGCCGTATTTATGGCCCAGTTCATCGTCAATCCCCCTGTCCCGAAAAATCTTTCATCTCAATTCAGAGCCTCTATCAGAAGTGACAGGGGAGATTTTACATGGCGGGAAATGATAAGGACGTCAACATTTTACCAGTTATGGTTCGCATACGCTTGTGCGGCAACAGCAGGGCTCATGATTATCGGTCATCTCGCAAAAATCGTCTCGGTCCAGTCCGGAAACACCATAAAAGCAGGATTTCTTTTTGTTGTTTTGCTCGCGGTCTTTAATGCCGCCGGACGAATCATCGCAGGGATAGTGTCCGACCGGATCGGGAGAGTCAGAACGATCATGGTAGTCTTCCTCAGCCAAGCGGCAGTCATGTTCTTCTTTTCGAATTTCTCTACTGTCGGAGCCTTTATCGTGGGCTCTGCAGTCGTGGGCTTAAGCTACGGCGCATGCCTCTCTCTTTTCCCGTCCGCAACGGCGGATTTCTGGGGAACAAAGAATCTCGGGCTCAATTACGGCATTATGTTTACTGCCTGGGGTGTGGGCGGAGTCTTTGGCCCCATCATGGCCGGCAAGATAGCCGATCTCACCGGAAGCTATAATCTCGGGTATCTCATATCAGCAGGGCTTATGATCGCCGGTGCCCTGCTGACGCTCATCATAAAGGCACCGAGGAAAAGTGATCCTGCAGAAGAAATGCATGCTCTCGAAGAGCGCCCTGCGTTATTCAAAAAGCATCCGGCTGCATACAAGATCCGGGTGAAAAGTATTCCGGAAAGCAACTGAGAAACGGAAGGGGCAGCCCCGCTGCGGGCTGCCCCGCTTGCCGCTGGATGGAAGTCCTTTAAATTCCGGTGCCGAAAAAAGACTACTGACGTTACGTTCGACCCGCCAGACGGCGCAAGAACGGGGTTCACTTTTCCTGTGTATTTACCGTTACTTGATCAGACGGACAAGTTACCCTGACCCCGTCTTGTAGACACCAGCGTAACGTTTTCACATGAGTCCTCGGTGCTATCAAGCAATTCTTGCCACAATGTTTTACCTGTATCTCGCATTGAGCGACTGCCTGCTCCACCGACAAATCAGCAACATCGATTGAGGACAAAAGGTGTTATTTGCAGAGGAAAGGCGCAAAGCAGCATAACCATAATGAGTAATGATAGGTCTTATATGTAATAAAGATAAATCCCAAGACTGTATGTAGTGGAGCGATTTGGGTTCGACCATTATACGGCACGTTTTCAAGCAAACCACCGGCCTTAGGAAGTAGAGACAAATCATGGAAAATATTATGTTGCAATGAAGGTTGTTTTTTGCGATGATTGAATTATGCTTTGCCCGTGAGGGCGGCCCGCCGTTTCGACAACCATATTCTTATTGAACGAGGAGGTATTACGCGATGAAGACGCAAAGAGTATTGTTGAAGACATTGGGGTTAATGGTCTGCTTCACGCTCGTCTTTGGCCTGTTGGCAACTGTTTCATATGCCAAGACAAAAGGAGAGATTAACGCAAGTGTCAACGCAGCAATGAGCAGGTTCAAAAAGGATGTAAAAGGTGCAAATGAGTATCTCAAGGTGGCGAAGGGCGTGCTCGTCATGCCCAACGTTACCAAGGCCGGATTCATAATCGGCGGCCAATATGGCCAGGGGTCGCTGAAGGTGGGGGGCAAGACGGTTGACTACTACAGCCTGGCCGCAGGATCAGTGGGTTTCCAGATCGGCGCTGAATCATATGACATGGTAATCATTTTTACCACCGACGAGGCGTTGAAAAAGTTCCGGGCCAGTGACGGGTGGGAGGCAGGAGCCGACGCTGAGGTGACCTTGATTGCCGCTGGTGTTGACGCGCCGGTCAGTACCATAGTGAGTCAGCATCCCATCCTGGGCTTCATCATTGACCAGAAAGGTCTGATGGCCGGTGTTTCCATCAAAGGCGCTAAGTTCACCAAGATAAAGCCAGATTAATACACACCGTCTCGGGTGGGGAGATTATCCTCGCCCGGGACGCCTCATCAGCCGTGATTCCTCTTGGAAACGGAACCGCAACACGTAGACCTCATACGTCTGGAGTCTCATGGAGCATTGATAAAGATAACCGGCGTGCCGAAGGATATTACTCTCGACTTTTCCTGACCGGCTCCTGATTATCGCAGGCAATTTTCGTGAAAAAGTGTTGACGATCAAATACAGCACTATGGCATTAAAGGAGATCCCGAGCAACAAGAATGCGTAAATGAACACGATTGAATTAATGCCGACACTATCAATAATCTTTCCTAGCACAATGCTCCAGGGCAAGGCAAATGGCATCAAATAGACGCCTGCCAGCCATTCTCCTTTTTTTGCCAGTAGCGGAAGTGTTAAAGCTGCAAGTGCCAGGAATAAGTATGCGGCTATGATCAAGAGCGCAATTTTCGAGTATCCCGGAGAGGTTTTACCGTCTCGCAACTGAATCCTCATAGGCCGCTTTCCCGCTGCACGGTATTTCTCCGCGCACCAGTGAAGAAGAGAATATTAATCGAGTGCAGATTTCTCCCTTTCCCTCTGTTCGGCCCATCTCAGCCGCCGAAGATAAGCGCATCAGGTATCTCGTAGCGCTCATCGGTGTCAAATGTGACAATGGTGAGGTCGTTCTTGCGGGTGAAGGTCGGCGGGCAAGGAGAGTCCGACGCAACGGGCTTACCCTTCACAAACAGGATGCGGCGTGCGACGGAGTTCTTCTGCGGGATCTCGACGGTGGCGGTGCCGTCAAAACTGCGGCGAATTACAAAGGCCTCACACTCCTGCGGCTTCTTCTCGAGAAACTTCTCGATATGCGGCACGCAGGTGATTTTCGCTGAAGCATGAAACGACGTACCCGGGAGGACCGCGTCTTGAGACGTCTGCACCGGCGCAAGTGCCTTGCCGGTTACGCTGATGGTCAGGGTGTAGTTGCTCGACTCGTTGCGGCGCGCCGCGGCGCGAACCAGATAGACACGTATTATGTAGTCGCCGTCGGTCGGCAGCATGCCGGAGAAATCTTCACCGGTCTGGCCGACGTACATCGCGACATCCGTGCTGCCGGGCGGCAGCACGTTGAAATAGTTCGAAAGGTTCGATTTCTTGAGCGTGACTGTGATCGTCTGTCCGGCGCCTGCACGCACCAGATAGTCCACATCCGAATAGCCCTTCAGCCGGCCCCTGATAACCGCCGACGTTGAGCCCTTCGCAAACTGCACCCGCTCGGTGCGGATGATCTGCTCGGCAGCGGTTGCGGTGCCGACGACGGGCTGAATGAAGACGAATGACGCGGCAATTGCCGCAAAGATCTTATTCATGTTTTACCTCCTGATTTGAGCATTGGTAAGCGCGCAGCTTGCCAACCACACGGACAGAGCGACAATCAGCCTGTGAAAGGACATCCGCATTGCCTCCCGGAACCTAAAATGGGAACGAATGCGTTTCTGAGTTATCCGTAAATTGTAAATGGTTATTGATACGATAAATTATTACGCAAAAAACAATAAAGACAATTCTCAGTAACCTTGCCTGCTTTCCCTTTCAGTCGGCCGCGCCTCTCTTGCTAATATTCATAGGAATATGTTGCGCGCAAAAACCTTGCAAGCAGTCAAAAGAAATAGTTTTGCAGATAACCAAATATATCACTCAATCCAGGGCGGCCAAGGTGTTAAGAGATATTTATCAGTACTTGCTAGCCTACCAAAATAGTGTCTGTGTTAGGTCGTCGGCGGAGGTAAGCGGCAACAGTCCTTCCCGGAACCAACACCCGCAATCGTCTTGTCAGTAGTGAAGGGTTCACGTAGAAGAACTAAATCGCTGCGCGGTGGATTAGTTCTACACATAATCGATAACAGTTGCGTGTCCACATAACTGCGGACTCGTCGGTGCATAGTGCAACTGTTGTAAATCGAAACCATAGCGTGCGTCTTGAAAGAAATGAGGGAAAGGGGTCTTTCGTGTTGCATCGGTCATCATCGCGTAAAGGAATGCCTGATGAACGCAAGACCAGCGCTCGGCCGTGAATATGAATATGTCGCAAGTATGCAGCAAACAAGAGTTGTACTGATGCCGAGAGATGAAGGCGTCACATCTTTTTTTTACAATACCCTTGCTATCTAATTCAACCGTAAATCAACCCTGCTGTCCTTCACGTTCTCCTTTTCCTTCGGCTGAATCGATTTTGGCTCGATCAGGAAGATCCTCTCCGGTTCCACCTGTTTTGACTTCAGGATATGATCCTTTACCGCGAGGGCCCGTTGTGATGCCAGATGCCTGAGATCACCTTCCTTTACCTCTATATGCGTAAGCATGAGCTTTTCCATCTCCGGCACGGGCAGGTCCTTGGCCATGCCGATGATATTCCTCGGCTTGGGAAATTTCTCCGCCTTGTATGCTGCCTTGAGATATTTCGGGTATTCAGCAGGTTCTACCTTGGTCTCATCCATGGAGACCGTCTCGTCGCCCTTTTTGGCAAGATCCTTCAGCTTCTGAGCCTTGACCTTCCTGTCAAAAAGATACTGCCTCAGCCCTTCCCTGTCCTTTTCCAGATCAGCATGGCCTTCTAGCTCTACCTTCAGTGAAGGCCGGTCGTACAGTGCCTTTACCAGGGTGTCGAGTTTCTTGACACCCTGTTCACTTAACAGATACAGCCCCGGATCGAACTCCACATAGCTTAGCTCCTCGCCCCCGCCGAAGAGAGCACCGAGAAGGGCGAAGGGTGAGGTAGCCGCCTTCACCAGGATATTTACCAGTATCTTCAGGACGATCTTGCCGATACGGAAATTCGGGTCATCGATCTGGCCTGAGACAGGGATATCGAGCTTTATCTCTCCCTTCCGGTTCTTCAGAAGGGCTATCGCAAGCCGCACCGGCAGTTTAGTTGCATCAGGACTCTCAACCTGCTCACCAAGGGTGAACTGGTCAAGAAAAATATTGTTCTTCGAATCAAGCTTCTTCTTCACGATCAGATACTGGAGATTGAGGGAAACTTTTCCCTTCTCTACGGTATAGCCGAGGTACCTGCCTGAGTAAGGTGTGAGCGGGCTGAG
Source organism: Nitrospirota bacterium (assembly GCA_003252075.1). Classification (GTDB taxonomy): domain Bacteria; phylum Nitrospirota; class Thermodesulfovibrionia; order Thermodesulfovibrionales; family UBA6898; genus UBA6898. The sequence continues at coordinate 6,037 of QKDO01000138.1, forward strand.
GTCCATGTCCCGGAAATCCACCTTCAGATCAACGAAAAGATCGTCCCGCAAAGGATTGATCTTGCCCGTGATCTCCAGTGGCGCGTAGTTATCGAGCTGTCCCTTCAGATCAACATCTGCTAATGTGTTTTCTTTTGAGGAAAGACCTGATATCCTGCCGCCGACCTCGAGGAGGTTTGCCGTGTAGTTCGGCTTTATGTAATTGTCCGTGAAGTTGATGGTTCCGCCCTGGAGCGTCACCTTTTCAATCTTGACAATCGTCTGTCCTGCTTCCGGCAGTGCAACAGCGGTCTTGACATCCCCTCCTTCGGCACGATCCACAGCCGATTCTTTCTTTGTTTCTGCCGGTGCTCGTTCTTCAACCTTAGCCTCAGGCTTTTCCATGATGTTCTGGAGGTTGATGGACCCGTCGGCATTAATGATGACTCTCGCATAAAAATCGGTGAGCGCAACTTCGCCGATAGTCGCAACGAGCGGGGCAGAGGAAATATCCATCGCATTTATATAGAGCGAGTCCCATTTCAGGAAGTCCTCGGCTTCAGCCTTGTCAACGGAGGCAAAATGGTTCAGTGAAACCTCTCCCTTGTATTTCACGCCCGGACCGGTGTCCTTTGCATACGTGAAAAGGACCGTTCCTTGTGACGATATGCTTCCGTCAGTCACGATGATCTTTGCAAGGTCTGCAAAATATGACTGGAGCGTCAGGACTGGGATGTCCCTGAGTGTAAGCTTCAGATTGGCCGAGGGCGGCTCGATCGTGACGCTGCCGTTCGCGTCAGCAAACCCCTTTTCTCCGGTCCGGAGGTTCACCGCGAGCCTTCCCTTTGTCTTTCTAATATTGGAAAGATTCTCTCCTTTTACCGTTACCTTTTCCAGCGTAACGACGACAGGGTCCACGGGCATCGCGTCCTCATACATGATCGTGTACCGGTCAAACAGAAGCTTTGTAACAGTAAGTGCCCAGGGCTTTTCCTGAGGGGCCTGTTTCTTCTGCAACGGTATCAGCTTGGCAGGTTCAAGACGCTCGGAAACCCTGACAAGAGTTGAAAAGAGAAGGGTTCCCACGCGGTAACGCTTCACAAGGACTGTTCCTTTTTGCGTAGAGACATCTCCGATGACGACCTCCCTTTTGGTCAGGTCTGCAGAGAGGCCTTTCACGGCAGCGGCCGGAATAGTGAGAAAATCCTTCTTTTCGTCGGTCTTTCTTAACCGAAAGGAATTCAGTGTGGCGGCAAAGTCGGAAACCCTGACGTCCGGTTCTTTCTCAGTCTGCTGATACAGGAATTTCGTCTGGATATTAACCTCCCCGCCCTCGACCGTAAAGTTTACGAACTTTTCAAAGTAGGGAAGGTATTTTCTCAAGGCGATCCGGGATACCTCCGCAGACCCTTCCGCTGCACGGGGTTCGATGGAAAAGCTGCTCGTCAGCTTAAAAGCTTCCTGCGTGTCTGTCTGAAAAGAGATTTCAGCGTCTCCTTTTTTGTCTTTTATGGTGCTGAACCGGTTGACCTTTGCCTGGATGTTTTCAAGTCTGGTCTTGAAATTTTTGCCTCCGGCGGTATCGGCAAAGGTGATTCTCCCCCCTGCCATAAGTATCTCATCGGCCTCTATGATTGGCAGCGGCTTTTTCTCCGGCGTCAGAGCTTCAGGGGTCTCACTCGTGCCCAATTGTTGAGCTTCCGTTGCCGGGTGCTTTTTCTGCACCGGCATAAGCGACAGAAGGTTCAGCTGCCCGTTCTTATCCAAAACGACATTGATCTCCGGGGACTGTACGTCGATCTTCGAAAAATGGATATGCGGTGTCATAAGATCAGCCGAAATGATGGATATATCGATCCTTGGGAAATTTACTAGCGACGCATCTGACCTATCCGTGATCTTTATCTCTTTGAGACTGGTGCGCCCGCTGAAAGAAAGTATGGGGTTCTTGTCCTTATACTGAGCATAGGATATGCTCGACAGGATATCCAGAGATCCGGACACGAGCTTGAAATTCAGCGGGACAGGCGAATATGCGAGGTAGTAAGGGATGTCAAGGTTCTTGATGTTCACATCCATATGTGTCTCAAGGGAATCGGCAAAGAGTTTCGTATCGCCCTTGAACGCGAAAGGATGACCGTTTACGGTTGCCGAAAACGCGGGCTGCACATAGGAGTCCAAATGATACGGCAGGTTCGAGACAAACGGAACCGTTAGCGTAGCGTCCCTTACCGTATGCCGGGTATGTTTCGGGCCGTCCATAAAATCGATATTTGCCCCCACGACCTGTATATTGTTCAGCGAAAACCGCAACGGAGATGCCTTCGTGTCTTTCTTCGTCTTATCGCCCGGGTTCTTATCCGTCATCTGCAAAAGGTCCGTGAAGTTAAAGGTCAGGTCTTCATTGCGCATAATATTGATATACGGTTTCCTCAAAAGGATCTCCTTGATGACGATTCCCCTCCGGATGAGAGACATGATCTGGAAATTGAGATAGAGTTCTTCAAAGGAAACAAATTGCTGCTGACTCTTCGGCTCCTTCACCGCGAACCCTCTTATCGTGAGGGTTACCGTGAAGGGATTGCACCTGACGGTATGGATGGTCACTTCACGATGGAGGGTTTCAGAAAGCTCTTTGAGAAGGACCGATTTTATTATCAAGGGCAGGACAAGGAACCCGATGATCGAAAAGACCATCAGGAAGATCGCGATCCTCTTCAGGATCTTCCTGATGTTAAACCGCGTTGTTATCGTCTCAACGATCTTCACCGAGTATTTCTATTTTGCAAATACGGTTTTCAGCAGGTCCGTTACCCGTGCCGCAGGATCGGTCCTGATCTTCTTCTCCTCCTCGCCCACCATGTAAAACAGTCCATCCATGGCCTTGTTCGTTACGTAGTTGTCGAGATCAATAGACTCCTTGTCCACAAAGGGCAGTGAGTCGTACCGAGCCATCATATCCTTGTATTTTTTCGTCACGCCGACCTCGTTCATGGATGAGGAAACTACGGGCTTAAAGGACGCGGCAATCTTGTCCGAGGTCTTCCGCTTGAAAAATTTGGTTGCTGCCGTATCCCCTCCGTTCAAGATCTTCCGGGCATCGTCAAAAGACATCTCCTTAATCGCACCAACAAAGTATGAGGTTGCCATAGGAGCGGCCTTCTCAGCAGCACGGTTCATGCTCAGGACAAAGTCATCGACCTCCTTCTGATAGCCCACCTTTCTCAGTACTTCAGCGACCTTCTGGATCTTCTCCGGCATGAGGATCTTGATCATCTCATTGCCAAAATAGCCGTCAATCCGAGAGACATTCTTCACGGCGTTATCCGTGCCTATGGAAAGCGCCTCCTTGAGACCGGATACTATCGTGCTGTCATCCGGCCCCTGCTCTGATGGCGCCCCGACGCCCTTCATCAGATTGTCCAATAAGCCCGCGTGCGCAAGGGAGACGCTCAGCAGAATGGCAAGTGAAAATGATGCAATACATGACTTTTTCATATCCTGTTCCTTTCCAAAGTCTCTGCGTCTTTATTCTGATGAAATTATTTTATCTCTGAGGTGCAGTGCGGACACCGGACTGCCTTGATTGGAATCACGGAGAGACAAAACGGGCATTCTTTTGTTAACGGTAGAGCAGGCGGCTCTTCTGCCTGTCTTTTGAGTCTGTTGATGTTTTTCACCAGGAGAAATACAGAGAAAGAAACGATCACAAAGCTGATGATGGTGTTGATGAAGAGGCCGAAGTTAATAGTAGCCGCGCCTGCTGCCTTTGCATCGGTAAGAGAGGCGTACGGTGCCGGGACCTTTCCTTCCCTCACCACAAGAAAAAGGTTCGTAAAATCCATATTGCCGAGGAGGACTCCGATTGGCGGCATGATGATATCATTCACCAGCGAAGTAACGATCGTTCCGAAGGCAGCCCCAATAATGATACCGACCGCCATATCAATCACATTGCCCTTAACCGCAAATTCCTTAAATTCCTTGAACACGTTTGCCTCCTTTGATAGTGGTTATATGCGTTATCCGCGGAAATCTTCTCCTTGTCTGCTTAGACGCCTAGCTGACGGAGGTTAAGGATTCCACGTGTGGCAAATATGAACTTTTATTCATCTTATCATACTTTTGCCCCTGCAAAGCGACGATTGCTGTTCCGGAAACCTTCCGGCCCGATAAGGGTTTATAATTTTCATAGAAAGAAGGTATTCTTAAGGGACATACTGATATCAAGACTACGCTGCCGAGGAGGAACAATTATTCATGAAGGACAAAAACTTGCAGAGGATATTAAATTTCATCATCGTCATGCTTGCCGCAGGCATGCTGGTTTCATTTCCGCTTACCGTATCGCAGGCTGCACAGGCAAAAATCTCCGAACAGTCCATTGACCTGCTCACACGGACCGGCCAAGCTATGGCAGAGGTTACGGCGGCGGTAAAACCAGCTATTGTGAACATCTCCACTACCCGAACCATAAAGGTATCGGGGGGAGGAGACCCCTTCTTTGACGATCCCTTTTTCAAGAGATTCTTCGGTGAGCAGTTCGGCCGCCAAAGACAGCAACCAAAAGAGCATAAGTCAGCGGGTCTGGGGTCAGGTGTGATCGTTTCTTCTGACGGATATATCATCACGAACTCGCATGTCATCAAAGATGCGGATGAGATAAAGGTCACCCTCACGGACAAGAAGGAATTTACCGGCAGAGTCATTGGATCAGATCCCAAGACTGAGATCGCCGTGGTAAAGATAGATGCCTCGGGCCTGCCGACGGTATCCTGGGGCAATTCGGACGCCCTCCAGGTCGGCGAGGTCGTACTGGCCGTTGGCAATCCTTATGGTCTCAACCAGACGGTAACGATGGGTATTGTCAGCGCGCTTGGCCGGGCAAATGTCGGCATTGCCGATTACGAGGACTTTATCCAGACAGATGCGGCGATCAACCCCGGCAATTCGGGCGGGGCACTGGTGAATATTAAAGGAGAACTCGTCGGCATTAATACCGCCATTTATACCACCAGCGGCGGTTATCAGGGGATTGGGTTCGCCATACCGAGCAACATGGTAAAATCCATAATGGACAGCCTGATCAAAACAGGCAAGGTAGTCAGGGGATGGCTCGGCGTGACAATCCAAAAGGTAACACCCGAGCTCGCAAAGCAGTTCAATCTGAAAGAGGAGGCCGGCGCCCTTGTCGGTGACATTATGGAGAACAGCCCTGCAGAAAAGGCGGGGCTTCAGCGCGGGGACATCATACTCGAATATGACGGCAAGAAGATCGAGGAACCGAATATCCTGAGAAATATGGTGGCAAATAACCTTCCGGGCGAAGAACATACGGCGGTGGTACTAAGAGATGGCAAAACCAAGAAGATTGCCATAACCATAGGTGAACTCCCCGCAGATGTCCAACAGACTGTAGAAACGACAGATGTTCAGAATGTCATGAAAGGGATAACCGTTCAGGATATGAGCCCTGAACTTGCCAAGAAACTGCACATGCCTGATAAGATTAAGGGAGTGATCATCAGCGATATCGACGACAGCAGCATGGCAGCCGGCATCCTCGCACAGGGAGACGTAATCCAGGAGATCAACAGGAAGAAGGTCGTTGACACAAAAAATTATGCGGATATCGTCTCAAAGATAAAAAAGGACGAGTCTGTGCTCCTGCTTCTATTCAGAGGCGGTTCCTCGCTGTTTGTAACTCTGTCGCCGAAATAGTCTCCACACAAAGAGGGCCGCGGTATGGTGCAGCGGCCCTCTTTGTACTTTCACGCGCGAAAAATTTCATCGGCATGTTCACGCCGGAAGAGATCACGGCCTTATTTTCTCGGCGTTCATCTGAAAACGAGAGCACACGGATGCGGATATGGCTCGAACGAGAATAATGCGAAAGCTGCGGAAATAGATGCAGCGGAATAACGGAGATGAAGACGGCTAGTTCTTCTTTTCCGTTATCCGGTTCCTTGCACCGAGGAAGATGATCTTCGGCTTGATCTCTTTTGCCTTAGCGTCTTCCACATAGCTGTAGCAAAATATGATGATCTTGTCTCCCACAGCGCCTTTTCGGGCAGTCGGTCCATTGAGGCAGATCTCCCCCTTCTTCTTCCCTGCAATGACATAGGTCTCGAAGCGTTCGCCATTGTTCATATTGCTGATCATGACCTGCTCATAGGGAAGGATGCCTGACTGCTTCAGAATACGCTCATCGATCGTGATGCTGCCTTCATAGGCCAGATCCGACTCGGTGACGGTCGCCATATGGATCTTCGTCCTGAGCATACACCTCAGCATGACGCCCCCGGGAGAACACGGGCTCTCAGCTCATACCTCATGGCCGATGATTTTTTCATTCGATTATTTTCGGCACGCGGTAGAAAGCTTCCGTTCTGTCCGGTGCGTTCCCCAGCGCATCTTCCCGGCTCAGGGAAGTCCTCGCTGAATCTTCCCGCAGGACATTGCAGATAGAGATGACATGCGATGTGGGCTCTATTCCTGCGGTGTCAAGCTCGTTGAGCGTTTCCATGTAGCGCAGAATGTTGACCAGTTGATCCCGGTACAGGGGCTTTTCTTCTTCGGTGAGCGCCAGACGCGCAAGACGTGCCAGATGTTCTATTGAGAAGTCCATGAACCTATAACTTTGTCAGGTTGGCAAGTCTGAGGGAAAGCCTCTTCAGTCCAATCTGAGGGAAATTGACCATCACCTTTTGGTCCTCTCCGTCTCCATAGCAGTCGCGTACAACGCCGATACCCCATACCGGATGCTTCACTCTGCACCCAGCTGAGAACGGAGAGCGGACCTTCTTTGCATCCTGTTTCTTCTTGGACACATCACAGATGATCTTTATGGAACGCGGATCAGCCACTTTTTCTATCCAGCGGCAGCTATTCTTCGGAAGATCTTTCATGAATCGCGACGGTTCCTGCTCCTGCAGCTTTGCGTACAACTTGCGTTTGCGGGCTCCGGAGAGAAACAAAATGTCTTTTGCCCTCGTCATGCCGACATAGCAGAGACGCCGTTCTTCCGAAACTTCCTCGTTGCTGCCGATCGCCTTGAAGTACGGCAGCAGCCCCTCCTCCATTCCCGTGACAAAAACGACCGGAAATTCAAGACCCTTCGCATTATGCAGGGTCATAAGGGATATATGGTTTCCCGAGGAAGAATGATCGAGGTTCGTCATAAGAGAGACCTTATCGAGGAACTCCTGCATATCCCTGCCCTCTGCGGATACCAGCAGTTCGCTGATGTTCTGTCGCCGTTCCTCGTCGAGCTGCTCCAGATAGCCGATCTTGTCCAGGATGTTCTTCAGCAGTTCTCCGGCGTTCCGGTACTCAGTAGCGGAAAGCTTGTCAATGAGATCGAGGAAAGAGCTCAGTTTCTCCTTCGTAGATGCAATGATGCCGTTGCCGCGGACACACAGCTTCATTGCGCTAAAGAGGCAGATCGATTTCTTCTTTGCCTCATTCTCAATCTTGGTAAGCGTCGCTGCGCCTATCCCGCGGGACGGCGTATTGATGATCCTGCGCAAGCTCACATTGTCCTCGTGGTTCAGCACAAGACGTATGTAGGCAATGATATCCTTGATCTCTTTTCTCTGGTAAAAGCTGATGCCGCCTATGATATGGTAAGGAAGTCCCATCTCGCGCAGGGAGTCCTCCAGTGCCCGCGACTGGAGGTTTACCCGGTATAAAACACCAATGTCCTTGTATTTGTAAGCGCCCTTGAGAAAAAGCTCCTTGATCACCTTCGCAATATGCCTTGCTTCTTCTTCCTCTGATGAAAGCCAGCAGAAGTTGACCATCTCGCCGCTGCCGCGGTCGGTCCAGAGCTTCTTCGGTTTCCGGTTACTGTTACCGGAGATGACGGCATGTGCGGCATCAAGGATATTCTGGGTTGAACGGTAGTTCTGTTCCAGCCGAACGATCTTTGTCTTGGGAAAATCCTTTTCAAAATTCAAAATATGCTCTACGTCAGCTCCCCTAAACTTGTAGATGCTCTGGTCATCGTCGCCTACGGCGCATATGTTCTTATGCTTTAGTGCGAGCAGTTTCACCAATTGATACTGGGCTAAGTTCAGGTCCTGGAACTCATCAACAAGCACGTACGGAAACTCCTCCTGGTATTTCGCAAGGATCTTCGGATTCTCTTTGAGAAGTTTCACCACCAGCATGATCAGGTCGTCAAAGTCCACGGCATTGCTCCGTTTTAATTCATCCTGGTACCGCACATAAACCTTGGCGAGTTTCTCATCGAAGCCGAAACCGTCACCAACTGAAAGAAAATCCTCCGGGCCGATGAGCGAAGCCTTCAGGAGATTGATGCGGGAAGAAACACCCCTGTAAAGCGCTTCGTAGATCTTGAACTCCTTCAGAATATGCCGGATAAGGGTGCAGCGGTCGTCCTCGTCATAGATGGAAAAGTCGCGGCCAAAACCGATAGAAGCGATGTCGCGGCGCAGAATACGGCTGCACTGTGAGTGAAGGGTGCCTATCCAGGAAGATTTCAGATCTTTCCCGAGTAGCCCTCTGATTCTCTCCTTCATCTCGTTCGCAGCCTTGTTGGTAAATGTCACCGCAAGGACCGATTCAGGCGATGTCTTCTTTGTCTTCACCAGATGGGCAAACTTGTGCGTGATGACGCGCGTCTTGCCACTGCCGGCTCCGGCAAGCACAAGAATAGGTCCATCAGTGATTTCCAGGGCTTGTTTTTGCTGGGGATTCAAATCTTGCATGCAGACCTCTCTAGACATCGATTTCATCCGGATGTACTTAGGATACCAGATACCGGCGTTTCAAATCCAGTTTCCTCCGTGAATATAGCCTTCTTCACCTACTCGACGGTTACGCTTTTGGCAAGGTTCCTTGGCTGGTCCACATCACAGCCGCGCAGTATACCGATATGATATGCAAGCAGCTGGAGCGGCACCACCAGCAGCACCGGAGCAAGATATGCATGTACGTCAGGCACCATAATGCAGTTACAGGAGATTTCGCAGACCTCGCCGTTGCTCTCATTCGTCACCGCAATCACCTTGCCGCCCCTGCTGTTGACTTCCTGGATATTCGAAATGATCTTTTCATACAAATTGTCCCGGGGCGCCAGGACGACAACGGGGAGTTCTTCATCAATAAGCGCTATAGGGCCGTGCTTCATTTCGCCGGCAGGATATCCTTCGGCATGAATATATGATATCTCTTTAAGCTTGAGCGCGCCTTCGAGAGCGATAGGGAAATTAATGCCCCTGCCAAGGTAGATAAAACCGCGTGCCTGAAAATACCTGCGTGCTATTCCCTGTATGTGCTCATCTGCGGTCAGCGTCTTTTCGATCTTGCCGGGGAGCATGACGAGTTCCTGCAGAAGCTCCCGGGACGCCGCCACGGCCAGCGCTCCCCGTGCCCGCCCCAGGGCTATGGCAAGGAGATATACGGACATGACTTGGGTAAGGAAGGCCTTCGTCGAGGCAACGCCGATCTCAGGACCTGAATGGGTATAAAATACAGCATCTGCCTCGCGTGCAGAGGTACTTCCTACGACATTACAGATCGTAAGCGTCCGTGCACCGAGCTTCTTTGCCTCTCGTTGCGCAGCGAGCGTGTCAGCGGTCTCGCCAGACTGCGTAATGACGATCATGAGATTGTCCGGGCCGATAAGCGGTCTTCGGTATCGGAATTCTGAGGCGATGTCAATCTCAACCGGCACCCGGGCTATCTCCTCAAACAGGTATTTGCCGATCATTCCGGCATGCCACGATGTTCCGCAGGCAACAATGTATACCTTGGTGATCTTCTGGAAAACTTCCAGGGAAAGACCGAACTCCTCCGCATTGACCTCACCGGTCTCAAGTGAAAACCGGCCTCTCATGGTATCGCTTACCGCCCGGGGCTGTTCGAAAATCTCCTTTAGCATAAAATGACGGTACCCTCCCTTTTCTGCCATGGCAGGGCTCCAGGTTACGGATGTTACCTCCTTGGCTACCATGCTCCCGTCGAGCGTAGTAACAAGAACACCCTCTGGGGTAATGACCGCCATCTCCTCATCATTCAGAAACAGTACGTCCCGCGAATAGTTCAGGAATGCCGGCACATCTGACGCAACAAAGAACTCTCCCTCGCCGAGGCCTACCACAAGCGGGCTGTCCTTTCGAACGCCAACGATCTTGTTCGGGTCTTTCTCGCTGATCACCGCAATCGCATAAGAGCCCTTTACCTCTTTCAGTGCAGCCCTGACCGCATCTTCGAGCGGCCGGTCATCCGCATGGTCTCTGATAAGGTGGCAGAGCACTTCCGTGTCCGTGTCGGAGGTAAAGGCGTATCCTTTTGCAATAAGTCCTTTTTTCAGGGAAAGATAGTTTTCGATGATCCCATTATGGACAATGACAATGCCGCCCGAGCGGTGCGGATGTGCGTTTTCCTCAGACGGTTTGCCATGGGTGGCCCAGCGCGTGTGGCCGATGCCTGAAGCGCCGGAAAGATGTTTTTCTTCGACCAAGGCGGCCAGTTCCTTGATCTTGCCCTTGCACCGGACCACATCGATACCCGCACCCGCGTGAAAAGCGATTCCTGCCGAATCATATCCCCGGTATTCGAGCTTCCTCAGCCCTTCAAGGATGACGGATACGGCATTCCTTCCGCCGATATATCCGATTATTCCGCACATGTTTCAAATATCCAACAGCAGGCGACAGCATGCAGGGCCCTGTCCCGTTGCTTCTTTCCCTTATGAATCATTATTTTTTCCTGGCCTTTCGCTTTGCAGCCCAGTTCGCTATGGTCCGCTGTTCCGTCCTGCTCACCGCAAGAGAACCGGCTGGAACGTTTTTTGTTATGGTAGACCCGGCGCCTATGTATGCTCCCTTGCCGACCCTGACCGGAGCAACAAGCTGGGTGTCACTCCCGATAAAAACCATATCCTCAATGACCGTGCGATGCTTGTTCTTCCCGTCGTAATTGCAGGTTATTGTACCGGCACCAATATTGACATCCCTTCCAATCTTCGTATCGCCAAGATAACTCAGATGGGAAGCCTTGGCACCGTTCCCGATCAACGCCTTTTTGAGTTCGACAAAATTGCCGATCTTCGCATATTCACCGATCTCAGACCCTGGACGGACATGGGCGAATGGCCCTATGCTTGCTCCCGTCCTTATTCTTGCACCTTCGACCACGGTAGAGTCCTTGAGTACTGCGTGATCGCCTACCGTGCTGTTGCAGATACGGACATGGGGATAGATGATCACCCCCCTGCCGACATAAGTATCGCCCTCGATAAAGACATTCGGATAGATCACGGTGCCCTTGCCAACAGATGCACGGGGATGAATAAAGACCGAGGCAGGGTCAATAATGTCCACGCCCTTTGAGATCAGCCTCCGGACAATGGCCTGACGCATCGCCGCAGATGCCCGCAGAAGCTCGTCGCGGGTATTCACGCCCATGAACTCATCTTCATGGCCGATCAGGAATGCATGCACTGAAAGTCCACGCATCATTGCCAGACCAATGATATCGGTAAGGTAATATTCCCGCTTGCGCCTGTTCAGGGAAATGTTATCAAGAAGTGCAAGGGCCTTGATGTTCATGGCATAGACACCGCTGTTCACTTCCCGTAAAGCCCTCTGATCACGGTCAGCGTCCTTTTCTTCAATGATAGCAACGAATCTCCCTCCGGATTCTCTCACCATCCTGCCGTATCCCGCAGGGTCTGTCGCGGCGAAGGAGAGTGCCGATATATCAGCTTTTTCTCTCTGATGCATCCTGAGGAATTTTCTTATCGTTGCAGGGCTGATAAGCGGTGCATCACCGTTCAGGACGACAACCACTCCCGTGAAGCCTTTCAGAGCCGGAAGAGCACTCTTCAGGGCATCGCCTGTCCCTCTTGGTGCCTTCTGAAGCACAAACTGAATATCCGGATCAGGGATCTCTTTCCTGAACAGATCGATATGCTTTCCCGCAACAATGATCAGGTGTTCAGGGTCAAGTCTTCTTGCCGTATCGATCACACTCTGCAGCATCGGCATGCCACAGACCCTGTGGAGCACCTTGGGAAGCGGAGATTTCATCCGTTTTCCCTGACCAGCAGCAAGAATCACGCATGCAGTCCTCATCGTTTTGACTGCCCAATACGCTGCGGCGCTGCAATGCCGCCTGACAGGATGATCCTTATCCCTTCATCTACCGGTATGTCCGTAGCAAAGACATCCCCTTCCGGAACCAGGACGATCTCCCCGAGATAGAGATTGTTCGTCGGCACATACACCGCCCTGAGGTCAGCTTCTTTCCCACTGCTGTCCGCCAGCACCGTGCTCTCTTTGGTGAGGAAGCCGAAGACATACGTGCCCTTTCTCGGGTATTCGATGATCACAACCTTCTTGAAAGACGAGGTTTTGCTCTCCGGGGAAAAGGCATCAACCAGCTGCTTAACAGCAGTATAGAAACTCTTAAACACCGGTATGTTGAGAAAGATGCCCTCAAAAAAGAGGATGATCTTCTTGCCAAAGACATTCGTGGAAATGATGCCGACGATAAATACAAGGACAACAGCAGAAACAAACCCAAGCCCCGGCGTATGATACCCGAGGATCTTGAAATAGACAGGCTCAAGTATGCCGTCAACAAGCCGAAAGAACCAAGCGATGGCAAGGACCGTGATCATTGCAGGGATCAGGACAAAGAGTCCGGCGATGAACTTCCGCTTGAAGGTGACTCTGATCGACATTGCCGTCATAATGACACCATCACGACCGGGCCGGCAGGAATATCAGTTTCAACACACACGGCATTACCTGTTGATCTTTTCTGCAACATCGTCAGGTATATCGAAATTGGCATATACGTTCTGGACGTCATCATTATCCTCGAGCGCATCAATGAGCCTCACCATCTGATCCGCAGCCTTTTCGTCAAGGACAACGTACGTCTTCGGGAGCATGGTTATTTCTGCGGATTCGACGGGCAAACCTGCCTTTTCAACAGCTTCTTTCACTGCGGCAAAGTCCTCCGGCGCAGTGATGATCTCGAAGTTTTCCTCCTGAGGATCGTTCTTCATATCTTCTGCGCCCGCGTCAAGTGCAACGGCCATAAGCACATCCTCAGATGTCTTCTTCTTGCCGACCAGGATATATCCCTTCTTCTCAAAGATCCAGGAGACGCACCCGGACTCGCCAAGGCTTCCGCCGTTCTTCGACATGATGTGCCGGATCTCGGGAACGGTCCTGTTCTTGTTGTCCGTCATCACTTCGACCATTACCGCTACACCTGCCGGTCCATATCCCTCATAGAGGTATTCTTCATAGGAAACTCCAGGAAGTTCTCCCGTCCCTTTCATGATCGCCTTCTTGATGTTGTCATGAGGCATATTCACTTCTTTTGCATTATCGATCGCCGTGCGGAGTCGCGGGTTGCCTTCCGGGTCTCCGCCGCCAAGCTTTGCAGCAGTCGCAATCTCCTTTACGATCTTGGTAAATACCTTTCCCCGCTTAGCGTCTGTGTGTGCCTTCTTATGCTTTATCTGGGCCCATTTGGAGTGTCCGGACACAAATCCCCCTTTATATGAAAATGCATATGAATATCATTCAGAATTGTTCGGTCGCTACTGCCGGTATTCTGGCAAACTGCCGGGCAAAGCCGGAAAACAACATATTTTTCATGTATTTATCATAATGGCAAGCTCTTCAGGCTGTCAAGAATACCACCAGCCAATGTTCACAGGGACTCAATTCCATAATCCTTGATTTTGGTGAGGAGCGTCTTATAGCTGACCTGCAGCACCTCTGCCGCCCGGGTCTTGTTCCCCTTCGTCTCCTTAAGGGCCTTCCTGATGCGTTCTGTTTCCGCAATGCGGACTGCTTCCCGGGCGACCTCCTCAAGGGCCCCTGATGACGGCAGATTACGAAGAGCAGCTTCTCTCGCCATCTGCCGATTCAGTATAATGTGGTCTTCACCTATCTCATCCCCGTCAGAAAGAATAATTGCCCGCTCTATGCAGTTTTCCAGTTCCCGCACGTTGCCTTTCCATGGATAGGACATCAGGGTCTCCAGCACTTCGGCACTGATGGTCTTGGGGGCGGCTTTCAGTTCCCGGCAGTATTTTGCAATAAAATATTCCGCAAGCAGGGGCAGGTCTTCCTTCCGATCCCTCAGAGGTGGTATGACAATCGGGAAAACATTCAGACGGTAAAAAAGATCCTCCCGAAAGAGCTTCTCCTGGACCGCCTTCTCAATATCCTTGTTGCTTGCTGCTACGATCCTTACATCGATCGTGATCGACCTGACGCCGCCTACCCGTTCAATCTCTCCTTCCTGGATCACCCGCAAGATCTTGGCCTGAAGAGCCATATCCATTTCCGCTATCTCGTCGAGAAATATCGTACCTTTGTCAGCCAGTTCGAACTTGCCGACCTTTCTCGCCTCTGCACCGGTGAATGAACCTTTCTCATGCCCGAAAAGCTCTGTCTCAAGAAGCTCTCTCGGAATTGCTGCGCAATTGATAGGAACGAAGGGGTACTCTTGTCTGTTGCTGAGATGGTGGATAGCACGGGCAAAGAGTTCTTTGCCGGTGCCGCTCTCTCCCAGCAGCAGGACCGTGGTTTTTGCCGGGGCAACCTTCTGAACATTCTGCGCCACCTCGGTGATTGCCCGACTTCTTCCGATGATCTTGGGCATGCCGAATTTTCCTTCCAACTCGTCCCTGAGAAGAAGGTTCTCGGTAACGAGCCTCTGGTTTTCTAGCGCACGCTTAATAAGAATAATCAGGTGGTCTGTATCAAAGGGTTTCGTAATAAAATCAAACGCGCCTTCTTTCATTGCAGCAACTGCTTTCTCGACGGTGCCAAAGGCTGTCATTACGATGACCGGCAAAAGCGGATTTTCAGCCTTTGAAGACTTCAGTACTTCTATGCCGTCCTTCTTAGGGAGTTTCAAATCCGTGAGCACGAGGTCTATGTGACTGTCCCGCAAACACCGGATTCCCTTCTGACCGTCGGTCGCCAGGATAATGCGGTATCCTTCCGCCTCGAGGGTCTGCCTGAGCATCTCGGCCATTGAATCCTTGTCCTCAACAATCAGTATGGTCTGCATTTTTCATCCTAATCGCAAAAAGTAGAAAACTACATATGTGCATTCTTGAGTACGCTTCTGCAGGTGCATGCATGCGTGATGATATCTCGGCCGAAAAACGCCCTGAGCAGCATGCGGATCTGCTCCGCTGCTTTCCGCATTGCTTCAACGACCTCTGTTGCGGTCAGCACTTCTTCCGCTACACCAGCCGCGGCATTGGAAACAACCGCCACACCGGAAAAACAGATCTCGAGCTCCCTGCCAAGCGCTGCCTCAGGCATGCCGGTCATTCCTACCACGTCAGCACCGAGCCTCGCAAATGCCCTGATTTCGGCTGCTGTCTCCAGCCTCGGGCCGTTCACTGCTATATAGGTCCCTTTCTGCACCGCCTTAATCCCCGCATCAGAAGCGGCGGCAATGAGCTCCTGCCTCAGATCGGGACAGAAGGGATTGGTAAAATCAATATGCACCACGTCATCCTGGTCAAAAAAAGTTGCCTCTCTGCCACTCGTCATGTCAATCACCTGGTCGAGCACCACGATGGTGCCGGGTATCATCCCCCTGCTGATGCCTCCCGTGGCACCAATGGAGAGTATCCTGCTGATGCCGAGCTCCCGGAAACCCCAGATGTTTGCCCGGTAATTGATACGGTGAGGAGGAATATGATGTTTTGCGCCGTGACGCGGCAGGAACACGACTTCCTTGCCGGCAAACTTTCCTATCCGGTAGCTATCTGAAGGCTCCCCATAAGGCGTTACCACCTTTACAGAGTCTATGATCTCGAGATCGGGCATATTGTAGATACCGCTTCCGGCAATCACACCAAAGTCAGGCATGGCAAACCTCCGTTCCTGTTTCCCGGTAATGGTATAATACCTCACCGTGAAAAAATCGAAAACAGAAAACATGATCGACCCGGCTCTCCAGATAGACCTTCTCGGAAAGGCCTTGCGTCGAGGCGGTGAATACGCTGACGTCTATGTCGAGTCCAGAAGCATCACCTCGCTTATCATGGAGGACAGCCGAGTCGAAAAGATCATCACGGGTCATGAGACGGGAGCTGGCATCCGGCTGCTCTCTGACGGTAAAACCTCATATGCGTTCAGCAATGATCTGTCTCCCAACGCGCTTTTCATGGCTGCTGCCGAGGTTAGCAGCATGGCAGGAAAAAATGGATCGCATCAAGAAATACCCAAACTTGAAACAAGGACGCCAGGCATCGAGTTCAGCATACGAACTTTTCCGGATGACGTCCCTCTCGAGGAAAAAATCGGACTTATACGGAAAGCAGAAAGCAGTGCGCGGTCATATGATACGCGCATTAGACAGGTCTCGGTGATCTACCGTGATCTGCTTCAGAAAGTCCAGACCACAGCGTCAGAAGGCTTTTTTGCCGAAGATGAACGCGTTTATACTTCTTTTATCATACAGGTGATCACATGTCAGGACGGTCTTGTGCAGACAGGATATGAGGCGATCGGCGGCTTCTCCGGATTCGAACTTCTTGATGCTGAAGCTGTCGAGGCACTTGCGCTGAAAGCTGCCCGGCGAGCAGTCTCGATGCTTACTGCCCGAAAGGCCCCTGCAGACAGAATGCCGGTGGTCATTTCATCTCAGGCGGGCGGCACGTTGATTCATGAGGCCATAGGCCACGGGCTCGAAGCAGACCTTGCCCAGCAAGGGCTCTCGGTTTTCTCGGGTATGTTGGGGGAAAAAGTTGCATCCGATCTCATTACGGTCATCGATGATGCAACTCTCCCCGGGAAACGGGGATCATTTCGCTTCGATGATGAAGGCACTGCTTCGCAGCGGACCGTGCTGGTGGATCAGGGCATCCTGAAAAGCTACATGTATGACAAGTTGACCGCCATGAGAGAAGGAAAGCAGCCTACAGGCAATGGCCGACGTGAGTCATACCAGAACAGACCCATCCCGAGAATGACAAACACCTTCATTGCCCCGGGCGCACACAACCCTGAAGAGATCGTGAGATCGGTCGACCAGGGACTGTTCGTGGTCAAGATGGGCGGGGGGCAGGTGAATACTGTCACCGGGGACTTTGTTTTTGATGTTCAGGAGGGTTATCTCATCAGAAACGGCCAGAAAAGCGATCTGGTCAGGGGCGCAACGCTCATGGGTAACGGGCCGGAAATCCTGAAATCTATTGACATGGTGGGCACTGACCTTGGCTTTTCGATCGGTACATGCGGAAAAGATGCTCAGGGTGTTCCGGTGACTGATGCCATGCCTACGGTCAGGATACCCGAGATTGTTGTTGGAGGAAGTCATGAGTAGTCATACGTGACCTGCCGGCAAGTGTTGCAAGAATACTACACATAGGATCAATTAGCTGCGCAATAATATTCTCTGCCTCTTGATATTAATCAATATTTTCATTGGCACTTTATTTGCATATAATTTAAATTGTCATGCGCGCACAAAGAACCATAAAACAGGAAGTCTCTTTCGAAGGCATCGGTCTCCATACGGGAAAACATGCAATGGTCACGTTAAAGCCTGCTTCCCGGGATGCAGGGATTACCTTTGTCCGGATAGACAAACCTGCAGTGATTAAAGCGCACGTTGGTTCGGTAATTGATACTGCATTTGCGACGACGCTGGGCCATAATGGGGTGAAGGTCAAGACTGTGGAGCATATGATGGCTGCACTTGCAGGACTCGGCATCGATAACCTGACGATTGAAGTGAACGGTCCCGAGATGCCTATCCTGGACGGAAGTTCTACTGACATTATCAGCATCATTCTGCGTGCAGGCATTGCAAAACAAGGTAAGAAACGACCCTATCTACGGATAAACAGGCCTTTTGTATTTGAAGATGGACATGCAACAATCGCTGTTTTCCCCTATAGCGGGGTCAGGATGACCTACAGTATCTTTTTCCATCATCACGGTATTGGTGAGCAGCGGATGAGCATAGATATAACTGAGGAAAATTTTGTCAGGGAAATAGCCCCTGCTCGCACCTTTGGGTTTCTCAAGGACATTGAATTTCTCAGGAACAATGGACTTGCAAAGGGTGGATCACTGGATAATGCAATCATTCTTGGAGAAGATGGAATTCTCAATGCTTCGGGTCTCAGGTTCAAAGACGAGTTTGTAAGACACAAAGTCCTTGATTCTATTGGAGATTTTTTTCTTATCGGTTTCCCGATCTATGGCCATATCATTGCGAGCAAGTCAGGGCACTCAAGCAATGTCAAGTTTCTCAAGAAGCTTATTGCAGTACCTGAGGTCTGGGATATCATAACTGAGGAAAAGACAGCTCCTGTACATGAAATGCAAATAAATATTTAAAATCAGTACGTTAAAAGCTCACAAAAAATCTTTTCCAATTTACCCCCTATTGTGATAATATAATCAAAAAAAAGCTGGGGAATTGCCGTTCCCCAGCCAAGTAACTGCTTTTTTCCCTAACTTATTTCTTTTTCTTCGGAGCTGCCTTTTTCTTCGGAGCTGCCTTCTTTGCTGCCGGCTTCTTTGCTGCTGCCTTCTTAACTGCCATCTTCTTCACCACCTTTCTGTCCCCGCTTAACGGGGAGGGCTAGATTAAAGCTTTCCCATCAGGATGATTTTCTCACCTGAAAGGAGCTTTTCGAGTTCTGTGTCATTACTTTCCTTCTTGGCCTTGAATTCATTCTCTTCCATGAGCGTGAGGCTTATCTTTTTCATGAACCGCTCCTCGATATCCTTAATACCATCGAGGGAGAGGGAGACAGGACCCACAATGAAAACATTAACCGTCTCAGCCTCCTCACTTTCCACATAGGGACCAAAGATGAAAGCGGTCTTCACGCTGGTAGTCTTCAGCAAGGCCTTCAACGCTCCCGTAACGCCAAGGGATTTCGCAATTATGCTCTTGAGCTCAGAGAAAAAAGCTGACTTTTTGTCTGCTTGAAAATATTTCAGGTTTGCCACTCTTTTGCTGGTCAGTATACCCATTTTTTCAAGATTGTCGAGCTCTCTCTTGACTCCAGACGGATTCTTCCTGAGTAGCGTCGCTATTTCCCTCACATAGAACCTTTCATCGGCATTATTAAGAAGGAGCGCAAGTACGTCAGCCCGTATTGCCGAGGAGAAGAGACTCTTTAATGTATCCCGTGCCTGTTTAGTCATCTCTTGTGCATATTTATACAACAGCAGAATTATACTTGTCAACAAAAAAATTACATTTCAAAACAGATTATGTATTTGGATGAACGTTTATTCACTATTTAAGAAACAATCCTAGCAATATTAGAAACAGTTCTGCTGGTTCATCAAACAATATGATACTCATTCCATGTGAACCATGTAAAATAAAGGAACGATCATAGATTTAAACAGAGGCTTCGTTGCTGAAAACTGAAGGACTGATGTAATAAACTGTGGTTCTCCCTATAGTGGCTTAGGTTTCGTAATGACTACAGGTAGGGATTTAGAAAAAAAGGGAAAATTGAAATAGATGTAACGTCAATAGGTGAAGACCGTGGAATCCTTGGCATGCACCACGACCATGCCGGCATCAACAAAATCAGTTACCCCGGGAATGCAGCGGTCTTTTTGTACGTGGTAGGCTTGTGCAAAAGGGGAACAGACATAGAGCTTGCCCCCCATATCCGTATACATTTCCAGGAGTTCACGAAGCGGAGCGAAACTCTTGGCTTTCAGGCCGTCAACATATCCCTTTACTGCAGCGTGTACAGCCCTGTCCATGAGGAATATCTCTGTTTCATATTCGAATGACAGGGCTGTAATCGCTTGAGCAAATACGCTGGAGACGAGTTCGAGTTTGTCCTTGGGGTCATAGGTAATGACATACATCATACGGACCACGGCAAACCTCCTGACGAATAAAACTAAATGAAGAGTGTCGTGTTGGAGTCAAAGGAACTGCCCAAAAATGCCGCTACTCCGCCGAATTCTATGCCATCCATAAGGTCTTCCCTCTTGATCCCCATGACATCCATAGACATCTGGCAGGCCACAATCCGAACTCCGAACTCCACTGCGGTGTCTACAAGATTCTGGAGCGAAGTGACATTTTTCTTTCCCATCATATAGTGGAAGAGCTTTGGTCCGATACCGGCAAAATTCATCTTGGACGTAGGCAGTTTTGCCGGTCCCTTCGGCCTCATCATCGTAACCATCTTCTCTAGAACGTTCTTCCCGGCCCCCGTCATTGTAGGCTTTTTCAGCACATCGAGACCCCAGAAGGTCACGAAGATCGTAACTTCCTTGCCCATGGCAAGCGCACCATTTGCAATGATAAACGCTGCCATAGCCTTATCGAAATCACCGCTGAAAAGCACCATGGTCATGTTCGACCTGTTGCCCTCCACCTTTGCCAATCGTTCCTCGAGTTCTTTTATCTTGTCCTGGACAGCATCTGCACTCATGGGTCCTCCGCTATTTCTTTGTGATTACGACTGTTATGTCCTTGCCAGCTTTGGTCAGACTGTTCAGCGTATGTCCGGTCTCTTTGCACCATGCATGAACATCCGGCTCAAACCCTGCGTCATCACAGACAGCCTCAAAAACGTCACCTGATGCGCCTTTCTTTACTGCAGCAGCTACCTTCATGATCGGCATGGGGCAGCTCATTCCCTTCAGATCCAGCGTTGTCTTTGCCATATTTCCTCCTCAAGCAAAATAATATCTAATATATCGTATTGTTAAGAAGTTTAGCAACTAAAATCCATCCTTTCCAGTCAATTTTCTGACAGTACTGAGATTTCTCCGATCATCGTCGACCGTTATTTTAGGCGTTTCGAGAACAAGAGGAATCCGGGAAAAGAAGGCGTGATTGACAAAGAGTTTGAAGCTCTTCTTCCCGATCATTCCCTCCCCAATGTGCTCATGTCTGTCAACGCCGGAACCCAAAGGTTTTTTCGCGTCATTAAGATGCACCAGTCGAAGCGCTTCCCTGCCGCAGTTTCCGGAGATTTCCCGTACCAGCGCATCAATGCCCTTGCTGTTGCTGATGTCATACCCTGCAGAGAACGCGTGGCAGGTATCAAGACAGATGCCCGCGATAAGTCCCTGAGGAACCTGCTCCATGATCTCTGCAAGATCATGAATACGCGATGTCACATCTCCGCGCTCACCTGCAGTATTTTCCAGCAAGAGCCCCGCCCTCCACCTCCCCGCGTCTGCAACCCGTTTCAATGCCCCGATCGCACGCCCCCGCGCTGACTTGGGATCGTCTCCTGACGCACTTCCCGTGTGCAGTATGACATATTCGGCACCGATCTGGTCAGCGATATTTAATTCCTCAATTACCATAGCTACTGATCTTCGTAACAGCTCGTGACTGGATGTTGCCAGATTGATAAGGTAGGAAGTATGTATGAATACCGGAAATATATCATAGGACTTCTTTAATGCCTTGAAACGTACTATTTCTTCCTGTTCCCTGCCCCCCAGTCCCCACCCCCTGGGATTATGCGAGAACATCTGAGCCGTTGAGCAGCCGAGCTCCTTTGCCCGCTCAATCCCCCTGTCTATGCCGCCGGCAATAGAGACATGAACACCTATTCTCCGTTCCATGGAGTATCATAACAAAAAGCCCCCGGCGTCGTGCCGGGGGCTTCGGGGTTCCCTTCGAACCTGCTCAGCTCTCAGTGTCCTCCGCCGTGGATCAGCACCGGCAGGCAGCGAACGCAGACAAATTTCTCTTTTCCCTCATGCAGACAGTGCAGAAGCACCCTCTCCTTGTCTGAGATATTGCAGACGAAACACTGTGCCATGTCATACCTCCAGCTCATTCAATTCTTTTACGATCTTATCCGGGTCAAGGTTATGCATCATTGCACCGAAGGAGAGCGATTCAACATTTATACCCGGACATGTGAAACATCCACCGCCGAAATATTTCTGGATAACATCCCTTGCCCCGGGAACATCCCTGATCACATCCCCGATGAGCGAATCCTTTGTGATAAGCTTCTTTTCTGTCATTGCCATATCTTCATCCTCCTTACGTGCGATTGCTGTGTTATAGATGCATTTTACCGCAGGAGAGCAGGGAATGATATGACCTTTGTCATA
>QKDO01000121.1 GCA_003252075.1 Nitrospirota bacterium
GCTCACTCCCCAAGAAAAACTCAAATCTTCCCATGCGATGATCCAATGTCATGTGCTACAGTTTCCCGTGGTGCTTATGGAGAATGTGTTAAAATCCCTCGGGGTATTTACTGCGGCGCTAAAGCTCCATAGATCTGGAAAGTACGTCCATACCAAGTGCCCAACATGGTTTTTCCAGAATGGTTTTTTCCGCGTCTCATAGGTGCAGCCTGATCACAACAGCGGGTTACAGAACCTTGCCGACAAGAACCTCGTCGATATACTGATTGCCGATACGAATCCGTTTCTGCCGCGTACCCTCTTCGACAAATCCTGCCCGCTCAAAGATATGGAGGGACCTTTTATTCGTCGTAAAGATGTTCGCCTCGAGCTTCTTAAATCTGTGCTTCTTCGCCCAGTCGACGGCAAAACCCAGCATCTGCGAGCCAATGCCAAAACCCCGGTAAGCGGTTACAATATGAAGACCGATATTGAGGATATGTGATGTCTCGGGCCTTTTTCCTCCATCCATCTGTATCCCTGAAAGCGCACCGACAACCGTTTTGTCAGCAACAGCCACAAGCAGCAGGTTCTTGTCAAAGTCCATGCTGCAGATATATTTTTTGACCGAATCCGGCTTGGTCCCGTACAGCTCCATAAGCACATAGCTCCGGTCGGGGGCATTTGTCTTGATGACACTGATGATCTCCTCGGCATCATCGCAGCCGGCCATCCTAAGCACAATATTTTCTCCGTTCCCTGCGATGAACTTCAGCACATCCTCTTCTGCCATGGCATCCTCCCCGTATACGTATTATCCTGATTATAGCGCTAAACACCCACGCACACAACCACCACCACGTTACCTGCGGTACCCCCTGTTTCAGCAGTACGTGGTATCATACGTTATGCAAACCATATCGTTCCGCCGCATGGATAAGAGAATTACCTTTTACGCATAGGCAAACGCTCTTGCATGGATAACCATTCTGTACAATGTCGCTGAAGGACTGATCTCTGTCTTCTTCGGATTTTCAAATGAGAGCCTGGCCCTCTTCGGCTTTGGTGTCGACTCTTTCGTAGAAGTTATTTCCGGGTTCGGCATATGGCACATGGTGCGGCGGATGAGACAGAATGGCAGCGAAGCCCCTGACCTGTTCGAGCGGGCAGCACTGAAGACAACGGGTACCGCCTTCTATATTCTTACCGCGGGACTGCTTCTCACCTCTGTCCTGAATATCTACCGGGGCAACCGTCCCGCGACAACGCAGTGGGGCATTATCGTTTCGAGCATCTCCATTTTGACCATGTGGC
Source organism: Nitrospirota bacterium (assembly GCA_003252075.1). GTDB lineage: Bacteria > Nitrospirota > Thermodesulfovibrionia > Thermodesulfovibrionales > UBA6898 > UBA6898. Next base: position 1,294 of record QKDO01000121.1, read on the forward strand.
TCCTGATGCATTACAAACTGAAGATAGGAAAGCGCTTCAACTCTCCCGCATTGATCACAGACGCACATTGCACAAAGACATGTCTTTATCTTTCTGTTGTGCTTCTCATGGCGAGTCTCGGCTATGAACTCACGGGCGTGGGGATGCTTGATTCTGCAGGGGCGCTGGTTATCGCCTTCCTTTCATTTCGCGAAGGACGCGAGGCATTCGAAAAGGCAAAAGGGAATTTCTCCTGCGGCTGCCAGAGGCAGTGTCACCAGAAAGGATGAGAGACCGTTGTCAGACTCGATTAATGTTCTTTGCCGCTGAGATAACGTTCTCTACCCTCTCTCCTTTTTTGTCACTGACCGTCTTGAAGGCACTCAGGCTCTCGTGCTCTGAACCCATTGCCGCGGCAGGGTCGTTGATGGGCCGGCGCAGTCTATTTTTGCTGAAGGAGTTGCCTGCACAGGAATCATGGTCTTCAGTATAGTATCTCTCGTGTAAGCGAACCTTGTTGTCAGCAGCAGGCGCTGCCGTTCTTTGCACTGCAGTCGCATGACGGTTCGCCGCCGCTAATCATGCTGTTGATAAGCGCAGCTGCGCAGCCTACTCCTCTGTCCACAGAGAGAGCAGCAACGGCACAATTGTTCGCACATGCACTGCACTCCATGCACCTGTCCCGGTCACTGATCGCCGCCTTCTTATCCCTTATGGCAAAGACGCCGTGTGGGCAGACCTCGGCACACCTGCCGCAGCCGACGCATTTTTCAGGATCGTATGCAAGGCTTGCAACTCGTGTGAGATATTTCATACCACCTTCCACTCCAGAAGTTTATAGACAATCAGCATAGCCACGAAAGAAGCACTTCCGGCAATATACAGGGGGATGGACAGTTTCAGCTCCTTTTTCACGCCGGACATGCCGGTGAACGTGCTTGACCCCGTAAACTGCAGCGCGATATATGAGCTTGCCAAGGGGAAAAAAAGATAGGCAGCTGCGCGCAGTATGTGTGCATACGGCATGCGTAATCCGGGCATGCTGGAAACAACCAGCACCGAGAGAATGCCTGCTATCCATCCCTTAAGTGCAAAAGCCCTGAACGGTATGAACGGCAGCAACAGTGGTGTCAGAAATGCACCCGTAAATACCGACACAAGTCCGAGAATGAGAAAGGGAAAACCGCCTGACCAGGCGTCCCGGAAATAAATTCCTGAGGGCTGCAGGCCGAACACGGTGAGAATCAGCAGGGCAAACCACGGATAGTATTTTTTCATGGCGGGATTGATCTCCATCGGTGTCAGGATAAGTCTGTCAATAAGGGGAAATGTTATTGTCCTCATGTTTTCTGATGCCGTATACCCTGAGGCAATGTACGCCGGGATATCGCCGGCGCGGACAGGCCCATAGGACACCCGGAATCCCGTTTCTTGCAGTACCACATGCGCAGCGATGCCGGGTGCACCCAGCTGGGGCACAATGATCCGCCGGTGCTTCACAACCCTGGCCAGTTGGACATCAGTGATGCGCTTCACCAGCTCAAGCGACCCGAACGTGCCCTTGCCTGCGGCGCACCAGACGTTGATGCCCTTCGTATCAAGGACAAGGACCCAGGCGTTGATTTTGCTCAGGGCACTTCTCAGGTGATCGAAACTGAGCTTATAGTTTGCGCTGACAAACACATCAGCGCCGGCATCCGGTTCGCCGACCGCATACAGCCCAGGAGTTACTGCATAGTTGTTTCTGAACGCGCTGATCCGGCATTTTATATGCTCCCACTTATCCGCAGCAGAAAGTACTGTTGATACCTTCAGAACGGAGCCTGCTCCCGAGTCATGCGTTCCGACGCTCCAGGCAGGAATATCCCTTATCGGTGCTCCCTGAGGCAATCCTTTAGGCAAAGCAAGGAATGGACCGCCACTGCTGTCGCAGCACGACGATGCCTTGTTGCTGTCCCCTGGAATGAATTTCAGCTCAGCCATCTGGGATCAAAATATCTCTTTCATGACCGGCCCGAGCTGCCCCTTCACCATTTCAACCAGCCCTTCAACCTTTATCAGGGTTATGCAGCAGACCTCTCCGTTCTTTTCCCAGCTGGTCACTGCCAGTTTGTCTCCTGCATTGATCCCGGCCTTTCCCCTGAGCTCCTTGGGGAGCACCATCTGGCCGCGATCATCAACACTTATGATCGCCTCAACGTTACAGCTGGCCTGTTCACTGCCGGCAGAAAGGCCGCCCAAAAGGGTATTCTTTGTCTTTTTCATGGTATGCTCCGCGTGTTATTATCTTACTATTCAGATGGTTCTGATTTTACTGAAATATGGCGCAAATGTCAAAAAAAGATGCAAAGAGGCGGAGCGGACGAATAATCTGTCAGCGGCTAAAGGATAAACGGCTTGTCAGGGCAACGGAAAAAAGTCTCCATGCGCATCTTACGGGACATCGCTTTCTTCCCATTTGACCACGGTCATCTTTTCCAGTTCGGCAAGTCTCCTGACGATATCCGGCCAATATTTCTCTCCCACGTCATCACAAAATAACCGTATCCGAAAGGTTATTGTCTTGGCAGGGGCATCCTGCTCAAAGTTAATAAGCTGGATCGAAAAGGAAGGATAACCGAGAACGATCTCCTTGATCTTTTCCAACGGCGCAGCCGTTTCCATAAATTGAACGGTAAGAACCGTATAAATCCTCCTATGTGACAGGGCTCTTAAGGGATGAGCAAAGTACAGGACCATAAGTATGATTGTTGTTGTGATCAGCGATGCGGCTATCTGCCCGGCGCCGATGGAAAGCCCTATCCCGGTAACCACCCAGAGTCCTGCTGCAGTCGTGAGTCCGCGGACAGATCCCTTTCCCTTGATGATAGCGCCTGCACCGAGGAACCCCATGCTTGCAATCGCATAGGAAGCGATCCTGCCCGGGTCAAGCCGCACTGTTGATTGGTCCGACAACTGGCGGTACAGCTCTTCGATATGGAGGGAAAGCAGCATCATAAGACAGGACCCGACGCCGACGATGATATATGTCCTGAACCCTGCTGCCTGTCCATGCGCTTCCCGTTCGAAGCCGATGGCCCCGCCAACGACTGCTGCAAGGAGCAGTTTGCAGGTGTCCGGCGCTATGGTATTAAAATCCAGCATTTCGCACGCTTCGGCGCATCCTGACTCATAATTTATACCCGCAAAATTGAACAGTCAATATATATTCACTGCAGCACAGAGATAACAGCATGACCCCGGGGAAAAGATTTTTTCAACTTCTCACGGGGCTGCCCGTCCTGGTTGTATCTTCAGCAATGTTTAGCCTTCACATGCTGACACCGATGTAGTATCCTAATGGCAAGATCTTCGTTAGTACGCCTGCATCGCCTGTAATAAGGGAGGGCCACGCATGAAACGTCGCGATTTTCTCAAAGCCGCTGCAATAACCACTGCTGCCATGGCTGTTTCACCGGGAACGGCGGAAACAGCTCCCGTCTCACCTTCCGTAAAAAGCTACCGTGACATAGGCAAGACCGGCCTCAAAATGAGCGACATTTCTTTCGGGGCAGGAAAACTCTCGGCTGCATCCATGGTCCTGCGGGCCGTAGATAGCGGCATAAACTATTTTGACACTGCGCCGGATTATGGGCAGTCAGAGAAGACCCTGGGTGATGCCATGGGTAGACTGAAGAGAGAAAAAATTATCATCGCATCCAAATTCTGCAATTCCATGCCCTATCCCGGCCATCTTCCCCTGGGGACAAAGAAAAAAGACTACGTCGCTGCCGTCGAGGCCAGCCTCTCCAGGATGAAGACCGACTACCTCGATTTTGTCCTTGTCCATGCAATCGGCGAAATGAACAAGGATCTGGAGAGCGAGAAAAAAAGGCTTCTGGACGGTGAAATGCTGGAGGCAGTAGCAGAGCTTAAGAAGGCGGGCAAGGTCCGCTTTCTCGGCACATCGTCGCATGGCCCCAACAACATGGAGGACCTGCTCATGACTGCAGTAACTTCCGGGCGCTTTGACATGATACAGCCGTCCTTTAACTTCCTCAAATTCCCTAAGCTCCCCGAGGTCATGAAAGAAGCGCATAAACGGGGAGTCGGCGTTATCGCCATGAAGACCCTTGCCGGGGCAAAGGACATGAACAAGGAGCACGGGGGAGAGGAATTCTCCCATGCAGCATTCAAGTGGGTTTTGCAGTACCCGGAAATTAGCGGCCTTATCGTTACGATGAAGACATCAGCAGATATCGAGCTCTATCTTAAGGCTTCTGGAACCAAATTCTCTGCAGCAGACCAGCGCGTTCTTGACCGCTATGCCAGCCGTTACTCAAGCGATTACTGCAGAACGGGCTGCGGAGAATGCCAGGGAAACTGCCCTGCAGGGGTAGAGATAGCCACCGTCCTGAGATACCACATGTACTTTAAGGATTATGGCATGGAGAAACGGGCGATGGAATCCTATGCCGCTCTCCATAATAATGCGGCACCCTGCTCCGGGTGTGATCAGCCCGTCTGCACAGCCAAATGTCCATATGGCCTTCCGGTGAAGGTAATGCTCAGCGATGCTCATGAGTCAATGTCGTTTATAGTCTGATGCGTTCTGCACGGCTTGTCTCTCGCGTCGTCCTGCTTGCCCTGCTGCCGGGTATTGCGGTGATCCTCTTCCTTAACGGGCAGCACTATGATCCGTCTCTCATCGACTTTACGAAAATGTCTGAAAAAAATGCATCCGGGCCTGAAATATCAGCCCAGTCAGCAGAAACATCCCTTTCCGCTCCGGGGGCAAAGGTCATTGCCGGCTTCCGGCAGACCGGCAGGGCACAGCGCTTCACCAAAGATAATCTCTATGAGCATGTAAACGGCCATGCTGAATATTTCATTAGTGCCGGCTTTGTTGAACTTGTTGTCACCGAGTACGTGTTGTCCGATTCGGCTTATGCTCAGGCCGAAATGCAGGTTGAAGTTTTCGACATGGGGAAAAGCATTCATGCATTCGGCGTTTTGGCAGATGAGTCCGGCGAAAATGCCCGGTCTGTTGCTGTCGGGACAATGGCCTTCAGAACTTCAAGCGGCATCAACTTTTTCAAGGGACGGTATTACGTGAAAATCGCTGCCATTACGCCGAAGTTGCCTGTTCTTCAGTTTGCTCGGGAATTCAGCGACGCGCTGCCCGTAACACAGGACTCTTTCGAAATATTCGCGCTGCTCCCAGCCATCGGAAAAGCGGGAAAAACACGCTTTATAAAGGAAGGGTATCGAGGTCTCGACTTCCTCCGCAACGTAATCGAGCGGGAGTACACTGCAGGCGGCAAAAAGATAACGGTCGCACTTATCGATGGCAGCGGACAGGAACAGGAAAGGCTGCGGGCTGCTTTCTTCGAGTACTTCAATACGTCGGGGATGCATTATGAGACAAAAGAAAGGAGCGGACGCACATTCTATCGGGTGACTGACAAATATGAAGGCAACTGGCTCCTCATCCCTTCCCGCAAAGCCCTGTTCGCTGTTTTCGGGACCGAGGATGAGTCTCTCGTTGAATACTTTCCAAAAGCTAAACCGTAGACGCCTAAGGTGATGTATGACTTCAAAATATGACAAAAGAGAGCCAGGGATAAGCAGAAGAGATTTCCTTCTCAAGACTGCAGCCACCTGCGGGCTCGCCGCTGCAGTAGGAGGCTGGGGATATGTCTTTTACAGCAGGGACCCGGTTCGGAGGCGCGACACGAAGATATTCACCTTCAGGGATTACCGCACAGAGATCAGCGCGGTTTATCCTCAGCTGGCAGTAGTCCGCGGCAGGGATACAGAAAAAATGGTTGTTGCTGCAATAGAAAAGATCGGCGGTATCAGCCGATTTATAAAGCCGGGGGAAAGGGTTTTGATAAAACCGAATGCCGCGTGGGACAGACAGCCTGAACAGGGTGCAAACACAAATCCTGCCGTCGTAGCTGCAGTCGTAAAACTCTGCCATGAGGCCCGGGCCGCTGAAGTCTGGATCACCGACGTTTCGGTGAATGACCCTTACCGGTGCTTTGCCCGGTCAGGTATCGAAGATGCCGCGAAAAGGGCGGGAGGAAGCATCAAGATTGCCACGGAAAACGATTTTGTCGACACTGATTTCAAGGGCGAATCCCTCAGCATATGGCCGGTCAGTCGCTTCTATCACCAGGTTGACAAACTCATCAACCTGCCTGTGGTGAAACATCACTCGCTGAGCAAGTGTACGATGGCAATGAAAAACCTCTATGGTTCCCTGGGGGGACAACGGAATCGTCTTCACCAGGACATCAACACCGCGATCGCAGACCTTTCGTCGGCGATCAGACCGACATTCACCCTTATGGATGCTACGCGGGTCCTCAGGAGAAACGGCCCCACCGGAGGAAATCTGTCGGATGTAGCCGTAGAAAACACCGTGGTCGCCGGAGTCGATATCGTTGCAGTCGAGTCATATGGCCTCAGGTTCCTCGATCTGAAGGTTGAAGAGATCCCCTTCATACAGATAAGCGAAAAGAGGGGCATCGGAATCTCAGACTGGCGTTCGCTTAATGTTGCCGAACTGAACGTATGATCGGGAAATTCCTTACGCTCAGGAACATCAGAAGGATGTATGCTGTTTTCTTTCTGCTCCTCTTTATTCTGTTTCTCTGGATCACCAACTTCCGACACATAAAAGGCTATGATACCCGGCTCTTTCTAGAGATCGACCCCCTTGCCGCAGCAGCCTCTT
>QKDO01000107.1 GCA_003252075.1 Nitrospirota bacterium
GATATGTCGCCTGCCCCTTCATCGCCAGCACTTTCGTGATCGCTGCCGTCAACGTTGTCTTGCCGTGGTCAACGTGCCCGATCGTCCCCACGTTGCAATGCGGCTTCGTCCTTTCAAATTTTGCCTTTGCCATTTCGCCTCCTTGTTCTGCCGGCCGGCCTCGCCATAACCTGCATACTTCTTATGATCTTACCTGGAGCCCATGACCGGAATCGAACCGGTGACCTCATCCTTACCAAGGATGTGCTCTGCCGACTGAGCTACATGGGCATGATGACAACGCTGCAAGTCCCGGGTAACGCGCGACAGAGCCCATCATCTATATCTACAATCCCGATTCAGCTACCCGTCACTCATCAGTTCTTTAATAATGGAGCGGGAAACGGGATTCGAACCCGCGACCCTCAGCTTGGAAGGCTGACGCTCTACCACTGAGCTACTCCCGCATTCCCGTGATGCACAGTATCCCCATAACAGCAATGAACGTATTGCGCTTGCTGCCTCTGCCACAGTATCTGGTGGAGAGGGGAGGATTCGAACCTCCGTAGGCGAAAGCCAACGGGTTTACAGCCCGTCCCCTTTGGCCACTCGGGTACCTCTCCATGCTCTTGTGCCGCCTCAAGCGCCCTTGCCGGACACTTGCCTCCGACACTGTCGCTCTTCTGGAGCCGACGAAGGGATTCGAACCCCCGACCTGATGATTACAAATCAACTGCTCTACCAGCTGAGCTACGTCGGCATTGCTGAAAATAAACCACCTATGCCGGAAAAAGGCAATAGTAATCCTTCGGTCTTTCAGAAATAGTTAATATAAAGGTCTGATTATAATACAGTCAACTGCGAAAAGCAACAGAAGAACAAATAATTCTACTGGTTTTCTGAAAATATTGATAATTTGCTCGTTCTTTGGCGCATTATCTCAAATACGATTATTCCTGTTGCAACAGAAACGTTCAGAGAATTGACCCGGCCCTGCATCGGCAACCTTACAATCCGGTCGCAGTGCTCCTTCACGGTCCTCCGCAAACCCTCAGCTTCAGATCCTATCACCAGCGCAATGGGCCCGGTGAGATCGGTCTCCCAAACGGTAGCCTCCCCCGCAGCCTCTGCGCCAAGAACGGCAACACCTGAGTCCTTCATTGCCCGCATCGCATGCTTTATGTTCGGCACCATCGATATCTGGACATACTCTGATGCCCCGGCAGATGCCTTGACCGCTTCAGCAGTAAGCAACGCCGAGCGGTGCGATTGTATGACCACGCCGTGCACACCTCCCGCATCCGCAACCCTGAGAATAGAGCCAAAATTCCTCGGGTCCTCAATGCCGTCAAGGAGCAGGAAGACAGGCACCTGCCTCTTCTGGCCGGGGATATGGAGCAGGTCTTCAAGATCTGCATACTCCCGAGACACTACACGTGCAGCAATACCCTGATGACCCTTGACAAAACGTTCTTCGAAAAAGGCTTCATCAACCTTCTTTGCCTGCATTCCCCGCTTCGCGAGAGCTTCTTCGATCTCGGCGACCTTCTCCCTTCGGGAGGATGAAAGATAAACAGCGGATATCTTTCTTCCCGCCCTGAGGGTCTCGATCACGGGGTTAAGACCGTAAACCCACTCCTCAGGAGATCTTGACCTTCCAGGAAGTTCCTTCTTTCTTGTCCTCGAGGACCACTCCCTTCTCATCGAGCTCCTTCCTGATCGCATCAGCCATCGCCCAGTCCTTCCGCTCCCTGGCCTTCTGCCGTTCCTGTATTTTCGCAAGGATGAACCCTTCGGTCACATCCGGGCATTTGAAGCGCATCAATGCCCTGTTCCACTCTTCCGGCGTGCGGGTAAATATATTCAGGATGCTGCCTGCTTCCTTCAGTACCTCTTCGGCCTTCTTGACCAGGGCCACCGCCTTTGCCCCCGAGGGCTTGCCATCAAGATATTTGTTCAGTGCGCGGATAAGCTCGAATATATGACCGATAGCAAGGGCGGTATTAAAGTCGTCGTCCATGGCCCCTGCAACCCGCTCAATGAACCTTCCGAGGAGTTCCTCAAAAACCTTTTCATCGGCAGCGGTCTTTTCCTTTGCATGGTCCTGAGCGACAACATCCCGTATACGCAAGGCTGTTGCATAGTAACGGTCTATCGAAATCTCTGCATCCCGGAGCTGTTCGTCAGAAAACTCAATGGGACTGCGATAATGCGTCGAAAGAAGAAAAAACCTGACGACCTCAGCGTCGAACTTGCCGAGGATATCCCTGATCGTAAAAAAATTGCCGAGCGACTTTGACATCTTTTCCTTGTCGACGGTAATGAATCCGTTATGTACCCAGTATCGCGCAAAGGGTTTCCCGGTATACGCCTCTGACTGCGCTATCTCGTTCTCATGGTGAGGAAACGCAAGGTCAGCGCCGCCTCCATGGATGTCAAAGGTATCACCGAGATGCTTCTGGGACATCGCAGAACACTCTATGTGCCAACCCGGCCTCCCCGGACCCCATGGGCTGTCCCATGCGGGTTCTCCCTCTTTCGATGCCTTCCAGAGCGCAAAGTCCATAGGATTCCTCTTTTTTTCATTCACGTCAACACGAGCCCCTGCGATCATATCATCTATCTCGCGCTTGGAAAGTTTCCCATAGTCGGCGAATTTCTCCACCTGGAAGTAGACATCTCCGTCCACTGCATACGCATAGCCCTTGTCAACCAGTCCCCGCGTGATATCAATGATCTCCTGGATATGTTCCGTAGCCTTCGGCTCAATATCAGCCTTGCCGACGCCTAGTTGTTCCATATCGTGATAATATTCTTCTATATATTTTTTCGAAACCGCATCCCAGGATACGCCCTCCTGCTTTGCCCGATTGATGATCTTATCATCGATATCCGTAAAGTTCTTCACAAACGTGACCTTATATCCCCGGTAGCTCAGATATCTCCTCATGATATCGAAGACGATTGCGCTCCGTGCATGCCCGATATGGCAGTGGTCATAGACGGTAATGCCGCATACATACATCCTCACCTGACCCGGCATGACGGGAACAAAATCTTCCTTCTTGCCGCTCAGGGTATTGTAAAGCTTCATCCTTCCTCCTTTGTGCATGGCGCTTTCTGAGGCCTCTATTTTTCTGGATATCTCTGCGAGCTGCGCCTCCAGTTCTCGTATCTTTTCGCTCGTCGGATCAGGAAAATAATCCATGACCTCCACAAGGCCGTCCTCCGTAGTCATCCGTATGATCTTTTTCCTCGTGATCCTGCCCGGCACGCCGACACATATTGCATTGTCAGGGACCGGTTTCAGGATGACCGAATTGGCGCCGATGACCGCGTTGTTGCCAACTGTGATTCCGCCGAGGATCTTGGCACCTGCGCCTACCGTGACGTTGTCGCCAAGTGTCGGATGGCGCTTGCCCTTCTCCTTGCCCGTGCCGCCCAGGGTAACTCCCTGGTATAGCAGGCAGTTCTTCCCCACTTCCGCGGTTTCGCCTATCACCACCCCCATGCCATGATCAATGAAGAATCCCGTCCCTATGCGGGCTGCAGGGTGGATCTCGATACCGGTAAGAAAGCGGGCCAAATGTGAAAAGAAACGCGGTATAACCGGCACCCGTGCATTCCAGAGGACATGGTTGATCCGGTGCAGGAAGATCGCATGAAAACCGGGATAAGCAAAGATGACTTCAAGGCTGCTCCTGGCTGCAGGATCTCTTTCAAAGACGGCCTTGTAGTCTTGTTGTATATACCTCCAGAAGCCCATGGTTTGCAGCCTATTATACATAAAAAGCACGGCAACTGTGGTATTATTCTCTCATGCAGAGGGGGCAGCAGACCGATCTTCTTCAGATGATATCAGACTACATGGAGAACGGTTTTCTCGAAAATATCATAGACATGTACAGACACGACGTCACGCTCTACCGTCTGATCGGTGAACTGATCCAGGACGAACGGATCAGGGTTAGGCTTGGTGTCACTGCTCTCGTAGAGGAGTTAAAAAAAATAGATCCAGACCATGTCATTCTTGCTCAGGAGCACCTTCTTCCTCTCCTTCATCATGCCGATGCAGTGGTTCGCGGTGATGCGGCAAATCTTGTCGGCATCGTCGGGGACGACACGTCGCTCTACCATCTGAAAGCGCTTATGGAAGATGAGAACGGAAACGTGCGGATTATTGCCCATGAGGCCGTACAGCAGTTAGAATCAGATTCTGCTTAATACACAAATGGCCTGAGCTGCGATGCCTTCGCCGCGTCCGATAAAGCCCATCCCCTCATTCGTCTTCGCCTTGATGTTGATAATGCCGGCAGGGATTCCTGCACGGTACAGGACTGATTTCATTTCTTCGATAAACGGTGAGATCTTTGGTCTTTCCGCAATAATGGTCGAATCGATCCAGGTTATTGCGTAGCCGTTTATCCTGGCCAGATCAACGACATATTTCAGAAGCTCTGTGCTCACGGCATCTTTCCATCTCAGATCAGTATCCGGGAAAAGTCTGCCGATATCCCCCAGTCCCGCGGCTCCGATGACCGCGTCCATGATCGCATGGCAGAGCACATCAGCGTCGGAGTGGCCGAGGAGCCCCTTTTCGAAGGGAATTACCACGCCTCCAATGATAAGCCTTCTCCCTTCGGCAAACCGGTGTGAGTCGTATCCTATGCCGACCCTCATGATCCCACTCTCTGAGTCTTCAGAAAGGCCTCAGCAACGATCAGGTCTTCAGGGGTCGTGACCTTGATATTGGTATGGCAACCCGGTACCACCTTGATCTTTCCCCCGTTCCTTTCAACAAGGGAGGAATCATCCGTGGCATAGAACGACTCATTCATCGCCCGTTCATAGGCATTAAGAAGGGGCTGATAAAGAAAGACCTGGGGGGTCTGCACCGCAATGAGGGCATCCCGTTTCAACGTCTGCTGGACAATGCCACCGGCCACCTCCTTTATCGTATCCTTTGGCGGCAATCCGATCACCACGCCGTCGCATCCGCTGAGCGCCTTCACGGCCCTACGCACCATTGTCGCCTCAAGCAGTGGCCGCACTCCGTCATGAATCAGCACGAGCGATGTCTTTTCCCTGATAAAATGGAGCGCGTTGTAGACGGAATCTTGCCGTTCCCTGCCTCCTGGCGCCACGCGCCGAACCTTGGTGATCCCGCGCTGGCTGAAGAGCTCCGTCCCGGCCTGTATGTCAGACTCCTTGAGCACGGGAATAATCTCGCGCACCTCTGCCATCTTCTCAAGGACTTCAAGGGCCCACAGGATTACAGGCTTGCCGCCGAGCGTTTCAAACGGTTTGTTCCGGTCTTCCCCGAATCTTCTGCCGAGCCCTGCTGCAGGTACGATGGCAACGACCTTATGCTGCACGGAACACCCGATTACGCATAAGATTATTTCCCCGTCCTGGCGTCGTCCCTCTCATTATCCTCTCTTGCACGTGCGAATATCATCCTTCCTGCGGTGGTCTGGAGCACGCTGGTTACCGTTACCTCAATGGTCCTTCCGATAAGTTTTCGTCCGTTCTCCACAACTACCATGGTCCCGTCATCAAGATAGGCGACTCCCTGATTATATTCCTTGCCTTCCTTGAGCACAAAGACCCTCATGGACTCTCCGGGCAGAACAACCGGCCTCAGTGCGTTTGCCAGCTCGTTGATATTGAGTACGGTGACGCCCTGAAGCCGTGCAACCTTGTTGAGGTTGAAGTCATTGGTGATGACCCTTGCATTCATGAGCTGCGCAAGGGCCACAAGCTTTGCATCGACTTCCTTGATCTTAGAAAAGTCTTCTTCGATGATCCTGACCGTTATGGTCGACATGGTCTGAATACGCTGAAGAACATCAAGTCCTCTCCTTCCCCTCGCCCGTTTCATGGAGTCCGGGGAGTCGGCAATATGCTGCAGTTCCTGCAGAATGAACTGAGGGACTATGAAAACGCCGTCTATGAACCCCGCCTCACAGACATCAGCGATACGCCCGTCAATGATGACGCTCGTATCGAGTATCTTGAGATTCTCTTCAAAGCCTCTGCCGCGCAGAATTCCCAGGAGCCCCGGCAGCGTTAATCCCTTGCCGCGCCTCAGACCAACCAGAAGCCCCCCATACCCAAAGACCCCCCTGATCGCGAAGGTCGACAGGGTCCCGGTCTCGTCCTGCATGAGAAGATTGAGCGGTACGAGGAAGAGCGCTGCGAATAGAAGCCCCGAGGCAAGGCCGACGAGCCCCCCTACAAGCGTCCCGAAATCCACTTTTCTGAGTATCAAGTCTGAAAATGTTGTGATAATGCCGAATGCTACACCGAGGGTAAGCCCGTAGAGTTCATACCCCTGCCGATAGCCGAGCAGAAAACCGGAAAGAGCAAAAAGGGCAAGGACTGCGCCCTTCGCCACGATAAGCATACCAGCGACCTCCCGCAAAAAGGGAGCCGGCTCCCCTTTGTTATCTGTTTTTCATGCTGCACTTTCCGGCCTGAAGACCGGCCAAGACATTCCGTTGCACCCCCTGTCATAATCCTGCGTGATGTGCAGGATCACGGGGTCAGTCAGCCCTGACCGTTACATAAAACTTCCTGCCACCCCGGTTGACAAAGAGAAGCACCGGATCTCCGGATTGAACACCTGCAATTGCCTTGGTATAGTCGTTTAGGCCCTCTATTCTTTTCCTGTCGACTTCCTGGATCACATCGCCCTTCCGTATCCCTGCCTCTTCAGCCGAACTCCCGCTCTCAACCCTCACAATGACAACTCCCCGCTCATCCTTATTAAGACCGAGCTGACGGGCTATCTCCCGTGATAGGTCCATGACCGTTATCCCGGAAAGTCCCTCAAGGTCGGAATCCTCCTGGCCGCTTCCCGGAGCAGCCTCTGATACATCCTTGGGCAGTTCCATGATCAGGACCTTCATGACATATTCCTTCCCTCCCCTCGAGATGGTAAGGGGAACTTCACTCCCGACCTTGCTCTGGGCTACCATGTTCCTGAGGGTGCCGACGTCTGTGATCTTCTTGCCGTTATATTCGAGGATGATATCTCCCCTTTTGAGACCGGCCTTTTCGGCCGGACTTCCTTTGGCAACATCTCCGACAAGTGCACCCTTCGCATTCCTGAGTCCGAACTTCTGTGAAAGTTCGGGGGTGAGCTCCTGGATGGTAACGCCGAGCCAGCCCCGGGTCACCTTGCCTTTCTGCACCAGCTGATTCATCACAAGACGCGCCATATTGCTCGGGACGGCAAATCCGATGCCCTGATATCCCCCGGAACGGGAGAATATCGCGGTATTGATGCCGATGAGCTCCCCCCTGATATTCACCAGAGGACCGCCAGAATTACCGGGGTTGATAGCGGCGTCCGTCTGGATAAAATCCTCATAGTCTGCTATGCCGACATTCGCCCTGCCGACAGCGCTGATAATGCCCATGGTAACCGTATGGCTCAGGCCGTAGGGATTTCCGATCGCCAAGACTAATTCGCCAACCTGCAGGTTGTCGGAGTCTCCCCACTGTGCAGCGCGCAGGTTGTCAGCATCTATCTTTACAACCGCGATATCGGTCTTGGTGTCGGCGCCGATAATCTTTGCCTTGAATGAACGCTTGTCAACAAGAGTCACCCTGATCTCATCAGCCTGTTCCACGACGTGGTTGTTGGTGATAATATAGCCGTCGGTACTCACGATTACGCCGGATCCAAGACTCTGCTCTTTCCATTTCTTCGGCATCCTGAAATTCCGGAACGGGTTGAAAAGGTCGAACAGAGGATCATCGTAAAGAGGGCCGGCATCCCTCTTTACAACCTTGGTAGTCGATATGTTCACAACGGCGGGAGAGATTGCGCTTGCGATCTCCGAAAACGCCTTGCTCGTCTCAATGATCTGTTGCTGGACATGAGGCGTGGTGAAGGGTGTAAATCCTTTCTGAGAAAGGGTTGCCTTTTCCAGGAAATAGAACGAGACTCCTCCCATAAGGATGCCGATGAGAAGAAAGAGGATAATAATACCAATTCTATTTTTCATGACATTTCATTATAATAGTCTTCCGGCATGTTGTAAAGTGTCCGTCCTTGACAAATACCCGGTTCTAATGCTAATTTTCAAAGCTCAGAAAGACTGAGAATCCAGGGTTTGGGATAACTAAATTTTCCTTTCCGTCCGTCTTCAGTCCCAAAAATATATCCCTGCAGAAATTGGGAGGTTTCTTATGATGAAGCGGTATCTTTTGGCACCGGGACCTACGCCGGTTCCTCCGGAAGCGTTGCTGGCCATGGCTATGCCGATCATACATCATCGTGCCCCGGATTTCCTGCCGGTGCTCGATTCTGCAAAAAAAGGGCTTCAGTGGCTGTATCAGACAAAGAATGATGTGTTGATCATCTGCTCCACCGGAACCGGGGGCATGGTAGGTTCTGTCAACAATTTCTTCAGCCCCGGTGACAGGGCCCTTGTCATCAATGCTGGAAACTTCGGCGAACGCTGGACCAAGATCTGCAAAGCCTACAATCTTTCAATTGAAGAGATCAAGATAGACTGGGGCTTTAGTGTAAAGCCCGAAGACGTGGAAGCTGCGCTGAAGAAAGACCCATCCATCAAGGGCGTCTTTGTCCAGGCATCGGAGACCTCCACCGGCGTCTATCACGACATCCGGGCAATCGCTTCGATTGTGAGAAAATACGATAATGCCATCCTGGTGGTGGACGCCATATCTGCCCTCGTAGCCCATGACCTGAAAATGGACGAATGGGGCATCGATGTTCTTATCGGCGGCTCGCAAAAAGGCCTCATGCTTCCACCCGGCCTGGCCTTTGTCGGCGTGAGCGAGAAGGCATGGAAGTTCGCTGAGGCTTCAAAATCACCCAAATTCTATTTCAACTTCAAGAAGGAACGTGAGTCCCTTGCGAAAAACCAGACCAGCTTTACGTCACCGGTATCTCTCATCATCGGGCTCAATGAATGCCTGCGGCTGCTCCAGGCAGAAGGTCTTGACAATGCGTTCAGGCGACATGCCCGTCTTGCGCACGCTACCCGCGAGGCGATAAAGGCGATCGGGCTTGATATGTTCACCAAAGAGTCGCCGAGCAACTCGGTGACCGCCATCAGTGCACCGAAAGACATCGACGGACAGGAGATCTATAAGAACCTGAGGGTCAAATACGGCATTACCGCCGCTGGCGGCCAGGGGCAGGCAAAAGGCAAGATCTTCAGGATCGCCCACCTCGGCTATGCCGGCACCTTTGATACGATCACGGCAATAGCCGGCGTTGAGATGGTGCTCAAGGGAATGGGATATCCCGTTAAACTGGGAGCCGGTGTTTCCGTTGCCCAGGAACTCTTAATGGTATAGGAGGCATATATAATAATGAAAGTTCTCGTCAGTGATAATATTTCGCCCAAAGGCGTCGAGATACTTAAGAAGTCCGGGCTTGAGGTCGATGTCAGGACCGGAATGAAACCTGAGGAACTCAAGGCATGCATCGGTGAATACAGCGGTCTGATCATACGCTCTGCCACAAAAGTCACCGCAGAGATCATTGAGGCCGCAAAAAGCCTTAAGGTCATCGGCAGAGCAGGCTCCGGCCTTGACAATGTCGACAAGATCGCAGCTTCGAAAAAAGGTATCGTGGTAATGAACACGCCGGGTGGTAATACGGTAACGACTGCTGAGCACAGCGTTGCAATGCTTTTCGCCGTTGCGCG
Source organism: Nitrospirota bacterium (assembly GCA_003252075.1). GTDB lineage: Bacteria > Nitrospirota > Thermodesulfovibrionia > Thermodesulfovibrionales > UBA6898 > UBA6898. The sequence continues at coordinate 9,672 of QKDO01000107.1, forward strand.
CATGATCCCGCAGGCTACTGCCTCGATGAAGGCCGGCAAATGGGAGAAGAAAAAGTTCATGGGCGTTGAGCTCTTCAATAAGACGCTTGGCATCATAGGTCTCGGTGCGATCGGCAGCCAGGTCGCTAAGAAAGCTCAGGGTCTTGAGATGAATGTCGTTGCCTATGACCCGTTCCTGAACGAAGAAAAGGCTCACGCAATGGGCATCAGAAAAGGCTCCCTTGACGAGGTATTTTCAGAGTCCGACTTCATTACCATCCACTCTCCGTTGACGCCCGAGACCAAGGGCCTGATCAATGCTGCCAACATCGCGAAGATGAAGAACGGCGTCAGGATCATCAACTGCGCCCGCGGTGGAATTATCAACGAAACCGACCTATATGAGGCAATGAAAAGCGGCAAGGTTGCAGCAGCGGCACTGGATGTATTCGAGAAGGAGCCTCCGGAAAACAACCCGCTGCTCACTCTGGATAATCTCATCTGCTCGCCGCATCTCGGCGCATCAACCGAGGAGGCGCAGGAAAATGTCGCCCTTGCAGTCGCCGAGCAGATCGCTGATTATCTGGTGCATGGCACCATCAGGCATGCGGTGAACTTCCCTTCCATACCGAGCGACCAGGTGCCGAGACTTCAGCCCTATATCAACCTCGCTGAAAAGCTCGGCAGCTTCTCGTGCCAGATATTTGAGGGCGGAGCATCAGAGATCACAGTCGAATACCATGGCGATGCAGCCACCATCAATGCGGCTCCCGTTACCATCGCAGCAGTAAAAGGATATCTTAACCCGATCCTGCTCGAGACCGTCAATTTCGTCAATGCGCCCTTTATCGCAAAGGAGCGGGGCATTGAAATAAAGGAAATCAAGAGCAGCGACGCAGGGGACTTCTTCAGCAAGATCGTTCTCAGGATAAAGACCAAAGACAGGGAGAGCTACATTTCCGGCACGCTCTACAGCAAGAAAGATCCACGCGTCATTGAAATCGATCATTTCAAGGTGGAGATCGTTCCCGAGGGAGAACTTCTGCTCATCTACAATAACGATAAGCCGGGGGTGATCGGCAACATCGGCAATACCCTCGGCAAGAACAATATCAATATTGCACGCATGCACTTCGGCAGGGAAGCTGCAGGCGGCATGGCCATCTCCGTAGTGAGCCTCGATGCTAAACCGGGGCAGGAGGTCATTGACCAGCTCAGGGGATTGCCCAACATCTTATCCATCAAGCAGATCAGCCTCTGATACCTTTTGGTCTGACGGCATAGAAGAGAGGAGTCATCATGTCAGTTGTCGTGATCGTTGGAGCACAGTGGGGAGACGAAGGGAAGGGAAAGATCGTCGACTATCTCACGAGAAAAGCTGATGTTGTTGCCCGATACCAGGGCGGACACAATGCCGGTCATACGGTCGTCATCAAGGATGAGAAGTACATACTGCACCTCATCCCTTCCGGTATCCTCCATAAGAACACCCTCTGCATCATCGGAAACGGTGTTGTTGTCGAGCCAGCTGCGCTGATCAACGAAATGCGCGGCCTCAAGAAAAGGGGCATCACGGTCGGTGACAACCTCCTGATCAGCAGGAATGCACATCTCATCATGCCCTATCATGCCGCCCTCGATCATGCAAGCGAGAAGGCCAAAGGCAAGAAGAACATCGGCACCACCGGCAGGGGCATCGGCCCTACCTATGTCGACAAGATGGGCCGTTCCGGCATACGTGTCGGAGACCTTCTAACGCCAGAGGCGTTTCTCGAAAAGCTCAAGGCCAATCTGGGGCAGGTGAACTTTCTTTTGAAGAACCTTTACAAGGCCCCGACTTTCAGGGCAGAGCATGTCTTCACGGTATATATGAAATATGCAAAGATTCTTTCCCGGCATATCGCAGATACTGATGTCGTCATCAATGATGCGGTGGCAAGAAAAAGGAACGTCCTTCTTGAAGGTGCGCAGGGAACGCTCCTCGACATCGACCACGGGACATATCCGTTTGTCACTTCTTCAAGCGCCATTGCCGGCGGTGCATGCACCGGGCTCGGTATCGGACCAACAAAGATCAATATGGTGCTCGGCATCGTAAAGGCCTACACGACTCGCGTAGGTAGCGGCCCCTTTCCCACCGAACTCCATGACAAGACCGGCGAAATGATACGGGGAAAAGGGGGCGAGTTCGGCTCCACCACCGGGAGGGCTCGGAGATGCGGCTGGCTCGATACGGTCATTCTTAAGCATTCCTGCCGCGTCAATGGCCTTTCGGGCATGGTAATCACCAAACTTGACATCCTTGACGGTATGGACACCCTCAAGATTTGTACATCATATGCATACCGAGGGGAAATACTCAAGGAAATGCCGAAAGAGCTTTCCGTGCTTGAACAGTGTGTTCCGGTCTATGAAGAGGTGAAAGGCTGGAAGGAGAGCACGCTCGGCATCAGGGATTTCGCAAAACTCCCCAAGAAAGCACAGGCGTATATCAGGCGCATTGAGGCGCTCATAGGAGTAAAGGCCTCGATTGTCTCGACAGGACAAAAGAGAGATGAACTGATTCTGATCGAGGAGCCCTTCTGAAAACTCGCCGGAGGCATCAACGCTTCCTCCGCAGAATGGAAACCGAATTTATTGCTGATGGCAAGCACTACCGTGCAATTGCGAGCAACTTCTCACGCTATGGTCTTTTCGTCAGAACAAATCGGGCCCTCGTCCCCGGCGCCGAGCTTGACATTGTCATTCATCTCCCGAACGGCTCCAACGCTCAAGTAAAGGGTCTGGTCCGATGCTCCATCAAGACACCCGCTATTTCGCCGAAAAGCGGCATGGGCGTTGAACTGATCAGCCGAGACAACAACTATATCAACTTTATTAAAGATTTCGACCCTTCAGAAACAGACGACCCCTCTCCGGCTGCGGCACCTGACTCGTCCCATGCCGGACATTCACCGGAACCTGATCACCCTGCCACCCCGGAATTTGTGATCGTAGCCTGCAAAGAATGTGGGGTTAAGAACAAAGTCCGTAGCGAACGGCTGTCCCGTGGACACACGTGCGGTAAATGCGGTTCCCTGATCTCTCCTCCCCTCTAATCAGCAGCATCGTTAATTTTCTCTACCCCGCTGCATGCCCTTCCTGCGGCAGCCCGACTGATAACCTGACCTTTGCCCCCTTCTGCACCGCATGCTGGAAGGGTATGAAGCACTATGCCGGTCCGTCATGCAGCATATGCGGCATACCGCTTGTTTCGACCTGGTCTGACCGGTGCAGGAGCTGCCTGAAAAACCCTCCGGTCTTCAGCAGAGCATCGTCTTTTGGGCTCTATGATACAACGCTTGCCTCGGTTGTCCATCATTACAAATTCCTGGGAATACGGCGGTTGGCTAAACCGCTTGCTAATCTTCTCATGTTTTATGACACCGCAGGCATTGATGCGCTCATTTCTGTTCCGCTGAGCCCTCGCGGCCTGAAGGACAGGGGATTCAATCAGGCTCTCCTTCTTGCCGCCGCTCTCTCACGGGAGAAGCGGCTCCCGCTGATCATCGATGTGCTCCGAAAGGTTGCTGATACTCCGCCGCAGGTAGGGCTCTCGGCAAAAGAACGCGCTGCCAACGTGAACAAGGCCTTTGCCTGCACCGGCAAGGTATCGGGCATGAACATCCTACTGGTCGACGACGTCATGACAACCGGTGCAACAGTCAATGCCTGCGCACAGCAGCTACTGAGATCGGGTGCGCGAAGCATCAATGTCCTCACGCTTGCCCGGGCAAGCCTTCTTTAGGGTGAACAGCGGCCATCCGATGATAACAACAAAAAGACGGCGCTGCACTTCCTGCCGAGGAAGTCTTGTCCTTTACATTTCATCCGTTATTCCTGTATCTTTTTAGAATGATCGATCTGCATACACATACCATTTTCAGTGACGGCGAGCTGATCCCCTTTGAACTGGTCCGAAGAGCTCAGGCTATCGGCTATACTGCCATCGCTCTCACCGACCACTTGGACGCCTCCAATATCGACCTCATCATCCCGCGCATCGTGAAGGCAGTCGAAGCGCTGAAACCCCATGTATCGATCGATGTGCTGCCGGGCGCCGAAATCACCCATGCGCCGCTGGAGATGATCGCCGACCTGGTCAAGGAAGCCCGTAACCTCGGTGCAAAGATCGTTATCGTGCATGGAGAAACAGTCGCGGAGCCGGTGATAAAAGGTACGAACAGGGCTGCCATTCAGGCAGGGGCCGACATCCTCTCTCACCCCGGGATGATAAATATCGAAGACCTGCTCCTTGCAAAAGAAAAACATGTGTTCCTGGAGATCACGGCACGACGGGCCCATGCATTCACAAACGGCTATATCGCGAAAGAGGCCATCAAGTTCGGCGTGCCACTCTGCATTAATACCGATGCCCACAGCCCTTCAGACCTTATCACTGCGGAATATGCGCGCACGATTCTGCTGGGAGCCGGCATTGAGGAAAACAGGGTTGACTCAGTATTTGAGAATTCGAGATCACTTGTAGATAAAGTGCTAAGGAGGAGTAATGCCCAAGGCGATAAAAAAGAAAGTCAGTAAGAAAGCGCCTGATACTGAAACGGAGATTCAAGACCGGATACAGGACATCAAAAAGGTCTTCGAGAAAAAACAGAAGACGCTCGCAGCGTACGGTCTGATCACCCTGAGCGCCGTTATCGTGATCGGCGGCATCGCGTTATACCGCTTTAACACTAATGACAAGGCGCGGCAGCTTGAGTACGAAGCATACAAGACCTATTACAATCTCTATCAGAGGACCCCGCTCCCGGAGAAGGAAAGGGCCCAGAAGGCGCTTGACCTGTATCAGCAGGCCTATGCAAAGAGAAAATCACCCCGGCTGCTGCTCACCATTGCTGACGCTTACGCGGAGCTGGGCAGGGACGACGAGGCCCTGAAGACACTCGAAGATTTCAGCAAGAGGTTTGCGCGGGAAGCAGAGCTTGTTCCCCTTGCCTTGCAGAAGATGGCGGATATTCAGCTCAGGAAAGGGAATAAGGCAGAAGCGCTGAAGACGCTGGACAGAATGGCTGCAGCGCCGGGCGACCTGCTCAAGGATGTAGTCCTGCTCCAGAAAGCGAAGCTGCTTGAGCAGGAAGGCAAGAAGGACGAAGCTACTGCCCTATATAAGGAGCTTACTGAAAAATATCCTTCCTCACCCTACAGCGAAGAAGCAAAAGGTAAAATCGGAGAGAAAAAAGCAGGTTAGGGACAGACGTCAGATCTTCTTGGATTTCCTGAGGCCGGATCTGGCACTCTTCGAAGCGTTCTTCTTTGCACGCACTTTGCGGTACGATGCCTTTTTCATCAGAGCTTTGTCGACCTTGTCAAGGCTGAACAGTCCTTTTGGCGGAAGATAAATTGTACTACCTGTCCTGAGCGGCATGACCTTCTCGGTTGCGTTCAGGGAAAGAATCACCTGAACAGGTATGCCGGTCTTCCTCCCAATTTTCTTGAAGGTGTCACCTTTCTTGACGGTATAAAGATCAATGCTAAACCGCTCTTCCGCAGGGATCGATGCCAGTTTTTCAAGAAACTCCTCCCTGGTTCCTTCCGGAATCCTCAGCGTATACTGCGGCGCATCCGGAGGGGTGCACCATCTCCGCAGTTCGGGGTTCAGTCTCTGTATCTCATCCACCGTTGTCCCTGCACATTCCGCGGCAACAGAGAGATCGACAGGGGAGCTTATCTCAACCTCTTCATAACTCAAGGGCTCGCCATACTCGATCTCATCAAACCCGAAGTCCTGAGGATTAGCTGCTATCATGCTTGCTGCAATAAAGCGGGGAACATATTCCTTTGTTTCTCTCCTGATATGCTTTGTCCCGAGAAGGGCCCAGTAATCGTCAGCCTTGCTCCGCCTCATCGCTTTCAAGATCTTGCCCTCTCCTGCATTGTAAGCTGCCATGGCAAGGCTCCATGAACCGAACATGTCGTACAGGTCCTTCAGATAATCTGCAGCTGCCTCCGTTGATTTGACCGGGTCCCTTCGTTCATCCCTCCACCAGTCGATCTCGAGTCCGTACCGTCTTGCGGTAGAGGCAATGAACTGCCATGGCCCCGCTGCATGAGCAATCGAATAGGCATGGGGATTAAAACCGCTCTCGATGAGTGAGAGGAAAACAATATCCTCAGGAACGTCCTTTTTCCGGAGGATGTCCTTCATGATATCAAGGTACTTGCCAGATCTGCTCAGGTACAGGGCAAACCGGTCTTTAATCGTGTTTGAGAAAAGACTGATATTCCGTTCAACTGCCTGAGAAGCGGCAGCATTCTCCAGATACGGCGCTATCGCGGGAGAATTCACCGAGGGTGATGGCTCAGCAGCTTTCGGAACTGTCTCATATTCATCTATCGGTACAACGGGCGATGTTGTCTGCAGGGCCAGGTACTGCGGAGCAGATTCTGGCATTGTTTCGTACGACGCAATCATGTGAGAAATAATATCCGGGGGTGATGGCTCAGCGGCTTTCGAAGCCAACTTATATTCCTCTATCGGGACAACAAGCGAAGCTGTCTGAAGAGCCAGGTACTGCGGAGCAGATTCTGGCATTGTTTTATTGATTTCGGGCTTTTCTTCCTGTGCGGCAGCTGGTAAACTGAAAAAGGTAAGAAAAGCCAGAATGAAGAGAATCGGACTGAGCCTTTTCATTTCGGTTGTATTGTCCTCTTTATTGAAGTCTCTGTCAAGTAAAACAGGTTTTTTTATATTATTTTATTGATAAATTAACTGCACCATAAATCTATGGATAAAAATCTCTTGGTCTATACAATCGGCACCGGACTGAGAAGCCAAGAGGATCTCATCGAGATCCTCTTGGCCCATGACATCAAAACCGTCATTGACGTAAGGAGCTATCCGAAGAGCAAGCTTTCTCATTTCAGCGGGCAGAACTTGCAGCACCTTCTTGAAACAAACGGCGTCAATTACTACTTCCTCGGCAAAGAGTTGGGAGGTCTGAGGAAAGGTGGATATACTGCGTACATAATTACGGAAGAGTTCAGGGAAGGTGTGAGGGATCTGGAAAAGATCGCCCGTGAAGCGCTGTCTGTCATTGTTTGTGCAGAAAGGTTCCCCTGGAAATGTCACAGAAAATGGATAGCACTCGAGCTGAAGAAGCATGGATGGGAAGTACGGCATATCATTGACAAGGGCAAACTCTGGATTCCAAAATAGACCGGGAGAAATCATGCACCTGACAACGCTAGGACGTATCAGCCGCATACTCACAGCAAAAGGGCTAACCCTCTCTGTTGCCGAATCATGCACCGGAGGACTCATTTGTCATTTTCTGACAAACGTTCCCGGTGCAAGCAGTTTTTTCAGGGCAGGGGTAGTTGCCTACGCAGCTGCAGCAAAGAGGAACATTCTGGGTATTGGGCAGAAGGTTATCTCTGCCTACGGCATGGTAAGCGAGGAGACCGCGCGCCAGATGGCAAAAAAAATGCGCCTCCTGACCAAGACGGACTTTGCCGTCTCAACGACCGGCAACCTGGGTCCTGAAGTGCTCGAAAAAAAGCCCAAAGGGCTGGTGTATATGGCCGTAAGCACCCGTAACGGGACGATCATCAGGAAACGCCTGTTCAAAGGTACCCGCGGACAAATCAAGAAAAAAGCTGCTCTCGCAGCACTTGACCTTCTTTTGGAAGTGGCCGGCAATGACTGAAAAGGTCCCTGCGGAAATAAGGCACGAGATCTCCAGGATGGTAAAGGAGCTCAACGAGCACAGCTACCGGTACTATGTACTGGATGCCCCGGTCATCTCAGATGCCGAATATGACCGGCAATATCGCCGTCTGAGAGAACTCGAGGAACAATTCGGCTATGTGCTCCCTGACTCACCCACGCAGAGGGTGGGAGCCCCCCCTTCAGAACGGTTCGATAAGGTAAGTCATGCAGAGCCCATGCTCTCCCTTGACAATGCCTTCTCGCACGATGAGATGCGGGAATTCGACAAAAAACTCAGGAAACTTCTCAATTCCGATAAGAATATTGAATATACGGTCGAACCAAAGTATGACGGACTTGCCATGGAGCTGACGTACCGGGACGGACTCCTTGTAAGGGCATCGACCCGGGGCGACGGATATGAAGGCGAGGACGTCACCCGGAATATCAGAACTATCAGGGAAGTTCCCCTCCGTATGGAGGGAGCACCGGTCCCTCATGAGATAGACATCCGCGGTGAAGTGTATATGGACACCGACGAGTTCGAAGCCCTGAACAGACAACGGGAAGAACAGGGCGAGCCGGCATTCGCCAATCCGCGAAATGCTGCTGCCGGCTCGGTGCGGCAGCTTGACTCCCGGATAACTGCTTCCCGCAGACTCCATCTCGCATGCTACGGCATGGGCTCAGTAACGGGCATGATCTTTACAAGCCAGTCTGATTTCATAAACTGGCTGAGAACGTCTCGGTTTCCGCTTCCGGCAAAAATGGCCGTGGTAAAAGGCGTCGATAATGTCATCGATGAGATCCTGAGACTTGAACATGAGCGTGATTCATTTCCCTTCGAGACTGACGGTGCTGTGGTGAAGGTGAACGACTTCGGCCTGCAGCAGAAGCTCGGTGTAAAGACGCGTGAGCCGCGCTGGGCCATTGCCTACAAGTTTCAGGCCCACAGAGAGACTACGGTCATCAGAGAGATACATGGCAGCGTCGGCAGGACAGGGGTCATAACGCCTTTTGCGGTCTTCGAGCCTGTGCGGATCGGCGGCGTCACCGTATCCCGTTCGACCCTCCATAACTGGGACGAAATCAAAAGAAAAGATATCAGGGTCGGCGACACAGTCGTCATCGAAAGGGCTGGAGATGTTATACCGCATGTTATATCGGTTGATCTGAAACGAAGACCGAAAAAATCGGAAGAGGTCATCGTTCCTGACAAATGTCCTGTCTGCGGTTCTCAGGTCGTCCGTGAAGAAGGCGAGGTTGCAGCTCGATGCGTCTCGCTGCACTGCCCTGCCCAACTTCAGGAAAAGATCGTTCACTTTGCCTCACGTGGCGGCATGGACATCGAAGGGCTCGGCGAAAAGAATGTCGAGATCCTGTTTAAGAAGGGCCTTATCAGGCATTTCGAAGACGTCTACCGCCTGAAGAAGGACGATCTGCTCGATCTGCCCCGCTTTGCAGAAAAATCGGCCCAGAACCTCATTAGTGCCATTGAAAAGTCGAAACAGGCGACACTTGCCCGGTTTCTTTTCGCCATCGGCATCCTGCATGTAGGCGAGTATGCTGCCAGGCTGCTGGCCAGAAACTTCAGGAGGCTGGACGACCTGTACGGCGTGCAGAAGGAAAGCATCCTCGGCATCAAGCAGGTCGGGGAAAAAATTGCTGCATCAGTATCCGCGTTCTTCAATGACCGGAAGAACCTTCACCTGCTCGAATCCATGAAGAAGCTCGGGCTTGATCTTTCGAACCCTGACTTTGCATCGGGCAGGAAAAATGGGCTTGCCCTCGAAGGTCTGACACTCGTGATCACGGGAACACTTCCGAAATCAAGAAAGGATATCGAGGCACTGATCGAATCACATGGGGGCCATGCAGCATCTGCGGTTTCGGCAAACACAGACTATCTTGTTGCCGGCGAAGATGCCGGTTCAAAGTTTGAGAAGGCAAAAAAACTCGGGGTCAAGATCATTTCATTTGACGCCTTGATAAAGATGACAGAAGAAGATTCGGCTCAGCGAAGACTTTTTTGATATTCATGATGAAACGGATGACCGAAAAAGAGCTCAGAGAAGCAAAGGACTACGAGGAACTGAAGTGGTATCAGGGCCTTCCCGTTATCGTTGCTGCCTTCGGAGAGACCTGGAAGCGCCTGGCAGATACCCATGATTATGAGGATGCTGACTATTTTGTCGTTATGGACGAGGACGAAAGGGGAGCATTTTCCGGGACCTATTCAGACGATGAACCCATAGAGCCGAGCGACTGATGCCATACAGGATACTTATCATAGAAGATGAAGAGACGCTCCGGGAGTCGCTGAAGCGGGTCCTCCTGAAGGAGGGGTACGAGGTGAAGGCAGTGGAGAGCACGGAAGAGGCCCTGCCGCTTATCGCGGCAAAGGGCTGTGACCTTGTCATCACCGATATCATCCTTCCCGGCAAGAGCGGCATGGAATGCCTGAATACCTGCAGAACGAAGAACCCGGACCTGATCGTGATCGTCATGACCGCATACGCAACGATCGAATCCGCTGTAGCAGCGATCAGGGCAGGCGCATATGAATACATCATCAAGCCCGTCGACCACGAAGAGTTCAAGAACCTCATAAGAAAGGCCCTTGACGGGAAATCGGGCAGCGGGAGGTAAAGGATGCATATCGACCATTACAGCTTCGGCAGAATAACCGTTGACGGGAAGACCTTCACCTCTGATGTGATCATCTTTCCGGATCGGGTCGATGCCACGTGGTGGCGGAAAGAAGGCCATTACCTCCAGAAGGCAGACCTGGCGGATATCGTTGCGGCAGAGCCCCAGCTCTTGATCGTCGGCACCGGCGCACACGGTGTCATGACTGTGCCGGAGGGCACGCTGCGACTCCTCGAAGCCAAGGGGATCGAAACCAGGGTCCTGAAGACCGCGGATGCAGCGGAACTCTTCAACCGCCAGCCTGCAGACCGCAGGGTCATCGCCGCCCTTCACCTCACCTGTTAAACAGTCGCTATTTTCTGGCAGTCGGCGTGCAACCTCCACACGTGAGGGCATAGGTACCGCTTGAAACATGCTATAATCTGCTCATTATTTTCTGTGCATTGTCAGGTCGCATGCATACTGATATAGAAAACAACGGCTTAACCCGCTATTCATAATCGAGGCGTTTACGGGTTGCACCGCCGGAACAGGCTTATTCCGGAGAATACGTTTTGTTTGGAAAAAGGCAGCGATGACGGCCGCAACGTCGCATGACGCTGTTGAACGAAGGAGCGGACTTACCCCAAGGCAAAAATGTATTACAGGGAACTAAAAGATTCTATTTCGTGCCCGTTTTGTTCTATCCCTGCAGGAGACATTCTTGATGAGAATGAGTACGCTCTTGCGGTAAGGGATAGGTGCCCCGTGAGCGGGGGACATACGCTTATCATTACTAAGCGGCATGTGGATGACTTTTTCAAGCTTTCGCGAGAAGAAAAAAGTGGAACAGGAGCTCTTCTCGAAAAAGTGAAGAACTCCATCGACAGGGACCTGAATCCCGATGGATATAACATCGGCATGAATATCGGAGAAGCTGCCGGCCAGAAAATATTTCATGTGCATATACATCTTATCCCCAGAATGAAGGGCGAGATGGTCAATGGAGATCGTGCAGTCAAGGGCGTCATACGAAACAAAATGAGATATTGAATCATGAAGGCCGTCATCGTCAAAGAAATGCGTGAAACGGACGCGGGTCTTCATGTTGTGCCCTCATCTGCAGGCCTTTGAATGCCGTAAAGTTTTGATTTGACAAAAAGCTGGTATTCCCCTATATTTGGGCTATAGGTCTGTATAACCGCTGTTTTGCGTAAGAAATGAAATCCGTCCAGATAAGATAGAGTTTTAAAAGAAAAACCCGGCAAAGAACAGGAGGAGATCATGGATAAGATACTGAGGATCGATGTGGGAGCCGAAAGCGGCCCGAAGGCCACAAAAGTACCGGTCGGTGAATATGCGGGGCTTGGCGGAAGGGCTTTGACTTCAGCGATCATATCGAAGGAAGTCCCGCCGTTATGCCATCCTTTGGGGGGTGAGAACAAGCTTGTCATAGCCCCCGGTCTCTTGAGTGGGTCCGCGGGCTCCATGTCGGGCCGTATTTCTGTCGGCTGCAAGAGCCCGCTCACCGGCGGCATTAAGGAGTCTAACTCCGGAGGCCAGCCTTCCCAGGTCCTGGCGCGACTCGGCTACAACGCCATAGTGCTCGAAGGGAAGCCGAAAAGCAATGACCTCTACAAAGTCTTCATCAACAAGGACGGGGTCAAGATCACCGTCGATAATAGCCTCAAAATGCTCCCCAATTACGACCTGGTCGCCAAGATGAAGTCAGAATACGGCGACAAGATATCCTGTATTTCGATCGGTCCTGCCGGAGAGATGAAGATGGGCGCTGCTTCCATAGCTTTTACCGATATGGAGTTGCGGCCTACCCGGCACGCCGGGCGTGGCGGCGTGGGCGCCGTCATGGGCTCGAAAAATATCAAGGTCATTGTCCTTGATGATACCGGCATGCAGATACGTGCCCCCAAGGACCCGCAGAAATTCCAAGATGCTAACAAGAGGTTCGTCAATGGCCTCAAATCTCATCCTGTCACCGGACAGGGCCTTCCGGCATATGGCACGAACGTGCTGACGAATATCCTTAACGAGGTGGGAGGCTATCCCACCTATAACTTCAAACAGGGCCGCTTTGACGGTGCCTCCAAGATCAGTGGCGAAACCCAGGCAGAAACCGAGACGAAGCGCGGAGGTCTTGCGACCCACGGCTGCCACCGCGGCTGCGTCATCCAGTGCTCCGGCGTGTACCATGACAAGGACGGCCACTATCTCACGAAGCAGCCGGAGTACGAAACCGTCTGGGCACATGGCGGTAATTGCGGCATCAGCGACCTTGATAAAATCGCTATGCTCGACTTCCTGGATGACAATTACGGGATTGATACAATAGAGATGGGTGCCACCATCGCCGTTGCAATGGAGGCAGGTCTCGCCAAGTTCGGCGATGCGGATGCAGCAATACAGCTGGTGCACGAGGTTGGCAAAGGCTCACATCTCGGCCGCATACTCGGCAACGGGGCGGCCATGACCGGAAGGGCCTTCGGTGTCGAGCGGGTCCCGGTGGTCAAGGGCCAGGCAATGCCTGCCTATGATCCCCGTGCTGTCCAGGGTATCGGCGTCACCTATGCAACGAGCCCCATGGGCGCTGACCACACTGCCGGATACGCCGTTGCCCAGAATGTCCTGAAGGTGGGCGGTGACGTGAACGCGCTCAAACCCGAAGGGCAGGTTGAAATCTCGAGAAACCTCCAGATTGCGACCGCTGCGATCGATTCCACCGGCATGTGCCTCTTCATCGCTTTTGCGGTGCTCGACCAGCCCGATACCTTCCAGGCCCTTCTCGATATGCTCAGCGCTTTCTACGGGATCAGTATGACGGGCGACGGCGTGACGGACCTTGGGAAAAAGGTCCTGAAGATGGAGCGAGACTTCAACAAGGCGGCGGGCTTCACGCCACAGCATGACCGGCTGCCGAGCTATTTCAAGACCGAAAAGTTCGCTCCTCACAATGTCACCTTCGGGGTCACGGATGAAGATCTTGACAAGGTCTTCAACTGGTAACCAATCCTGATAGGTGTTCAAAAAAGGAGAGACGAGCGTCTCTCCTTTTTTTCGGCCTCTGCAGGAAGCGCGTGAACAGCGTTTTCTTCTGCGCAGAGATCAATGCGGAATGACGGAGAAGACTGATATGCGACTGAGCAGGGACCATGGCGCATTGTACCCCCACCTGGCGTTCACCGTGGATGAAACCCTTGTTTCATGCTTCTATGCGCTGCTCCAGCAGGGGGTAATGGTCAGGTGCCGCACCGGCTGCAGTGTAGCCGCTTTTCTCAAGGATGAACTCAAGGCGGGCGAAGAAACCATAGAAAAAATTCAGTCCATCATCCTCGACGGCAAACCGGTAGATGACCTTGAAGCAGCCTGGATAAAAGACGGATCAACGCTCGCACTCTCAGCTGCCATGCCCGGACTGGTTGGCGCAACGCTCAGACGGGGAGGCGCGTATTCCTCGTTTCGCAGCGCTATAACCTACCACGAGACAAAAGAAGCGTATGAACCGGAAGACGGGGTCGTGAAAATAAAGATCTTCAACCTCCTGATGTCCGGGCTGGGACGTGACCTTCTGAAAGGGGGTGTTATGGTACCTGCCGGTGCTATACGTAATTTCCTTGAGGAACGGTCTTATGATTTCTGGCAGGGATGCAGACAAATACTTCTTGACAGCGCCCCTATTGCCTTGGGTGCCCTCCGGGATCCTGCGTGGCTGTCAGGAAAAGACCAAATTATTCTTTCGGTAATTGCGGCTTAGGCCGGATCCGGGAATCTGACCCTCTCCGCCGGCAATGGGAGGGAATAGGGCGACTTCGTCGCCCTCCTTTAAAGGGTGATTGGCAGGCCGGTGCTCTCCGTTGACGATTTTCAGAAGGGCCATGTGGGGAAGATTCAGGAAATGTACGGCATCGTCGACCGTAGCATTCTCAGGTAATGCAACTATCTGTTCATCCGGGCCGAATTTCCGCAACGATGCAAATAGCTTGATTTTGATGTTCATGCCACGATTATAGCAGACTGGCCGGAGCGGCGGAAATCCCTCGAGCCAAGACCGCTGCCGGGAAAGCAGAGTATGATTCGTATCATAACTGCCCTGCGGCGGGAATGTTAGAATATATCCATGAAAGACAAAGGCTATCCTTCCAAGCTCTTTGTCGAGGTGACGACCAGGTGCAACCTCTCATGCGGCATGTGCGTGAAACAAAACGGCAACGGCGGAATTCCCGAGGGCATGATGTCGGCGGATATATTCGATGCCCTGACCCCTGTCTTTCCGCATCTTGATTCTCTTGTGCTCAACGGGATCGGCGAGTCACTGCTCCACCCGCAGTTAGAGTCATTCATCACGAGGGCAAAGGCTTTTCTTCCGGAGCATGCATGGGTAGGGTTTCAGTCAAATGGTATGGCGCTGACCGATCAACGCGCAGCATCGCTTCTCGACGCAGGGCTCGACCGCATCTGCCTTTCCCTCGATACGGTTTCGGATGACAGTTTCCGCGCAATTCGGAGCGGTGGAGACTTGCGAGGAATCAATGCTGCGTTTTCGAGTCTGAACACGGCCAAAACCCGGTACGGGAAGCGTGACCTCAAGATCGGGATCGAGTTCGTGTTGATGCGGAGCAACCTCGCTGAACTTCCCGAAGCGATCCGCTGGGCAGCCAGAAAGGGCGCCCGCTTTGCCCTTGTTACCCAGCTCCTCCCCTACCATGAAGACCTGGTGGCACAGACCACCTACGACACCAACACAGCCGGCGCCATCTCCATTTATGAGCATTGGAAAGCAAAGGCGCGCCAGGAACATGTGGACATAAGGGGCTACTTTGACATCTTCATGAAGTACACAAAGACCCCGCAGGATCAGGAGGTCATCAGCTACGTCGAGCAGATGAGAAGCGAGGCGAATACCCAGGGCATAACCCTTCATCTGGAAAGACTGCTGCAGCGTGATGAGGAGTGGTTCGCGCATGCCGGCAGGATATTCGACGAGGCGCGCCGCATTGCACAAGAAGAGGGCATCGAACTGACGCTGCCGGAGATGGCGCCGAGAAACACCAGGAAGTGCGAGTTTGTCGAAGGGGATGGTGCCTTTGTTGCATGGAATGGTGACGTCCATCCCTGCTATTTCCTCTGGCATCAGTATGCATGTTTTGTCGGCGGCATCAAAAAGCGGGTCAAGCCCTGGGTATTGGGTAATCTGCGGGACAGGAATATCCTTGATATCTGGAGCGATGAGAACTCTTGCTCTTTCAGGGAGCGCGTGCGGGGATACAACTTTCCCTTTTGTTTTGACTGCAGTTTCGCCCTCTGCGACTATGTCGGAGAGGCCGATTTTGAGCATGATTGTTATCACGAACTTGTGCCCTGCGGAGCCTGCCTCTGGTGTACTGGGCTTTTTCAATGTCTCCAGTAAACGGCCGTCGCTGACCTACCTTGGATATCCTTCGGTCTCCAAACACAGAGACCCTGTAGCCGCTTCGTACACCGACACGGTAGCGCCATGATAGAATAAAAAGGAAAACGCAAGGACATTCGAAAGGAGAAACGTACATGCCAGACATACCGGGCGAAAACCAAGCAGCCGTGGCCACTGACCCTTGCCTTGATATTTCCCTTGAATCAGCAGCATCGCATATACGCACGAGCGACAGCAGAGAGATTCCCTTTGCAAGGGCAATTCTGACCGTACGCAATATCTGCGGTGCAGAGGTAGTCAAGGTTATGCCCCACGCCCGTATCGGCCAGGAAGGTGGAACCGTCCAGGACGTCACCGGTGCGTTCCCCCAAGCTGTTGCGTCAATCCCTTCCGGAGGAGCCGTCAGCTGGGACGTGTTCGACCAGCTTCTCCCTGCCCACCCCGGTACCGCAAGCAAGGTTCACATGTTTGGCTACCGCGCAGCACTGAACTGGACGTTCGACCTTGCCGTATCTGCTGAATACCGGCATTCGGACTCTTCCCTGCCCCTGAAAACGCCTGTCTCACGATGGACATTCCGTTGGAGCGTTACAAATACAACCACGGGAGAAGTGGGTCTTACCATTAATACCCTATCGGCCGGCTAATCACTGACGGAAAGACATTAGCCTCGGATGTGATCCTCTACCCCGGCCGGGTCGGCGCCATCTGGTGGCGGCCCTTGCGAATATCGTCAAAGCAAAGCCTGAGCTCTTGAGCGTCATGGCAGTGCCGGAGAGCACGCTACGATTCTTCTAATGCAAGGCGACGCCGCGGTCCTGAAGACAGCAGTGGCAGGGGAAGAACTCATCGACCGCCAGCCCACAGACCACAGGGTCATCGCCGCCTGTCACATGACCTACCTGCGGGTTCATTCTCAGATCTGCCGCGCCTGAAGCTTACTGCAGGTATTTGTTCCACCGACCAATCTGCACTTTCACGACAGCGCAACTATTGAGCATTCCCGAAAGAAACAGATAGGCGTAACGCCGGGCATTAGGCGCAGGGCTACAAAGGCTGCAACAAAACAAATCAGTTTATTCCCTGTCGCCTCGATGCCTGTGTTATATGCTCCTTTCTATTCGTTCGCTTGGCACTCCTTACGCCAGCGAAAGTATCTTGCATCGCTCAACCCAAGTTTCCGTATCTCCGGTTCCAACTTCTCCCCTTTGCTCAGCACCTTCAGCTAATGAGCGGATCGATTCTATTTCATCACCGGCGACTTCATCATGAAGAGGAATTCCTGTACGGCCTTCTTCGCCTCGGTCCGCAGATTCTCGATGCCGTCGCTAGTACATCTGCTGGCGGCGTCCCGGGCAGTTCAAAACCAAATTGCGCGATGCATAAAACACTTTTTTAGCCATCAATTTTGTCCATAATTTGACCAACTTCTGGCTTATGGACCGACTCATACCCTTTCACAAAAGACTTTGCCGAGCCAAATCGTGTCTACTCGTATGCTTTATATCTGTTCTCTTCTGCCCCCTATCGGAAGGGGGCAGAAGGCATGGTTATGTTATTTATAGAAACCTGCTTACAGGTCACTTTCAGTAAAAGGCAATTCCTGTTCATATACTTCTTTGGGATCGAAAGACAACTTCTTTGGATCGACTGGCCACGTATAGATCTTCTTGGTTTCCGGTCGCTCGTTTTCGATGCCGGTCAACGCGGGGCCGGATTACTTGCCGGCCCCGCCCAAGCTGGGGCTTTGCCTCAAGTCACTCAGCCCTATCAAACTCAGTGCCCTCCCATCCCTTCAGCTGTTTGATGATCTCGCGCGGATCGAACGGGAGCTTTGCCGGATCGACGCGCCACTGTCCCGCCGCCTCGGTTTCCGGGCGTGCGTTCTCGATGCCGGTAAGCGGGAAGCCGCGGGCCTCCGGAGTGTTCGGGTACTTTGTCATCCACAATTCGTGACGCGCTCTCATAATGTTGAACATCCCCTTGGCGGGAAACATCGGGATCATCTTGGGACTTGCTTCGCGCGGGTCGGTGTAGAGGTCATAAAAGGCCGCCCCGGACAGGCCCGGTTTTTCGCCCACCCAAACGCGCTTGTAGCGTCC
>QKDO01000004.1 GCA_003252075.1 Nitrospirota bacterium
AGCGATGGGATATGTTGCTGACGTAGTCGGCGGATTGTCAAAGACGAAGATCGACGAGACCGCAGAGGCAAAAGCGCAGAACTAATCCATTCAGATACCTCCCCTGGGCACCTGCAGGACACTGTCCGCAGGTGCCTTTTTTTGGCCGGGAAAAATCCAAATTTTTCACAATAATAGGTTCAGATTAGCCTGCCCACTTAATCGAAGGTGAAATGCGCATCGTCATCATGCGTTTGCGTTAGGAGGTGGAAGAAGTCGAGAAATGCGTTGAAAGGCGTCGTAAAGACAAATCCTGTCTTCTACATATAAAGAGAGGGGCAGGGAGAAATTCCCCCGCCCCTCTCTTTCGGTTATGAAATGTCAACCTTGATCTCGGCTGCCTTTGCCTCTTCCTTCTTCGGGAATATCATCTCTAGCACACCGTTCTTGAAGGACGCCTGTGCCTTTGCTGAGTCTATATCCTGAGGAAGCTGGACTGTCCGCATATATGTGCCGTGGCTCCGTTCCTGCACATAATAGTCCTCCGACCTGATCTCCTCTTCTTTCTTTGGCTCTGCCTTGAGGGTCAGCGTGTCCTTGGTAATCGATAGGTCAATGTGGTCCTTCTCAATACCGGGCAGATCTGTCCGTATCACGATCTCGCCTTTGCGCTCGAAAATGTCGATGCTCGGCACGAGACTTGCCGGCGCGCCTTTTGAGATAAGGTGCGGCCGGGCAACCGGCTCTCCATACTCTCCGAACAGTTTGTCAAGGTTCCTTCTCATTTCCTCAAGTTCTCGTAAGGGACTCCATCTGATAATTGCCATGATCCAACTCCTTTATGTATTACCCCATCAGTGGTTCATCCTGTCAAAGACAGGCAAATGTAAGACTGCATCACCTCCTCTGTTGCGCCATCTGTCATGATACGATCTCTGCGGGAACCTCCCTGCTGAATACGACCTGTTCGTTCTCCACATCCACTTCAACGGTATCTCCCTCCTGGAAGGTCCTGTCTAGGATCTTTTTTGCCAGATCGTTCAGGATCATCTTCTGGAGCATCCTCTTGAGTGGCCGGGCTCCATAGATGGGGTCGAACCCTGTCTCGGCGAAGTATTCCTTTGCCCGCTCCGTAAGCTTCAGGTCAATGTTCTTTTCCCTGATGAACTTCTTCATCCTCTCGACCTGGATCTCAACGATCCTGGTGAGCAGGGTCTTGGTCAGCGGATTGAAGATGATGATCTCATCCACGCGGTTCAGGAACTCGGGCCTGAAAAACGCCTTCAGGTCCTCCATCACCTTTTCCTTAAACTCCTTGCCAGAGCTATCGACCCAGTAGGCGGCGGGCTTCCTTTCCCTTTCGAGCAACATATCCTGGATGTGTGAACTGCCAATGTTGGAGGTCATGATAACTACCGTGTTCCTGAAGTCAACGGTCTTGCCGTGGCTGTCCGTCAGCCTGCCGTCGTCGAGAAGCTGCAGTAAGAGGTTAAATACCTCGGGATGTGCCTTCTCGACCTCGTCAAAGAGCACTACAGCATAAGGTCTCCTCCGCACAGCCTCGGTAAGTTGACCGCCCTCCTCATAGCCGATATAGCCCGGAGGTGCACCGATAAGCCGTGAGACCGTATGCCGTTCCTGATACTCGGACATATCGATCCTGATCATCGCGTTCTCATCATCGAAGAGGAACTCGGCAAGCGCCTTTGCAAGCTCTGTTTTACCGACACCGGTCGGACCAAGGAATATGAACGATCCGATCGGTCTGTTCGGGTCCTGAATTCCAGCTCGCGCCCTCCGGACAGCATTCGAAACGGCTTCGATTGCCTCATCCTGTCCGACCACCCGCAGTTTGAGCCGTTCATCCATGTGGAGCAGCTTCTGCACCTCGCCTTCGAGCATCTTCGATACCGGGATGCCGGTCCATTTAGAGACAACCTCTGCGATATCCTCTTCGTCAACCTCTTCTTTCAGCATCTTCCTCTTTTCCTGCGCATCCCGGAGCCTAGCATTTGCTGCCTCCAGTGCCTTCTGCAGTTCGAGCTGCTTTCCGTATTTAAGCTCCGCCGCTCTGGTGAGGTCTCCTTCACGCTCTGCCTTTTCGGATTCTATCTTTGTTTGCTCGATTTGCTCCTTCAGGCTACGGATCCTGCTGATAATTTCCTTTTCGCTGAGCCACTGGGCCCTAAGCTCATCTCTTCTCGACTGGTGCTCTGCCATCTCCTTCCTGATCTTATTGAGTTTCTCCTTCGATTCCCTTGCATCCTCTTTCATCACTGCCTGTTTTTCTATTTCAAGCTGTCGGAGCTTGCGCTCGATCTCGTCAAGCTCAACCGGCATGCTATCGATCTCCATCCGGATCTTCGACGCAGACTCGTCAATCAGATCGATTGCCTTGTCAGGAAGAAACCGGTCTGTGATATAGCGGTGCGAAAGCACGGCGGCAGAGATAAGTGCAGCATCCTTGATCTTCACGCCGTGGTGCACCTCGTACCTGCCTTTCAGTCCCCGCAGGATCGAGATGGTGTCCTCGACCGAGGGCTCCTTGATCAGCACCGGCTGAAAACGCCGTTCGAGCGCAGGGTCCTTTTCAATGTGTTTTCGGTACTCACCGAGCGTCGTAGCGCCGACGCACCGAAGCTCCCCGCGGGCAAGCGCGGGCTTGAGCATATTAGAGGCATCGATTGCTCCCTCTGCTGCTCCCGCTCCGACCAAGGTATGAAGCTCATCGATAAAGAGGATGACCTTTCCTTCTGACTCCTCGATCTCCTTCAGTACTGCCTTGAGCCTGTCCTCGAATTCTCCCCTGAATTTCGAGCCTGCAATGAGCGCCCCCATATCGAGCGAAACAACTTTCTTGTCCTTCAGGGTTTCGGGTACATCACCGGCAACAATCCGCTGTGCAAGCCCCTCTGCTATTGCAGTCTTCCCTACCCCCGGATCGCCAATGAGGACAGGATTGTTCTTTGTTCTGCGAGAAAGCACCTGGATGATCCTCCGAATCTCTTCGTCACGCCCGATCACGGGGTCGAGTTTACCCTTTGCAGCGAGTTCCGTAAGGTCCTTGCTGAATTTCTTCAGCGCCTGATACTTTTCTTCAGGGCTCTGGTCAGTGACTCGCTGAGTACCCCTGATATCTCGCATGGCTGCAAGGAGTTTGCTCTGATCGACGCCGTATCGTTTCAGGATATCAGCCGCCGGACAGTCTACCCGGAGAACACCGATCAGAAGATGCTCGACACTTACATACTCATCCTTCAGGTGCTCTGCCTCTTTCCGCGCGGCCTCGAGTACGTCCTTTAGTTTCTGTGTTATATAGATCTGCCCTACAGGCGTCGCGCCGATCACCTTCGGCATCCGGTCAAGCACAACCTCGACGTCCTTCTTGAGGAGTGTTACATTAACACCGATCCGCTTGATGATCTGCGCAGCAACACCTTCCTCGTCGTCCAGCAGAGACCAGAGGAGATGCTCGGCGTCAATCTGCTGATGCCCCTTGCTCTCCGCGAGTCTGTGTGCACTCTGTACGGCCTCCTGGCTTTTTATGGTAAAGTTTTCCATAGTGCCTCCTTAATCATCTTCCCGCAGCGCTCTGCGTAATTTTTCTCTGAAATCCTTTCTTACCTCATCCTCAAGGCAGGCCATCATCTCTTCCATCTCCTGCTGGAGCACTTCCATGCGATGGCGCATCCTCAGGATTATGTCAACACCCGCCCTGTTCACCCCGAGCTCCCGTGTGAGCTGGAGCACCAGGTTCAGCTTTTCGATATCGCTTTCTGAATACACCCTCTGCCTGTTTGCTCTTTTCGGCCGGATAAAGCCCTCCCGTTCATAGAGCCGCAAGGTCTGAGGATGGACATCCAGCAGTTTTGAGACAATGCTGATCAGGTATACCGGTTCGTCCTTGTCTCTTTTTCTCATCACGTAACCATACCCTTTCTCGGCGACTCTCTGTAGAGCTTTTCTATCTCCTGTATTGCCTCCTTTTCCCTCTCAGACACCGTCTTCGGCACAGCGACCTTCATGGTGACGAACTGGTTGCCGCGTTTCCCGGTCCGTGAAGAGGGAAAACCCTTGCCCGAGAGCTTAAACTTCTGACCGCTCTGAGACCCGGCGGGAAGGGTCATGACCGTGGCGCCATCCATAGTAGGTACCTCGATCTTGGCGCCGAGTGCTGCCTCTCCAAAGGTAACGGGGAGATCAAGATACAGGTCATCCCCCTTGCGGGTGAAGAGGGAATGGGGGCGCACCGTGATCTCTATCTGAAGGTCTCCTGGTGTTCCCTTCCCCTCACCTGCCCCGCCCATACCCCGCAGTCTGACGCGCGATCCACTATCCGCACCTGCAGGGATCTTTACCTTTATGGATTCCGTATGCAGGATCCTTCCTTTGCCATTGCAGGAGCTGCACTGCTTCGTAACCTTCCTGCCGCTTCCCCCGCATGCACTGCAATGCTGGGACATTTTGAAGAAGCCCTTCGATGCCGTGACCTTGCCGGTCCCCTTGCAGGTAGAGCACTGCTGATAGGTTTCTGCGCCGGTGCCGCCACACGCACTACAGTTAATCTCGCGGTTGAAGGTTATGGGCTTCGTGACGCCATGGAACGCCTCATCCATGGTCAGCTCGATTCCCATGACAAGGTCAGGTCCGCGCAGGTCTGCCCCTTCGGATCCTCTGCCTGAACCGAACATGTCTGAAAAGATATCTCCAAAACCCCCAAAGTCGAACCTGTCGCCGGAGGTATATGTCCTATAGTCAAATCCGGGACCACCACTGTCAAAGGGTGACCTTCCAAACTGGTCATATTCAGCTCTCTTCTTTTCATCGCCAAGGACCTCATACGCTTCATTGAGCTCTTTAAACTTATGTTCGGCGGTCTTGTCGCCGGGATTGAGGTCTGGATGATATTTGCGCGCAAGCTTGCGGAATGCCTTCTTGATGTCATCCTGCGAGGCCTTCTTATCAATGCCGAGAATTTCGTAGTAATCCTTCGTGGTATTAGCCATTCTATCTCCTTAGTTCATATAATATAGCTTTAGTCAAGTCATGTCAAGAAGCTTTCTATGGCCCTTTCTATGGCGGCAAGCATAGATATAGAATAATATTTCTTTTGTGTAAGAAATACACAGGTTACGTTATGCAGATCATTAAGGTAAAATAGAGAACATCTTTTGAGACATAATGGACCCGCTTCAGATCATAGGAAAATACGCACCGTTCGGCTCACTTGCCTATAGTATGCTGGTGGCACACAGTTCCGTGGTCATGGAAAGAGCTCTTTTACTCTCGGAAAGCGTCAGGCACCTTAATCCGGACTGTGGATTCATCAGGGAGGCTGCAATGCTCCATGACATAGGAATCGTCCTGGTTAATGAACCGAGGCTTGGCTGCAGCGGGAACGAGCCTTACATTTGCCACGGATATCTTGGCCGCCGGATGCTTGAAGAGGAAGGCTATCCCCTGCACGCACTGGTATGCGAACGGCATATCGGCACAGGCATTACGGTCAGCGATATAGATGCCCAGAACCTTCCCCTGCCGAGACGCGATATGCAGCCCGTCTCTATCGAGGAGAAGATCATCTGTTATGCTGACAAGTTCTTTTCAAAAAGGGTCGGGCGGATACACGCTGAAAAATCCCTATCTGAAGTGAGAATTGAGATAGCTAAATATGGTGCAGACAGGTTGAAGACATTCGAAGAACTGCATGCCCTTTTCAGTAAAGGACCTGTTCCAGAAAAAGTCCCGAAGCAGGAGCTGTAGGGCCCGCAGCAGTTCTGTCCTTTGAGGCAAAAATGGCCGGGATGTCCTCTGCTGACATCCGTCCTCTTCCCACCTCAACAAGGGTGCCGACAATATTCCTTGCCATATGCCTGAGGAAGGCATTGGCTTCCATGGCTACTTTGATATAGCTACCCGGCATGGAAATGGTCATGAAGTCGAGGGTATCGAGAACAGATATCCGGATCATACTGATCGTCCTGACGGTTGTCTTCGCGCTGCATCCCGAAGCCCTGAATGCAGAGAAGTCATGCTCTCCCGAAAAATACTCTGCGGCCTTCATCATGGCATGAGTGTTCATTCTTATCCGTATATTCCAGGTATAGCGGGAAAAGAATGCAGCTCCGGTCCCGTTTAACCGCAGAAGGTATACATACCGCTTTCTTAGTGCATCATAGCGTGGATGGAACGCACGAGAGCTATCATCTGCCGAAAGTATCCGTATGTCCTGCGGGAGCTTTGCGTTCAGCGCTCTCTTCAGCACGTCTGCAGGGAGATCCGATCCGGTAGTGAATACAGCGACCTGACCACAAGCATGCACACCGGCATCCGTCCTGCTTGCACCGATAAGCCGTATACGCTCGCCGGTGATGCTCCCTATCGTTCCGCTCAGAGTGTCCTGAATCGTGATGCCGGAACGCTGTGATTGCCAGCCGTGATACGCAGTACCGTCATATTCCAGCAGAAGCTTGATGGATCTCATGCCGGCATCAGCTGCATACCCCATATCATAGGTTCACTTTGATAACGCACTCCCCGACGCGCCCTGCCTGTCAATCTATTTGATATGCTCGGGAGCTATTTCGCCCAAGAATACTTCTGTCAGGCGAGGATCGAACTGGGTGCCGGACTTCTCCCTCAGTTCTTCGATCGCAGCATCCAGACTCATGGGCACCTTGTAAGAAAGCGGGCTCGTCATCGCATCAAAGGCTTCAGCGACCGCTATAATGCGGGCGTGTAGCGGTATCTCTTCTCCCTTGAGCTCCGAAGGAGGGTAGCCATAGCCATCGAACCGCAGATGGTGATACAGGATGACTGGTGCAATCCCAGCGTAAAAGGTGATCGGCTTGATCATCTCATATCCGATGACCGGGTGCTGCGTGTAGATGTCCTTGTTATACGCCTCATCAAGATCGATCCGGAGAAAACCGACATCATGGAGGAGGCTTGCCATATAGAGTTGCTTTTTTTCCTGTTCTGTCATCTCAATAGCCTTTGCTATGATATTACTGTACCGGGCAACTCTTCGCGCATGTCCGCGCTTTTCGGGCTGCTGGTAGTCGATTGTCTCGAGGAGCATGTCTGTCAGATGTATCTCATAGTTCTTTTGGTCTTCGGCAAATTGCGTCTTAAGGATCGATATGGCGGCCTGCGCTGCAAGATACCTAAGGATCTCCTCGTCCCGCAGCCGATAGGAAAACCCTCCTGTCTTGTTCAGGAGTTCAAGCACTCCGATAACGCCGTCCCTTGCCTTAAGGGGCACGCAGAGCATTGACTTCGTCTCAAATCCCGTTATGGCGTCTATATCCGGGTCGAACCGTTTCTCCTCCTTCACATTACTACAGCGCACCGGTTTGCCTTCCTGCGCCACCCATCCCGTAATTCCTTTTCCCATCCCGACGGTTGTCCCGATCAGCCGGGATGCCTTTCCGCCTCGTACAAGTTTAAACTCCAGCTCCTTGTTGTCATTAATCAGCAGCAGGGAGCCGGCTTCTGATTGGGTGATGTCAAGGGCATAATCCATGATCTTTTCGAGCAATATATCCCCGTAGACCTCTTCCCTTAAGTCTTTCGTGATGTTGAGCATCCGCTCAAGCCTTTTACTGTAATCGGAAATGATCCGCACGGTTTTGCGCGAAAGAAGAATGGAAAGATAGAGGCCGAGAACGGAAAGAAAGAAGACAATACCGACGATAATGGAGATCGAAACTTCAGGAATAAATTTCACAAAAGGTACTAGGGGAGACATCGTATACCGTACAAGAATAAGGAATAGAGACAAAATGACGACCGTCACGATGGCATTCAGGGAAGCCACCTTTTTACGGACCTCCTGGATTACGGTGTTCTTGTTCTCTTCGTAGGTCTCAGACATACCCATAACTTTAAACCAGCAGGATTCAGATGTCAACGCAGATATAGAAGAGAGATACCAGATGCAGCGGCAGCTATACTTTCTCCAACGCTCTGTCCAGGTCGGCAATGACATCCCGGACATCTTCGAGCCCCGTCGAAATCCGTACAAGGTCCGGCTCAATCCCGATCTTCCTGCATGCAGCATCAGTAAGCCCAGAATGGAACATGAGCGCATTGTTCATGACGAGGGTCTCGGTATCTCCGAGGCTCACGCCTATTTTACAGAGGTTCAGACGGTCAAGGAACTTTCTGCATGCTTCCCTGCTCCGCAGCCTAAACGATACCATGCCGCCGAATCCGCTCATCTGTTTTCTGGCAATTTTGTGACCCGGATGGGCAGCAAGACCAGGATACAGTACGGTCCTTACCTTGCGATGCTTCGAGAGATAATCTGCGATAGCCGCTGCTGAGCGGCAGTGATGGTCCATACGCAGATGCAGGGTCTTCATCCCCCTAAGATAGAGCCATGCATGAAACGGGGAAAGGCACCCGCCTATATACAGCAACATGGTCTTCCTGAGCCGCGAAACTAAATCTGCCTTTCCCGCAACGATCCCGCCGATGGCATCACCATGCCCGCCTATATACTTCGTGGCTGAATGGATAATACAGTCAATGCCGTGATCTAGGGGCTTCTGAAGATACGGGGTGGCAAAAGTGTTATCGATGACGCTGTAAATCCGGTGTCTTCTCGCCACCGATGCTACAGCCCTCATATCGATTATGCTCAGATCAGGATTCGATGGAGTCTCGAAAAAGATGACTTTCGTCCTGTTGTTCACAAGAAGTGATATCTGTTTTCTGATATCCTCAAAAGGACTGAACTGCCGTACTGTGCATCCGAGCCTACCAAGTATCTGCTCAAAAAAACCGCGCGTACCCCCGTAGACCCGGCTGCCGGATATCACCTCGTCGCCTGGCTTAAGAAGTTCAAGGAACACTGCTGAAAGCGCTGCCATGCCTGAAGCAAAGGCCACGGCAGCATCTGCGCCTTCGAGGACAGCAAGCTTCCGTTCAAAGGCATCAACGGTAGGGTTTCCGATACGTGAATAAACAAAGCCGTTTCGTGAGCCCTGCATAACCTTCGCAGCATCGGTGACGGCATCGAAGGTATAGGTGCTTGTCTGGTAGATTGGTGTGCTCGACGGGTTGTGCAAGAATACGCCTTCTCCGGCATGCACGGCAAGCGTCGCGAATCTCTGGTCTTTTTGTTTCATCTTCCCGCTCAGGCCTCCGGTTAGCAGTGCCGATAACCGAAAGTCAGGATTACTCTTCCTTTTCCCGGTAAACCGTAATGGCAACTTCCGGGCACATGTTCGCGCAGATAGCGCATCCAGTGCATTTTTCAACGTGCTTTGGCACGGCAACAAAATATCCGGCCTTATTGAACTGACGGGTCATGACAATGACATGAAGGGGACACCCCTCAACACAGTATCCGCACCCCTTGCAGAGTTCCCTGTCTATGGTTACCCTGCCCTTCATTTCGTCCTCTCTAGAAGTTCCTCTGCATGCCTGCGTGAGATTTCCGTAACAGTCCCGCTCAGCATTCGTGCGATCTCTTCCTTCCGATCCGCACCGGAAAGCTCGTATACCGCAACGTGTACCCTGGCGTTCTTCTGTACCTTCTCGATCCTGAGGTGATGCGCAGCAAGGCTCGCTATTTGCGGCAGATGGGTAATGCAGAGAAGCTGATGCCTTGCAGAGACCTTGAGGAGCTTCCTGGCAACGCTTTCCGCGGTCTTGCCGCCGATGCCCGCATCCACTTCATCAAAGATCAGGACCGGCACATGATCAACATCTGCAAGGATGCTCTTCAGCGCAAGCATGACCCGTGAAAGTTCTCCGCCCGATGCAACTTTTGCGAGCGGCTTCAATGGCTCGCCGGCATTCGCGGAAATAAGAAACTCAACGCGGTCAATACCATTAAAGTTGATGCGGTAGTTCCCTTCCTCATCCCTGTCCTGAGCAACATCGATCCTGAAATGAACATTCATGAAAGCAAGGTCGTTCAGATTCTTTCCGATAATATCTTCCACTTTGCGGGCTGTCTTATTCCTCTTGTGGGAAAGTACCTCTGCAGCATGCAGGAGCAAATCAAGCTGTTTGCCGAGCGATCCGTCAAGGTTCTGGAGGCGCTCGTCCGACGCTTCAAGCTCCTTAAGCTCGGCAGCAGCAGCGTTTCGGTATGCAAGAATATCCTCAAGGCTGTTTCCGTATTTTTTTTCAAGTCGTCTGATGAGGTCGAGACGGGCCTCCACTTCATCGATCCGGATAGGATCAAGGGTATATTTTTCCCGGAAGCGCCGCAGTGAAATAGCAGCATCATCAAGCAGCGGCAGGGCGGACTCCAGCATCTCTAGAGTATCGGTTATCGCAGGGTCAACCGCCTGCATGTCGCGTAGCCTGCCGACCACCTTGGCGAGGCTATCCGTACATGAACCCTCTGCATCATAGAGAAGAGAATATGCTGTTTCCGTCGCTTCTTTCAGTTTGCTCAGGTTCAACAGTATCTTTCGCTCCTCTTCGAGCGACTTCTTCTCATAAGGATTCAGACCGGCAGAATCTATTTCACTGATCTGAAAGCTGAGAAGGTCAATCCGGTGGGCGCGTTCCTTTACTCTCTCAGTTAAGGCACTGAACTCTTCTCTGAGCGACTGCACCACTGTGTAAAGCTCGTGAACCTTTTCCAGCTCTTGATAATGGCCACCGTAGGAATCGATGATCATACGCTGCTTTTCCGGCTGGAGCAGGCTCTGATGCTCGTGCTGGCTGTGGATATCGACAAGAGCTTTGCCCAAGTCAGAGAGCGTCTGGAGGGTCACCATCACATCGTTGATATACGCCCTGCTTTTTCCGCTGTTCGATAAAACCCTCCTGAGCATAATGCCACCAGAAATATCTATGCCGGTCTCCGGAAGGGCGCTGGTATCCCCAATCTCAAAGAATGCCTGGACTGAGGCCTCCTTCTCTCCGGCCCTGATCATATCACTCTGAGCCCTGTCGCCAAGGGCAAGCCCGAGAGCATCCACAATAATAGACTTCCCTGCGCCGGTCTCCCCGGTAAGAACGTTGAAACCATCATCAAACTGAACTGTCAGGTCATCAATGATCGCCAGGTTCTTTATGTTCATCTCTCTCAGCATGAGCTACCTAAATATAGCACAAACAACGCTGATTAGGGAGGAAGGCCGGAAGGTTCCTTACCGCGCCAAAATATATTGTATCCATGCAACCACAAGGATCGCGAGGCACGCCGGAACCGTTTTCCGGTAGATCCCGGAGAGTTCTGCAGCGAAGTATTCCCTCGTTAGAATCAGGCAGAGATGTACAGGCGACAGCAGCACGCCGACAAAGCCCGCTGCAAACGCTAGGGTAATCAGCGGCGGAGACGCCTTGTCCGCTACCGTGACAAGCAGTGGAAAAGTACTACCGACAAAACCGACCGTATGGCCGGTGAGCATACCGGCAATGAATGGTAATGCACAGAATATCGGCACGACAGGAACAGCATGTTGTATAAAAAGATCGCTCAGGTTCTTTACCGCACCTGATGCCTCAATGGTCTCCTTGAACAACATGATCCCGGCTATCATAACGACGACCTCAGGCGAAAAGCCGTAGCGCAGGGTCTGGAGTATTGCGGCAGGCCGATAACGGTAGTAAACGAACAGCGGAATGAGCACGGCAATCAGCGCAACGTGCAGTTCAAGATGAGCTGCGATGACCAAGGCAAGAACAGCTGCGATGGGGAAAAAGTTCAGCCACGCCTTGCCTTTTCCCGTCAATGGTATATGATCCTTGCCTTTGCCTGCAATGATCGCCATGCCGGAACCTCTCATGCTGAAAAGAAAACCTGTAAAGACCATCATTACTGCACAGCTGATATTCGCAAGGATCAGCCGGTTTAGTGCAATGCCCGAGACAGCCGAGGCAAAGACAATCCCCGGATAAAGCGGAAGGATATATTCCCAGGGATGTCTGAACCAGTAGTTGATGAAGGCCTTTTCCTCGTTGCTCATGTCGGTACCTTCGGTAGCCTCCCTTACCATGGGGGCAGAAAAATATGCACCCCCAAGAGAAGGGAGCATTCCTATGAGCAGGGGCATGGATATCATAACTGCCTTCCTGAACCTGAACGAGTTCTTGATAATGCCCATCATCCCGTTGAGGATGTTCTGCTCCCTGAGGACCCTCTCAAAAACTCTTATGAGTGAAAGCGCCAAAAGAAGCGTTATAGCAATATGTCCTGTTGCAGCCTTTCTTACCGCTAGAACCATTTCGGTGACATTCACACCATATAAAATGGCTAGAGCAAGGGATGAGATGAGCATTACATACCCAATCTTCACACGCTTCCTCAGCAGAAAGAGGATGATGCAGAGAATGAGCCCTATTTTTGAAAGATCGAGCACGATAAATTCTATCACAACTCCTTGAGGCATCATAATAATAGTCATTATTGTGATTAATGATTCTTCATTGTCATCTAATGGGAAAAAAAGATGATTATCTCGTTAATATTCAATATTAATTCCGTTTTCTCTTTATTTTGTGTCAGTTCATTGTCGTATTCTCCTGTTCCACGTGGAACATGACGACTTCAGTCGTGATTCCGGATAGAGTGTTCCACGTGGAACAGGAGAAATAAGCCACAAACTATATAATATGAACCAGCCGTCCGTGTTATAATACGTCGCCATGGGCAAGATAATTTCCATAGTTAATCAAAAAGGGGGCGTAGGGAAAACGACCACAGCGGTCAACTTGGCCGCATCTCTCGCGCTTTCCGGAGAAAAAATCCTGCTTATTGACTCTGACCCTCAGGGGAACACTACTTCAGGGCTTGGGATTTCGAGAGACGATATTGACAGATCACTTTATGAAGTCATGGCAGGGAGCTGCAGCTTGAATGACGCAACTGTGGGAACTGTCATCGAGCAGCTTCTTATTGTCCCATCAAGCATCGACCTGCTCGGAGCAGAGATAGAGCTTGTAGACAGAGAGGGCCGGGAGGCTATTCTGTCAAAATCTCTTGAGGATATCCGCGATACTTACCGTTATGTGTTAATCGACTGCCCTCCTTCATTGGGTCTGCTAACGCTGAATGCGCTGGTAGCGTCAGATTCCGTGATTGTGCCGGTACAGTGCGAGTATTATGCTCTTGAAGGGCTTAGCATGCTCACCAGAACGATCCAGCTTATACAGGATGCTTATAACCGTCAGCTCGAAATAGAGGGGATATTGCTGACCATGTTCGATATGAGAAACAACCTTGCCCATCAGGTTGCAACTGAGGTAAGGAGGCATTTTGGCCAGAAGGTCTACCAGACCATCATTCCAAGAAATATCGCTCTCGGAGAAGCTCCGAGCCATGGAAAGCCTGTCATGCTTTATGACATGAAGTCCCGTGGTTCCCAGAGTTATCTTGCCCTTGCAAAGGAGATATTGCGTGAAAACAGCCTTAGGTAAGGGGCTTGATGCCCTCATCCCGGATAAGGGAGAAAATATACTACAGATAGAGGTCAACAGGATACTTCCCGGCAAGCAGCAGCCAAGAAAGGTATTCAATGAAACTTCTCTCAAGGAACTTACTGCTTCCATAATGGAGAAAGGCGTACTGCAGCCTATCCT
The DNA here is from genome assembly GCA_003252075.1 of Nitrospirota bacterium. Lineage (GTDB taxonomy): Bacteria > Nitrospirota > Thermodesulfovibrionia > Thermodesulfovibrionales > UBA6898 > UBA6898. The sequence continues at coordinate 13,531 of QKDO01000004.1, forward strand.
TGTTTCGAGGACCGGGGATGGTTCATTCAATCTCATTGCTGGCGAGAGAAGATGGAGGGCGTCAGTACAGGCAGGGCTGAAAAAGATCCCGGCAATTGTTAAGAATGTAGACTCCCGTGACTCTCTTGAGATGGCACTGATTGAAAATATCCAGAGGGAGCAGCTAAACCCCATCGAGACCGCAGAAGGGTTCAACAGGCTGATGCAGGAATTCAGCCTTACGCAGGAAGAACTGGCAGACAAGGTAGGAAAGGAGCGGGCAACAGTCGCCAACTACCTCAGGCTCCTGAAACTCCCTGTAGAGATAAAGGACATGATCTACACAGGTAAGCTGAGCATGGGGCATGCTCGGGCATTGCTGGCCTTCGAGGGGCGTATCAGTCAGATCGAGGCTGCCAGGAAGATCATCAGGAATGGGCTGAGCGTCCGCGAGGCTGAATTAATGGCCAAAAAATCAATTAAACCTGCTAAAATACGGGCCGAGAAGGACCCCCAGATAACCTCTCTTGAGGAGAGACTTATTAGGGCTTTAGGAACCAAGGTCCATATTGTTCAAAATAATAAGAAGAAGGGGAAAATAGAGATAGAGTACTATTCTCTAGAGGAGCTGAACAGGCTGCTCGACATGTTACTGCAATGAAAAACATACTAATCCATGGTCTTCCGGGCTCCGGCAAAACAACAATCATAAAAAGGCTTTGTGTAATATTCAAGGAGTTCAATCCAGTCGGCTTCATTACCTCTGAGATCTATGATGGTGAGAACAGGGTCGGGTTTGAGGTAGCAAACCTCTTTGGAGACAGCAGGACATTCGCTCATACAAAACTTAAGAGCAAGGTGATTGTCGGAAAATATAAAGTCGACGTAAGGGCGTTCGATGATTTGCTTGACAAGACTTTTTCAAAGGAAAAGAAGACTGGTCTTTATATGATCGATGAAATCGGCAGGATGGAATGCGCATCAAAAAAATTCTCAAAGCTCATAATTGAACTTCTTGGCTCGAACAAGCCTCTTGTTGCGGTAATAGCAGAAAAAGGTGCAGATCTTATCAATAACATTAAGAAAAGGGATGACGTAGCACTGTTTGAAATTACCGAGCAGAACCGGGATCTCCGTATTAAAGAGCTTACCATGGTGATCAGGGATCTACTACTCGACTGAAAGTGCGACTCCGCCACGCTGAACTATGCCATCAATCGTCAAAAACGGCATTGATCTCCTTGAGAAAAAATGGCCTAGGCAACTGAGAAATGCCCGTGCCGGCCTGTTGGTTCATCCTGCATCCATAAACAGTAGCTTTTCACACTCAATAGACATATGCATGAAGTCTGACAGACTCACTGTTACATCTATCTTTGGACCGCAGCATGGATTGTGGGGGGAAACACAGGATAATATGATAGAATGGCAGGGCTTCCGGGATAAAAAAACAGGGCTTCCGGTCTACAGCCTCTATGGAAAGACCAGAAAACCCTACCCCGAGATGCTCGACGGCATCGACGTCATGGTCATAGATCTCCAGGATGTCGGTAGTCGCTATTATACTTTTATATGGACCATGGCTCTTGTCATGGAGGCATGCGGGGAGATGGGCAAGTCTGTAGTTATCCTTGACCGTCCCAACCCTATCACCGGATATCATATCGAAGGTCCCGTGCTCAGCCCAGAATTCGCATCTTTTGTAGGTCTTCATAGGCTTCCGGTAAGACATGGTATGACCATCGGTGAGATGGGCCATTATCTCAAAGACTCTTATTATCCTGATCTGGACTTCATTGTCTTGCCGATGCATGGATGGAAACGAACAATGTGGTTTGATCACACGCTACTCCCCTGGGTACTTCCATCTCCGAATATGCCCACTATTGAAGCAGCCACTGTCTACCCTGGCATGTGCCTCCTTGAGGGGACTAACCTGAGCGAGGGGAGAGGTACCACGCGTCCGTTTGAAATCTTTGGGGCTCCTTTCATTGACCCTGCTGCTCTGGTGGAAAAGCTGCACAGCTACAGGCTTCCCGGTGTAATATTCAGGCCTCTTCATTTCCTGCCAACTTTTCAAAAGCATGCCGGCAAAGTCTGCGGAGGGGCCCAGATACACGTAATAGAAAGAGAAAAATTTAAGCCATTCAAAACTGCAACAGCCATACTGAAGGTCATTTATGGGTTGTATCCCGATAAGTTCCGATGGAAAAGTCCTCCCTATGAATATGAAAAAAAGCTGCTGCCAATTGATATTCTGGCTGGAACTGACAGCCTGAGAAAGGATATCGAGAAAGGGAGAGACCTTGCCTCCATGGAATTATGGTGGAACAAAGGTCTGCATGCTTTTGATAAGAAGATCCGAAGCAGGTATCTCATCTATTAGTGGAAGCGATCACAGCATTCATACCCGCTGCAGGGCTTGGAGAAAGACTTAAGCCTATAACGGATAAGATACCAAAACCCCTTTTGCCCATCCTGGGCGAGCCGATAATCGAGACAGTCCTTGCCAGAATTTCCCGGCTGTCACCGAGCGTCATAGCCGTGAATATGCATCATCTCTGGGAACAGATGCAGGCTTGGGCAGCCTCTTCTGCATACGCTCCGGTAATTTCTCTCTTTCATGAGAATCCAATACTCGGCACTGGCGGCGCAATTAAAAATGCATCTTCATCCCTGAAAAGTTCTGCATTTATCGTGCATAATGCAGACATCCTTTCAGATATTGACCTATCATCCCTTATCGAGAAACATATAGAATCAGGCAATATCGCAACTCTTGCCGTGCATCACCTTAATAAATTCAACAATGTCTGGATAGACAAACAAGGTAACCTGCATCATGTCGGCGCACAGATCCAGGGAACAGAAGCTGCATTATGTAAAATTGCATTTATGGGAATAGCGGTATACTCTCCTGAATTTCTGGATTTTCTGCCGATAGGCCCATCGAGCGTAATCGATGCCTGGCTCAGGGCAATTGCAGCAGGGAAAACCATCGGCACCGTCGACTTCTCAGGCTCTGGCTGGTCAGATGTCGGCACGCCGAGTGCATACGCAGCAGCTGTCTTTGCTGCATTGAAGGAACAGGGCAAAACAGTTTATGCGCATGCTTCTGTCGACTGTGGCAAGGCTGAGCTGCAGGGGAGTGTCATTATCGAACAGGGAGGGTCGGTTGGCTTCGATGCCTTTGTCAGCAACAGCATTCTGCTGCCAGGTGCGCACGTCTCGCCTGGATCAAGAATAGAACATAGCATTTTAGGCGGGGGATTTCATGTTGCGCTGGATCCTGCCGACATCTTTGGCACCGTACCGGTTTCTGCGCCATTATTAAAGATGTGCGGCAATCAGGAGGGCAGGGTCAACGCAGTATGTATAGGCACCGGAGGTTCTGACAGAACCTATTATCGGATACCGTGCAGGGAAACCACATATGTTCTCATGAGCTGCACAGCGTCGGACAGAGACTATGAGCGTCATCTTGTTCTCTCCCAATTCTTAAGAAAACACGGGGTTCCTGTCCCGGAGATGTTTGGAACAGATAAACAAGAGAAACAGGCCCTCTTCGAGGACCTTGGTGATCTTTCGCTGTATTCTTGGCTCGCCTGCAGGCGACCGCCAGACCACATAATAAGCATGTACTGCAAAATTCTCGATCTCCTGGTGCTGCTTCATACCTCGGTCACGGACCACGCTGCAGAGTGCACGCAATTACGGGAGCGGAACTTCGACCGGGAACATTTGAGATGGGAAAGCAGGTATTTCATGGAGAACTTTGTCGGCAGCATATTTCATATTCACGCAGGCGAACAGCTGCTTCTTAATGATGATTTTGAAAGTCTGGCCCGTACTGTTGCTGCGTTCCACAAGGTAGTCCTGCATAGGGATTTCCAGTCACAAAATATCATGATTGTGCACGGCAATGAGCCGCGCTTCATAGACTTCCAAGGTGCCCGTATGGGGCCTGCTGCGTATGATATCGCATCCCTGCTCTGGGATCCGTATTGCTGTCTACAAGACAGCATGCGCGACACATTGCTTTCCTACTACATCATGCGCATGAAAGAAACACAGACGGAATTTGGTGAGCGGGCATTTAGGGAAGCTCTCCTGCCCTGCGGACTTCAGCGCCACATGCAGGCACTCGGTGCCTACGGCTTCCTCTCTCAGGTAAAAGGAAAGAAATATTTTCTCCGGCATATTCCTCAGGCTCTGGCGTATCTGAAGCGGGAAAGCGAAGAAGCTCGTGACACATATCCTGCCCTTCACCGCCTGGTTGCGGCCATTCATGAAAAAACTGCATATTAATTTTGATGAGATACAGAAAGCGGCTGAGGATACGGATCGCGAGGCCTTCGACTATTTTCTGGACCGGGAAACCGGTGAGATCATTATACTTTCGGCTGAGATCATAGCGCTGGCCCAGGATATCCTGTCACAAAGCTATGATGACGATATTGCTGACTATGAAGATGTCGAGCCCGATGAAATTCCCGGCATCCCGGAGTGGATAGAGGATGAGGTAGAGCTTGCTCTGCATGTTTTCCTCCAGGAGCAGGATCGCTATCAGCGGATACCTGAGCGGAAGAAGTCAGACACGTATTCAGCAATGAAGATATTCGCAGAAACGCTCGAAAACCGTCATTTGGGGGAACTGTTGGACCAGGCGCTCGACGGACAGGGCTCATTCAGAAAATTTAAGAACTTACTCGTACCTTACCCGAAAGAGCGGAAGCTCTGGCATACCTTCAATGCCAAGGCAGCAAAAAAAGAGATCGCATTATGGCTCGCATCTCACGATATTGAGCCAGAAACTCCCTGACATCATTGTCCTCTGCTTAGCGCATTGCTGACTGCTTTACTCCATACGGTCACCCCTCTTACTTCATTACCCGCGAATCCACCGTTTGAATGCACCCAAGGTAGACATAGGACACTTCCAGGCAAATTTTTTTCCTGCCAATTTGACAGGTCATTCTCCAAAGAATAATAATGAACTATGAAGCGATATAATTCCTTCGGGGCATATATGCGAAAGACGTTTGGCACCACGGTCTACAAGGTGAACGTGGATGCTGGTTTTACCTGCCCCAACCGAGACGGCACGCTTGGCTTCTCGGGCTGCATATACTGCAACAACGACAGCTTCAGGCCGAACTCCTGCAAGCCCTCTATTTCTGTTTCCGACCAAATAAGCAAAGGCATCACGCACACGAAAAGACGATTCAAGGCTAATAAATTTCTTGTCTATTTTCAGGCATACACCAATACCTACGCACCGGTCGATGAACTGGACCGGCTGTACCGGGAAGCTCTTGCTGCCCCGGATGTGATCGGCCTCGCAATCGGCACGCGTCCGGATTCCGTTGACCTTCAAAAGATAGAACTTTTTGAGTCCCTAGCATCAAAATTCTTCATTCTGATCGAATACGGACTCCAGTCCATGTATAACAAGAGCCTTGAGTTTATCCAGCGTGGTCACGACTTTAGTGCGTTTCTCCGCGCTGTGGAGATGACGAGAGGAAGGGGCATACAAATCGGAGCTCACCTGATTGCGGGCTTTCCCACGGAGACCCGCGATGAAACACTTGCCATGGCCGGGGAGATATCACAGCTTCCCATAGGCTTCCTCAAAATGCATCAGCTCCAGATAATCAAGGACACGCCCCTCGCCGGACTCTACCGGGAAAACCCGTTCCCTGTCTTTTCATACCAGGCATACCTCGATTTCGTCGCTGATTTTATCGAACGGACATCCCCGCACATCGTCTTTCAGCGGCTCTTTGCAACGGCGCCTGACGAAATCCTCATAGCGCCGGAGTGGGGTAGGAACAGACATCAGATCCTGCAGGATATAGAGAGGAACCTTGCGGCAAGGAATGCTGTCCAGGGAAGAATCTTCACCCCGCGTACCGTAACGGTCCGGGACTAGTCCCGGTAGACGATCAGTTCCTTCAACGTTTTTCGCTTTGTAGTTCGCGGCTTCTCAGCAGGCCAGCCAAGCGCGATAACGGCCATGAGTTCAAGGTCGTTCACAAGACCGAGAAGCTGCTTTAACAAGGCATTGCTCCTGATGATCTCTCCGAGCCATACTGCGCCCAAACCCAGAGAGTGGATCTCAAGAAGCATGTTCTGCAAGCAGGCGCCAATGCCCTGGATGTCCTTTTCCCGGTGATAGATCTTTTCCGTGGCGATAAAGACAGGTAGGAGCACCTGTGCCCCTCGAACCACTGTATCATATTGGGTTAGTTTCGATATCTCTGTGATGAGTTCCCTGTCCTTCACAACCGCAAACCGCCAAGGCTGGTTGTTCAGGCCTGACGGAGCCCACCTGCCGGCCTCAAGTATCCTATCGATCAGCTCATCGGATACCGGCTCAGACGTGAACCTTCTTACGCTGCGGCGTGACCTTATCTCCTCGATGATGTCCAAACGTGCTCCAATCTGCTAAAATGACTTGTCAATTTCTTATGACAAAGGAGTTACATGGAGACTATAGAAAAAGACATCGAGAAAATCAAGCAGATCATCAATGAACTGAAGTCCCAATACACGAGCCTGGGAGGAGATATTGAGTTTGTGGACGTGAAAGACCATGACGTTCGGATACGGCCGACCGGCTACTGCTGGCGTTGACACATGACCCGCATGGACCTGGTCAGGGTCATACAGGAAAGGGTAAGGGCAGAGATTCACTGGGTAAATATGGTTACTGTCGCACCCCAGAACACAACGTCCAAAAAATGAAGCAACCATTTCTGATCGCCGTAATCGGCGGACGCAAGGCAGGACGCTCACTAAGAAAAGAAGCCGAAGAAGTCGGCAGACTTATAGCTCTTAACGGCAGCGTGCTCGTAAGCGGAGGCCTGCACGGCATCATGGCGTCGGCATCAAAAGGGGCAAAAAAAGCGGGTGGACTCACAATCGGCATACTGCCGCAGGACCACAAGAGAAACGCAAACCCTTATGTCGATGTAGCTATCGCAACTGGACTGGGTATCGGCAGAAATGTTATCATAGCGCGCACAGCAGATGCCCTGATTGCAGTGGGTGGCGAGTACGGAACGCTCTCTGAAATTGCCTTCGGACTCCAGATGAAAAAGCCGGTGGTCGGCATCGGCACGTGGGAAATCCGGGGCGTCATTCCTGCGAAAAATGCAGAAGACGCCGTTAGCAGGGTCTTTAAGCTGTTATAGTTTATCTTTTCGCTGTTGATTTTTATCACTTTTTTCGTCGTTGCATTAGATATTATGCCCCCTTAGCTCAGTAGGATAGAGCACAGGTTTCCTAAACCTGGGGCCGCATGTTCGAATCATGCAGGGGGCACCACCCATTCCTCTCGCTATGTAATGGTTTTCCGAGTATGTATTCAGTTACACAATCCCGATAGTAATACATATCTTCTTTTCTGAGCAACAAGAGCTAATTATCATTATTTATCATTAGGTTATATAACTAAAACGTTTAGGGCCATTAAGAGGGCAATATGGAACAGGAATTGCTTGTTATAACAAATATGGGCTTGTTTCATAAAGTAAAGTCTCTCTGGCGATTCCCAAAGAAGGATGAACCCTTTTCAGAAGGAACCCGCTTCATTTTAACCCCTAAAACAGAGCAGGAAGACCGGAAGGAATCAAACACCGCGAACGCTATAGACAAGACAGACTACCTGAAAAAAAGGCAGTATACTCGTTATCCTGTGCAGGGAATGGATGTTCGGGCCCATTTACTCTTCACTGAGGAGATCGAGCTGTGCAACCTCAGTCTCAACGGTGCATGTATTCGTACCCAGGAAGACCCTCACGTGGGAGAAAAATATTTATTAAGGATCCGGGATGAAAAGATTTCGCGTGCTATCAGGTGCACTGTCGTCTGGAAACGTAAAATCAGCAGCAATGGCTCCATGCTTAAGGAATATACTGCCGGATTACAGTTTCACAATATTGCATCAGATGAGATTGTCATACTGAAGGATTATATGAGAAATTCCGGAACGCCAATCGCAACGAGGCTCAGCGATGAATTCAGAGCCAGTCCGCTGCGCTTTTCTTTCGTAACAAAAACAAAGGCGGTTCTGAAATGCCCGCGAGCATTGAATGTAAAAACGATCAGTCTCGGCGGCATGTTAATAGAGAGCGAACGTTCCCCAAAAATTGAAGGCCATTACCTCATGAAGCTCCCTCTCCCCCGAGAATCTGAACCAATCAGGATCAAAGGAAGGATAGCCTCGGTCATACCGCGGAAAGAGGGCCATAACCTGCGCTTTGATATCGGCGTAGAGTTTCTTACGATGGCAGATCCCGACAGGGTGCGGCTTAACAGCTTCATCCAAACGCTCTAAGCAGAAACTCCTGTTTTCTTCACGTTAGACGCTGTGCTGCTGCCGCCACGATATATACACCGAGAAGATGCATCATGCATGAAGCTTATTTTTTTCTCTTCTTCTCAGGAAATAGCAGTTCGGCAATATGGTAACGGTTGTCTGCAAACCAGCGGTAAAATGATTGGGAAATAGTCTCTGCACCAGGAAGATCGAAGAGTGCTGCTACTGTGCCATACCGCTTCATCCGCTTAAGGATTTCAGGGAGAGCCTTTTCTCCAGCAAGCACCTGCCCGTCAGAAAGGATGAGCTGCATTGCCTGCATACAGACAGCCTGTTCTATGGAAGGGAACCGCCGCCGGGCCTCTTCTGCCTGACAGGGAAGCATCTCAAAGGCATCTTTGCGCATGTTCTCCCTGATCCAAGCAACGGTCTTCCGGCATACAGGGCACTCACCATCATAGATAAGCACAGCCGTTCCCGTCTTTCTTCCCTCATCGCCCATCAGCTAATCCTCATATTTTCAATAATACCGCATTATGGAAAGTTCTGCAGCGCTGTTGATCAGGAAAGCCCTGAAAGGGTCAAAAACAATCGCCTCTCTTTCCATGAAAGTCCCGGCACCTTGCTGACCCCAGAAGCTATGACAGCGACCGCAAAAATTTTCCCTGACCTATCTCGTTCGGGGCTTGAACATGAGTAGCGATATTCTGCTCACCCTCTGATGGTAATGGATATCTCCCTTCATCGGACTTACCCGCCCTGAAACAGCTATACTATAACAACAACTTAATTACTTGCCGGCATGACTACAAAACTATGAGATACCTTGGTGCGCACATATCGCTTATCGCAGGGCTGGCGGTCTTCTGCACGATGTCATCGGGATGCTCGTCTCCAGAAGAAAAGATGCCCCCTTTGGAGACCGTACCTTTTGTTGACCTGAACCGCTATACCGGCATATGGTACGAAATTGCCCGATATCCGAATAGCTTTCAGGAGGGCTGCGTGGGAAGCAGGGCAACATACTCTTTGCAGGCTGACGGCAGGATCGCTGTCCTGAATGAATGCTATGATCGATCATTCGTCGGCAGGATAAGATCTGCACGCGGCACGGCCCGGATCATGGACAAGTCCTCAAACGCAAAATTGAAGGTATCATTTTTCTGGCCATTCTTCGGAGACTACTGGATAATAGATCTTGGGAAAGAGTATGAATACGCCGCAATAGGACATCCAAAACGGAAATACCTATGGATCCTGAGTCGCTCACCGCAGATGCAGGTATCGCTGCTAGAAGGAATGCTCACACGGTTGAAAGAGAAACACTATGATACCTCTCGCCTTATCATGACGCCTCAGATTAAAGGAGAATGATGATGACATTGAAAGAATACTTTGGAAATACTTCTGGCATAGGGGTATTGTCCACAGCCGATGCAGAGGGAAGGTTAGATGCTGCCATCTATTCTTCCCCCCATGTCTTTGATGACGGGAACATCGCTTTTGTCATGCGCGAGCGCCTAACACACCGTAATCTGCAGTCAAATCCTCATGCTTTGTTTTTGTTTATGGAACACGGCCCCGGTTACCGGGGAGTACGGCTTTTTCTCTGTAAAGAAAAAGAGGAGACTGACTCGGAGTTGATTGCCAGAATGACTCGGCGCGGCCTGACACCTGAGGAAGATAGGCAGAAAGGGCCTAAGTTCCTGGTCTATTTTTCGATTCAAAAGATCCTCCCGCTCATAGGCGGCGGTGAGGGCCATCTACCGCTGTCGTAAGTGTATACATCTTACACTTCTGCTCTCCTGCCCGAGTCTTTCACGTCAACGTCGAGCGCGTCGGGAGAGCAAGCTTTGTCTTGAAGGCAGCACGGTATCTTCCCGTTTCACGCATGCGGGCATTTTCTTTTTTTGAGGATCCCCGCAATCTCTTTTCATAACACCGGACTGGCTTGATTTTCAGATGCAGGGTATAACTACCTCATCACCGGCGGTCACTGAGGGATCGGAATTTGATTATCGCATCCGCTGGTTAAGCATCCGGATGCCCTAGAAGAGCAGGATTGTGAACTATCACCCACCGGAGGAATTTACGGATATCCTGATACAGGGGCCCTATAGGTTCTGGCAACATATTCACCGGTTTGAGATTATGAAGCAGGGAACGTTTATGACCGACGAGGTCCATTACTGCATACCATGTTCTCTTATGGGCGCGCTTGTTCATACGCTCCTCATCAAAAAACAGCTCATGGATATCTTCTGCTATCGTGCTGCAAAGATACGTGCATGGGCCGACCAACAGAAAAAGAGCGTTTCGTAATCTTCCCTGCCATTATCCCTCGAGAATCCCGCTATTCAGATTCCTTGGTGATGCCGGGAACATCCATTTCCGCTATTCCTCAATTGCGGTCTGTAGCTTCCCTTCAGCATTCATGACGATGGAACCATGCCAGGCATCGGGTTCATTGATCGGCCGGTCTGATACAAAAAGAAACCGTATCGGATCATCTGCCACTTCTCCTGCGCACGGCAGCCTTGTCTGGAGAGCTCCTCCCCTTCTGTATCTCAAGAGCGGTATACTATAGACATGAGGTATGCGCCGAAAGAAACCCATTATTCCGAAGCAACCGGCAAACTTCATATACTCTGTCCTCATCGCAACCTCACGGGGATTTCCGTGCATGTGGTCATCAAGGAAGGACATTGTTACCGCTCAAAACAATGCATGGTTCTTAACTGTAAGTTCAACGTCCTACAATCAGACATTCAGTGCCTGCTTTCCCTCACCTGGTAGCCGCATGCTGACCCTTCGTCACTCTCCTGCTCTTCCCTGTACACACGTGCTCCTCACACCAGACATTGTCTGAAGCCTGCTACTTCCCGTAAAATATCACCATATGCAAATCCGAGATCTGCAGAACAGAGGAGATCATCATCTCCAGCCTTGATGCCCTGGACCAGCCGCTCACGGTCATTTCAGAAGAGGCAGGCACCGTACACCTTCACGGGGGCGGAAAGACTGTGCTCGTAGACCCCATCGACGGCAGCCGGAATGCTGTCCATGGGATACCGTTCTATGGCACTTCTCTTGCAATTGTCGCGGTGGCATCTGTCCGGGATCTTTATCTGGCGTCTATTATAAATCTCGTCAATAGCGATGCCGTCTGGTCAGAAAAAGGTAATTACGCCTTTTGCCGTGGAAACTCGATGCGGGGTCACACAGGAGAAGAATTTTCTTTCGTCGCTTTTGAGGCGTCAACTCCCTCCCGGGATTCGTCGCCTATCATGCCCCTTCTTTCAGCAGCGAACAAAGTGCGCAGCATGGGAGCGACCGCTCGTGATCTTGCCTATGTTGCCTGCGGCGCTGTCAGCGTCTTTGCCGCCGCTTCTGCATCGCGTAGCTTCGATTTCGCAGGAGGGTATCTTCTCATAAAAGAATCCGGAAGCACCATTACGGACCTACAGGGAAATCAACTGGTCACGCTTGACCTGAAGCTGAAGGGAACAATGAGCTTGCTTGCTGCAGGAAATATCGGGCTCCACAAAAAAGCTCTTGCCCTGCTGCACCGTTAATCCCTGTGGGCCGTCTTGTTGTTCTTCAGTTGATAGCCGGAATAATCGGTGGCTTGATAGCTATAAAAAAAGGCCGCAATGCTCTTTTCTGGACCCTGGCCTGCTTTCTCTTTCCCCTGCTCACCATTATCATATCCTTTCTGCCGTCACGTCTCCCTGAAACACTGATGAAACGCTGCCCGAACTGTTCACGCAGCCTCGGTCCTGATGAGAATGCATGCAGGAACTGCAGCGGGAAGAAACCTATCGATCTCGTACAATGTCGCGCTTGCGGAAGCTTTGTACCGGAAAATACTGCCTGCCCAGAATGCGGGGGGAAAAAATAGCAGGAGCATTTATCTCAGGTATGCCTCGGTAACGTACCTTCGCATCATGCGGTGCGAGTTGAAATAGTAGGCGTTTTTGCCGATAGCATTCTGCATCATACGGATCCATGTGTGACGTTCCGTGTAGTAGATACGGATTGTTTCATGCTCAAGCTTGTGGTAGAGATCTTCAGCGTCACGGGCATCTGCATCAGCCCCTGGCGTCAGCTCCTGAGGAGCCGGGCCTATAGACCATCCGGTGAAGCCCTCGATATGACCCTCAATCCACCATCCATCAAGAACGCTGAAATTCATAACGCCGTTATGCGTTGCCTTCATACCGCTTGTGCCAGACGCCTCCAGGGGCCTGAGCGGCGTGTTCAGCCAGACATCAACCCCAGACACGATCTTGAGTGCTATATCCATGTTATAGCCCGTCAGGTAGACGATCCTGATCTTGTCTTTGAGCTTTTCTTTGTAATCGAAGATGTTCTGTATGAGTCGTTTTCCGGCCATATCCTTCGGGTGGGCCTTGCCGGCATAGACAAGCTGGAGTTTGCCTGTACCTATGGCCTCAAGCCGCTCCAGGTCACGGAACAGAAGGTCCGCCCTTTTATATGCGGTCGCTCTCCTTGCGAACCCAAGCGTAAGAATGTCCGGCAAGAGCTCAATCCCCGTCTGCTGTCGGATATAGGCAAAAAGATGACGCTTTGCCTCCATATGTGCTTCCCAGATCTCATCGTCAGGAATGCGGCCAACCCTTACGAAAAGCTCCGGCTCATTCGCCCAGCCAGGGAGATACTTGTCGAAGATCTTTTTGAAGCTGTCGCATGTCCAGGTATACGAGTGAACACCGTTGGTGATTGCATTAATCTCATATCCCGGGAACATGCTCATGGAGACCTCCCCGTGCTTCTTTGCAACGCCATTGATATATCGGCTGAGATTCAGTGCAAGAAGCGTCATGTTGAGGCCATCCCTCCCGGCAAGTTCCTCAAGGAGGGGAAGAGGAACGATCTCTCCCATGACCTTCATGACAAGATCGTAGGGAAACTTATCATGGCCTGCCTCGACCGGGGTATGGGTAGTGAAAACACAGAGGTTCTTAACCGCACGCTTGTCCCAGACAAGCTTTTCATCCCAAACGTCCTCTACCGGTTTCTTGAAGCGGTTAAGGAGTTCCAGCGTCAGAAAACTTGCGTGACCCTCATTCATATGAAATTTTCTGATTTCAAACTCCAGCGCATGCAGCATTCTTACGCCACCGAGCCCGAGGACGATCTCCTGTTTGAGACGGTATTCCGGGCCTCCCCCGTAAAGATGTGCCGTGATCTCGCGGTGCTCCGGTGCGTTGGCGGGAAGATCGGTATCAAGGAAAAATACCGGGACACTGCCTCCGGTAAGACTCTTCACCGAGTAGAGCCAGGCCTGCACCTGAACATCCCTTTCTTCTATCTGCACCGTAACCCTGTGGGGAAGAAGTTTCATATACGCAGCAGGGTCCCACAGCACCGGCAGCTCGGTCTGCTTTCCCCCGCTATCCAGCTGCTGAGTGAAATACCCTTTCCTGCTCATGAGCGTGACCGCAACCATGGGCAGCTTAAGGTCAGCGCCCGAACGGATCGTATCGCCCGCAAGCACCCCAAGGCCCCCGCTGTACGTCGGGATATCATTATGCACACCTATAGCTCCAACATGAGTTCTTGAAGTTCCGTCATAGGTGATTATTGTAAGCTATTTCCGCAAGAGAAACAATCAATCGGGCGGCCTTTGACTGATTAGACTATTACTTTCCTGTCAAGGAACATGAGTTGGCCGAAGTCATCGATTGCAGGAAATCTGGAGGAAGCCCCTTTTTCCGACTGTGAACTGGCAATCGCCTTATAGAGAATATATCTGATCCCATACTGCTGTGCGGTAGTGAGTACCGCTTCCGTATCGTCAACGAAGAGGGTTGTTTCCCTGTCAAAGCCGAGCTTATTCTGAGCCTTTTCCCAGAAGGCGAGCATCTCCTTGGGATATCCTATCTCGCAGGACGTGAGAGCCGCATCAAAGTACTTTCCCAGTTCGGTCTTCCGGAGCTTCATTGCAAGGACCTTATAATGGGCATTCGTCACCAGAAACACTTTCTTTCTGTGCCTTCTGAGCATGCGGAGGAAATCCTCAACGTGGGGGTGTACCTCGATAAGGTGATGTATCTGTTCTTTGAGCGCCGGTATGTCAATGTCGACCTCGCGGGACCAGAAGTCTATATCCGTCCATTTCAATGTGCCCTCGTGCATCTTGTATTTGTTCAGCAATTTTTCTTTTGCTTTTCCGAAGGATATATGGTTCTTTTCGGCATATTTTTCCGGGAGCAGATGTTCCCAGAAATAGTCGTCGAAATATTTATCGAGAAGGGTTCCGTCCATGTCCAGGAGTACATATCGGATATCTTTCAGGGAAACCAGTTCCTGCTGCAGTTTCCTTTTCACCGGAGTGTCTGGGTTACAGGGTTCCCTTGGTCGAGGGAACACCCTTAACCCGGGGATCAACGGAAACAGCCTGCTGCAGAGCCCTGCCGAGCGCTTTGAATACGGCCTCTATGACATGATGCGTATTCCTGCCGTAGAAGAGATTAACATGGAGTGTTATGCCAGCACCTCCGGCAAAGGCCTGAAGAAAATCCTCGATCAGGTCCGGGTCAAATTCCCGCAGCTTGCTCTTTTTAGGGAACGAAACATTGTAGACGAGATATTGCCTTCCGCTGATATCAAGACTTACCTGCGCCAATGCCTCATCCATCGGCACGGAAGCCTGGCCATAGCGGACAATTCCTTCCATGTCTCCCAAGGCCTGCTTGATTGCCTTACCAAGTACTATCCCGGTATCTTCAACCGTATGGTGATCATCTACCTCTACATCGCCTTTTGCCTTAAGCTTGATATCAAAGAGCCCGTGTTTACACATAAGGGTCAGCATATGGTCCATAAAAGGTATCGGTGTTTGTATCGCATATCTGCCTGTCCCGTCCAGATTTACTTCTGCACGAATCTGTGTCTCCCTGGTTTTTCTCTCAATCTTTGCCGTTCTCATTAACTCTCCCCATCATGAAGATTTCTCCATGCAGCTCCTGAGCGCATGCAGGAATTTTCTGTTCTCCCGAGGCGTCCCCACGGTCACCCTCAGGCAGCCCTCAACTGCGTCGGCAACATTCCGTATCAATATGCCCCTCCTGAGAAGCCCCGCATGAATCCTGTCAGGATCTGCAACCCGGAAGAGGATAAAGTTTGCTTCCGAAGGAAATGTTGTTATCGCGCTGATGCCTTCCATCGTGCGCATGAGCCGGTCCCTCTCCGCCGCAATCGTCCGGACAACTGTCCTCAGCGCCTTCCGGTCCTTCAATACTTCAAGAGCAACCGCCTGCGACAGCGCATTGACATTGAACGGCAGCCTGACCTTATTGACTTCATGGATGATCTCCTCATCAGCAACCAGAAATCCGAACCGCAACGCAGCAAGCCCGACTTTGCTCAGGGTTCTCATAATGACAAGATTCTTGTAGTCTTTCAACAACGGAAGAAAACCCTTATCACTCGCAAACGGCTGGTATGCTTCATCAACAACAACAATTCCCGGCGACGTTTCCACTATCTTCAGAATTCTGTCAGCAGAAAAACAGTTTCCCGTCGGGTTGTTCGGCGAGCTCAGAAACACCATCCGCGGCCTGTTCTTCCGGAGCGCCTGCAGCATCTTCCTTTCATCCAGGTCAAATTCCCTGTCAAGCGGCACGGAAACCGTCTTTTCTCCCAGAACCTGGCTGATGATCCCGTACATCAAAAATGTCGGCGTAGGATAGAATACCGGGCCGCCAAATGTGGCGACAAGATTGTAAATGATCTCGTCTGAACCATTGCCCTGAAGGATGTTCTGTGGTCTCACTCCAAGCTCCCTTGCAAGGGCTGCCTTGAGTTTCTTGGCCTCAGGGTCCGGATACCGGTTTGTCCGGATCGATGCAACCGCCCTGAGCGCCGCGCTAAAACCGTAGGGACTCTCATTAGCATCGAGCTTTACGCTGCAGGGAATCTCCTTTGCCTGATACGCCCTGAGCAAAGATACCTCTTTTTTCACGAGAAGTTTCAGATTCATAATGTGGTGGATTATATCACATAATTTTCAGTGAAAACCGCTAAACTACACCATGCAGTCCGAAGGGTCGATCTGTCGGAGCTTTGTCTTTTTGCAGTCTCGTCCTCTTGCTCTGCCTCATCATCATCTTCGCGGTCGTGACTATGACCAACAGGAAGCTCATGTATACGCAGACAAAAACCGAGGCCCGTCCGCTCTTTTATCGCGTAGTCATCACGAGAAAGTGGCACGCTGTTCACGGAGGAGTGTATGTAGAGAAAAAAGACGGAATGATCTCAAATCCCTACATCGAGGAACCTGGTATCATGTCAAGGGACGGGAGGTTATTTTCGAAAAAGAAGCCGGCGCCCTGAGACTTTTCGAGCTGAAAGAGAAGAAAACCTTTCACCTTGAGCAGCGGGGCAAGACTGTCTTTAAAATCATCCGTTGATGATCTATCTGTGAACGACCCTGTTCTCCGTGCAGACAACAGCCTCTACAAGACAAAGCGGGGGGCAGAAACCGGGCAGCCTCGTCCACCTCTGAGCACTAGGGGGACTCAGGGGCAAAAAGCCCGGTACTGAGGTACCGCTCTCCCCGGTCGGGAATGATTACGACCACCTTCTTTCCTGCACCCAGCTTTTGGGCAACTCTGATCGCCCCCCACATTGCAGCCCCCGACGATATTCCGGGAAGAATGCCATCCTTATTTGCCATAAGACGTGCAGTCTCTGCAGCATCGGCGTCACTGACTCGGATGACTTCATCATAAATCTTCGTGTTGAGAACGCCGGGAACAAAACCTGCGCCTATGCCGGCTATCTTGTGTGGTCCTGCCTTGCCCCCCGATAGCACAGGCGATGCTGCCGGCTCGACGGCTGCAATCCATACCTCCGGATTCTTCTGCCTGAGGATAATGCCGACGCCCGAGATCGTGCCTCCGGTGCCTACCCCTGCAACAAATCCATCCGGAGCGCCGCCCAGATCATTCAGGATCTCTATCGCTGTCGTCCTCATATGCACTTCCGGATTTGCGCAGTTTTCGAACTGCTGCGGCATGAAATATGCGGGATGTTCCCGTTGGATTTCAGCAGCCCTTTCTACGGCACCTTTCATGCCCTTCTTTCCCTCGGTAAGCACCAACTCAGCACCGTAGGCCTGGAGCAGCTGCCGTCTCTCCATGGACATGGTATCAGGCATGGTAAGGACAAGCCGGTAGCCTTTGATAGCCGAAACCATGGCAAGACCGATACCGGTATTGCCACTTGTCGGTTCAATGATTGTGCCTCCGGGACTGAGCTTTCCCTCCCGCTCTGCGGTCTCGATCATGGCAAGTGCGATCCTGTCCTTGACTGAACCGCCAGGATTGCAGCCCTCGAGCTTTGCCCATATCTCGGCATCCGCCGGCCCGCTCATGTGTCGGACCCTCACCATCGGAGTATTACCAATAAGTGAAAGGACTTCCGGATAGAGCATCATGATCTTCCTCCCCTTCGCTATTTTTTTCGTTTCTTACTCACGCCTTGCTTAAGTATACCACATGCTTGCATCATGGCTTTTCAGAAAAAATCTTAATAAGGTAAAATGTTATATGCCGGTCACCATCACAAAGGCCTCCGGTCGCAAGGAGGATTTTGACGTAAATAAGCTGATTACCTCCCTTATCCGTTCCGGTGCTCCGCAGCAGGTAGCCGAAGAGATCGCGCAGGAGGTTGAACAGCAGACAGCCCCCCATGCGCGCACCGGAGATATCTACCGCAGGGCTAAGAAGCTGCTCAGGAAATTCAACCATGCTTCAGGCATGCGGTACTCGATCAAGCAGGCGATCTTCTCGCTTGGCCCATCAGGATATCCCTTTGAAAAATTTTTCGGAAATGTCCTTTCTCATTACGGATACATTGTGGAAACAGACCAGTCGATCAACGGATTCTGTGTCAGCCATGAGGTCGACGTTATCGCCAGGAACGATGACACCTATACCTTCATAGAGTGCAAATATCACAGCGACGGCGGCAAAGCAACAGATGTCAAGACAGCGCTCTATGTCCATGCACGGTTTCAGGACATCAAAAAGGCTGTGGAAAAGGGAACCGGCGAACGCATGATTTTTCGTGACGGCTGGCTCGTCACCAATACGCGCTGTACGTCCGATGCCATACAATACGCTGAATGTGCCGGGCTCAGGATCATCAGCTGGAGGTATCCTGAAAAGGGCAGCCTGGAACGCATGATTGAAGACAAGCGGCTCTATCCGGTAACCATACTCCATTCCGTACGGAAAGGCATGCTCGATCCGCTGTTCCGCGCAGACATCATACTTGCACAGGATGTTGCAGACATGGATCTGCAAGCATTTGTCAGAAAGAGCGGTCTCGACGAACATGCCGCACGAATCCTGAAAAAGGAAGCTGATGCGGTATGTCCCTGCCCCAACTCTTGATTAAGTGTGTCTCCGGGATGCATAATATCTCTAATCAAAATTCGAAAGGAGCTGTTCATGAGGGTATTCATATCGTTTGCATTGGTCCTGTTTCTTGCGGGCATTGCTTTTGCCGAGCCGCAGGCGTTCAAGTCAGAAAAGGAAAAGCTCAGTTACAGCATGGGGGTCGCAACGGGCACCCAGCTCAAACGGCAGGAGATAGATGCTGATGCAGACATGTTCGCAAAAGGCATAAAAGATGTTCTCTCCGGCGCACCGCTGATGCTGTCGGAACAGGAGGTCCAGGACACACTGACAAAATTCCAGAAAGATC
Organism: Nitrospirota bacterium; assembly: GCA_003252075.1. Classification (GTDB taxonomy): domain Bacteria; phylum Nitrospirota; class Thermodesulfovibrionia; order Thermodesulfovibrionales; family UBA6898; genus UBA6898. The sequence continues at coordinate 32,573 of QKDO01000004.1, forward strand.
TGGCAGCGAAGCAGGCTGAAAAGACAAAAGAGGCCGGCGAAAAGAACAAGAAAGAAGGGGAGACCTTCCTCGCAGAAAACAAGAAGAAAGAAGGAGTCAAGACCCTGCCGAGCGGCCTGCAGTACCGCGTTGTCAAGGAGGGCACGGGCAAAATGCCGAAGGAGTCTGATACGGTCACGACCAACTACCGCGGCAAACTGATCGACGGTACGGAGTTCGACAGCTCCTATAAACGCGGTCAACCCGCCACCTTCCCGGTAAAAGGAGTGATCAAGGGTTGGACCGAAGCCCTCCAGCTGATGAAGGAAGGATCTACGTGGGAACTGTTCATCCCTTCTGATCTTGCCTATGGCGAGCGAGGCGCCGGATCGGTTATTGGACCGAATGCAACCCTGATATTTGAGGTCGAACTTATATCGATAAAAGACGGCGCCGAACAGAAGACGCCCGCAGCAGAGCAAAATAAAGGGAAAAAATAAAAAAAGGGACGGGGGTGATTGCTCCCGTCCCTTTTATCTGACTCACCCTATCGGATCAGGTCCGTGCCTGCATACGGTCGCAATACCTCAGGGATGACGACGCTTCCGTCCCGCTGCTGATAGTTCTCAAGTATGGCGACAAGTGTCCTTCCTATCGCTAAGCCGGAACCATTGAGCGTATGGACAAACTCTGTACCTTTCTTTCCTTCCCGCTTAAAGCGAATACCTGCTCGCCGGGCCTGAAAATCCTCGAAATTCGAGCAGGATGATATCTCTCGGTATCTGTTCTGGCCGGGAAGCCAGACCTCTATATCATAGGTCTTGGCAGAGGAGAAGCCGAGGTCCCCGGTGCAGAGTATTACGACCCGGTACGGCAGATCGAGCTTCTGAAGGATCTCCTCAGCATTGCAGGTAAGCTTTTCGAGCTCGTCATATGATGCTTCCGGTTTTACGAATTTTACCAGCTCCACTTTATTGAACTGGTGCTGACGGATAAGCCCTCGGGTATCCTTGCCATACGAACCAGCTTCGCGCCGGAAGCAGGGCGTATATGCGGTGTAATAGACGGGAAGATCCTCCTCTTTCAATATCTCATTCCGAAATATATTGGTCACAGGTACTTCTGCGGTGGGAATAAGATAAAACTCCGGGTCAGTGACCTTAAAAAGTTCAGCCTCAAACTTCGGAAGCTGTCCTGTTCCGGTCATGCTGTCCCTGTTCACGATGATAGGAGGAAATATCTCTTTGTATCCTTTTGCCGTATGGGTATCGAGCATAAAGTTCATCAGTGCACGTTCGAGCCGGGCCCCCATGCCCTTCATGATCGCGAAACGGGCACCGGATATCTTTGCAGCACGATCAAAGTCGATAATATCCAGGGGTTCAGCAATATCCCAGTGATTTAGCGGTTCGAAATCGAATTGCCGGGGACTGCCCCATTTCCTGACCTCCTTGTTAGCATTTTCATCGCTGCCCACAGGAACAGATTCATGGGGGATGTTCGGTATGGTGAGAAGAAATGTCTTTGTTTCTGATTCGAGGTCATGCAGTATTTCATCCAGCTCCTTCAGCCGGTCAGAGACCCCTTTCATCTCAGCAAGCAGGGCAGTCGTATCAGCCCGCTGCCGTTTCAGCTTACCTATATCCTCAGAGACGACATTCCTCCGGTTGCGGAGCTCTTCAACCTCCTTGAGCAGGGAGATACGCTTTCCATCGATGGCAAGAAACTCAGCGAGCGGGAACTCATATCCCCGCTTTTTCAGGGCATTGCTAACCGTTTCGACATTCTCCCGTACAGAGCGTGCATCAAGCATCGGCCCTTTTCTCCTGTCTGTCCTGTTCAGCCTATTTCCTAAAGGTGGCCTTTTCGATAAGCACGGAATACTTATAGCCGCTGCCGAAATCCTTATCTGTGGCGAGAGTCCCGCTTACGGTTACGATGTCTCCGTCAGCCGGCAGTTCGGTTGTGGAGGTTGCCACGATATCATTGGAGCCATCAGCAGCATTTCCGGTACCATCCTGCAAATGTATCCAGTTCATCTTCATGATGCCAGAGGTCACCTTTACCACCTTTGCCTTCACAGACACGCTCTTGCCATTGAGAGTCTTCTTTTTCTTGTAAATCTCTGAAATGGTATATGCGTTAGGGCCGGTTGCCTTGGTAACGCTTATCTTTTCGGCAGCGGGCACATTGCCCTTACTCCCTTCTGACTTCTTCTCTTTGACAACGTTCGTCTTATCGTCAATGATGCCTCCTGAAAACACAATCCGGTCAAACTTGCGCTTGAGTGTTTTGCTCTCAAAGTTCTCCATCACCATCCCCGGACTGACGGTTATCATCTGTCCTTTTTTCACCTTCGTCTGTGGGAGCGCTACCCATAATTTCTTCCCGTCCTGCTCAAGCTGAACGTAGGTGTATCCCCCGCTGTCCATGGTTTCGACCACCTTGCCCGAAATTCCTGCTGGTGAAGAGGCTGCACCGGTTGTTGCAGACGCGCAGTCTGCAGGTGTCTGTAACACAAGAACACTTAAAATACTTACAACAAGGACAAGAATCCGTTTCATGTTTTTCTCCTTCAGAATAAATTTCTGTGCAGGGTATGCTCTTTGATAAAACCTCACTCTGTATGCGCCCTGTCCGTTGATTATACCACAAGAAGTTTTCTGCAGCTGAGGTATCAATGAAGCGGGGCGGAGACCATTCTTCTTCCCCGCCCCGGTGTTCTGCTCCCTGAAACGCAGAGTGCCTTGTTGAAGGCTGTTGTTAATGCTTTTTGCTTTTTATCAGCTTCGAGTCTTTATCAAGCAGATCGTGCATCTTTTCCTCTTCTGCTGGGGTAAATTTACCATCCTTGTTCAGCTCGGCATATTTTGCCTTCGCCTTGGCAAGGTTTTCCTG
>QKDO01000012.1 GCA_003252075.1 Nitrospirota bacterium
AAGTGAGACTTCGTCAGCCACCATAAAGACCGTCTCGAAGATATCTTCCAGGAGGTTCCTCACCCCTGCAAGCATATTCTGATGATTGTCCGCCAGAAGAACCTTGCCCTGCTTCATCACATACCCCTTCCTCAGAACATGCAGATAATAGCGTTTTTACTCTTATGGATAGATACTACGTTATCAGCTTAATGGCGCGAAAAGAACTCGTAAAATTACTAGGTTTTGAAGATTTTTGTCAGCACGACCCATGAGAATCTGAGGAGCGAAAGCATCTGATGCTCGGGTAAGTGTCATATGGGCAATACGGCGCTATAACAGGACCAATTTACCGTACTGGAAAAGGAGTGCTAATATGAATACTAAATTTTCCGAAGATATTGTCCCCTTGAGCGACCTCAAGACCAATCCCGGCAGGGTCGTCAAACACGTTTCTGAAAGCCAAAGACCTGTCCTACTGACAAGCCATGGGCGCAGCATTGCGGTTGTCCAGTCACTCAGCGATTATGAAAAGGCTGCGGAAGAGATATCTTTTATGCGGGCAGTATGTGGACGGCTTGAAAGTAGATACCAATACTCTGCCAGTATCGTATTCAACAACTTCCCCTGGCCGTGCGAATTTACGGACAAGCAGAAAGAAGCGATCGAACAGGCAGCCCAAGGAGTGCTCGATGCCCGGGCCGCGCATCCAGAATCTTCCCTCGCAGACCTTTACGACCCCATCGCCATGCCGCCTGATCTGCGGCACGCGCATCAGGCCCTGGACAAGGCCGTTGACGCCGCATACGGCAAAAAAGGCTTTGCATCTGACGCCGAACGGTTGGCATTTCTGTTTGAGCTGTACCACCAAAATACCAGCCTTCTGCCGGGGCCGGAAAAAAACAAAAAAGGGAAGAGAAAGAAGACTACAGACAAAAAAAACCAATGCAGAACTGTAGAAGCTCAGAAAAACATCCGGGCTTAAGAAATACTTCGGCGGCGCTGTGGTATCACCGTGTCACGATACCTTTGTCGACCGCGTATCTGATCAGATCTGCGACGGTCTTCATGCCGAGGTCCTCCATCATGTGGTATTTGTGGTATTCCACGGTCCGGGGCGAGATCTTCAGGAGCAATGCGATATCTCTGGCAGAGTGGCCCTCGGCCAGCAGCTGCAGCACCTCGCGCTGGCGCACCGTGAGCCGGGAAGCTTCGTCGCGATGCGCCCAACGACCCATCTTTTGCAGCTGCAAGAGCTCAGCGGCAAGAAGTGGTGTAACATAGGATTCTCCCTTCAGCACACTGCGAATGGCCGTGATCAGCTCCAAGGGCGCCGAATGCTTGAGCACATAACCCAGCGCCCCTGCTTCCAGAGCGCCGGCTGCATATGTCACATCAGTATGCATGGTCAGAAAAATAATCTTGATGTCTTTATTGCTCTTCCTGATCTGCTGGGCTGCCTCAATGCCGTTCAGCAGGGGCATCGAGATGTCCGCGACGATTACATCCGGCTGCAAATTGTTCGCAGCGTCAAGCAGCGCGCGGCCGTCTTCGACAATGCCGACAAGCTCAAATTCCGGCTCCAGGAGGCTCCGCAGACCTTCGGCAACAATACGGTGATCATCGGCCAGGAGAACGCGCGGCCGCTTCATGCGCCATCCCTTTTCAGTGGTACGCAAATATGGACAACCGCCCCCTTCCCGGGCTGCGCTGTAATGGAAAAATCTCCCTGAACAAGTTGAGCCCTCTCGCGCATGCTTGAAAGACCGAGCCCCGGCTTATGCCGCACCTCGACAGGATCGAACCCGACACCGTTATCTGTGATGGTAAGACAGAGAGCCCCCTTCGAGCCCTTCAGGAATATCTCGCACCTCTTTGCACAGGAGTGGGTTAAAACGTTTTTCAGACCCTCCTGGACGACACGATAGATGCAGAGCGCTATGTCGTTACTTATCACGGCTGGAACGTCTTCGTGTTCGAAGATAATCTTAATGTGTTCGCGCCTCATGAGCGCTGCACATTCGGATTCTATTGCGCGCACAAGCCCCAGATCGTCAAGGATGGTGGGATGAAGCTGGCGCGAAAGCCGGTGTACATTTTCCGATACCGTTATGAGCTGTTCCTTTATCTGTGATATCTTCTGCACGGCGTCCGGATGCACTTCAGGCATGTTGTTCAGATCCATTTCCAGTTTGCCGGCTTGGATTGCGAGCACCGCCAGCCTCTGCGTCAGGTCGTCGTGCAGCTCCCGCGACAGCCTGCGGAGCTCTTCCTCCTGAGCAGAGATCAGTCTGCCTGCAAGTTTTCGAAAATCATTCTGGCTGCTCCTGAGGGCTGCCTCGCTCTGCTGTAATGCTTTTTCCGCCAGTTTCCGCTCGGTAATGTTTTGGTTGATTTCAAGGCAGGCATAAATGTCTCCGTTCGCGTCGCGCATGGGCACGGCGATATTTTCCCAAAAGGTGATTTCCCCCGGGGTTATTTCCACTTCTTTTACCAGAGTATGCGACATGCCGTCTTCAATTGCCTTTGCCACCGGGCAGTCGTTGCAGATGTAATCAATATTCTCAAAGACTCGATAACATTTTTCACCCAGGCGATCGCCGAACATCTGTAATGAATACTCATTCTGATATATGAGGTCGTAGTTAACATCCCGGATCGTAATCCCGCTATTTATCGCGCTCATAATGGACTGAAGCTTATTCTTCTCCTTCAGAAGTTCTTCTTCTGCGCTCTTGCGCTCGGTGATGTCCAAGATCATGGACTGCTTGGAGACAGTCCCATCGGCATGGCGGATCGGAGTATTCGACACATAATACCAGCGGTTATCTTTCGGGCTCTGAACTTCCCACCGCACGGTCTCCCCCTGAAAGACCCTCTCGTTCACGCACCACTCACAGATGGTATCGCGTTCGTGCAATGCTTTGTAGCACAGCTCACCAACCGCGTTACGGCCTGTGCGCTCGACCATGCGCTGGTTCATGAACTCCACGCGGTAATCCGGTGAGCAAATGTAGATATAACCGTCAAACGCCTCAACCACAGCCCGGTGGCGCGCCATGCTTTCCCGGAGAGCTGCCTCTGCCTGCCTTCGCTCTGAAATGTCCTGCATCACGCCGACGATACGGACTGCTTTTCCGGCTGCATCACGCCTCAAAACGTGGGATAGGTGATGCAGCCACGTCAGACCACGTTGCGGATGTATGTACCGATATTCCGTGGCAAACTGATCTACACCTCCCTCCAGCACGTTCCGGCTCAAGTCGAGTACTCGAGGGAGATCATCCGGATGAATATGCGCCAGCCAGAATTCACGTCCCCGCGGCTCCTCTTCCTTCTTGATGCCAAGCAACGCTCGCCCCCGGTCTTCCAGAAAGCTGACGTGATAGTCTTCGTTCATTTCATAGAAACCCAGCGCGGCGACTTCGATCGCCGAAGCAAGGCGTTCCTCGTACTCCATGCGCTGTGCTTCAACAGCCTTGTACTTGGTCATGTCAAGCGACACGCCCATCATACGGGTATCTGACGCAGGCGTCGCCGGATACGGCCGCCCGCGTGAGAGGACCCAGCGGATGCTCCCGTCGGGACGCACAATACGGTATTCCGCGCTGTTTTCCTCCCCCGACCGAACAGTCTCTTCCACTGCTTCTCGAAGGTTCTCACGGTCTTCATCATGCACAATCTTCAGGAAGCTCTCGAGGTCCATCTCGCTGTCCGGTGCAAACCCAAAAAATTCCTTGGCTTTTTCCGTTGTCCAGATACGGCCGGAATCGATCTCCAGGGTCCACAGCATAGCCCCCGCTGAATCAGCAGCAAGACTCAGGCGGGCTTCGCTTTCTCTCAATTTCTGGTCAGCATTTCTGCGCTCCAGGGCATTGATAAAAATCTCGCCCAGCAATCGCAGCCGTGGAATATGAATTTCGTGCCAGGAAATCCGGCGACGCATGGCGTTCAGTACTATAAGAGACAAAACCCGCCCCTTCACGGACAAGGGAATGGTGAGCGAGGAGCGAACGCCCATCGCGGCCCAGGATATCCGGTCCTTCTCGGCTTCGGAAGGCAGTTCCTCGGTACTTGGGACATTGACATCTTCCCCGTACCGGACAAGCCTCTCGTAGGACCAGGGAAACAATGCGGCCAAATCAATCTCCCCCGAGACCCGCTCGACCCCATCTGCATAGGCGGCATGTGTGACATGTGCCCGTTTGCGGTCAGGAGATATGCCGAGAAGACCGCAGCGATCCACCTGAAAAAATTCAAGCACCTCGTTGAGCGCACGCTCGATTTCTCCGTCCACCTTATCAGGGGCTACCTGCACGAAACGGGCCGAGAGGTCAGATATCATCCTTTCAAAGAGCAGATGATCATCTGGTTCCATAGGTGTATGATGCGGGAAAGACTCAGTATTCTTTGGCGTAGTCATGTTTCGCTCTGCCCGGATATTGATGTTATTCTATCATATCTGCGAAGACTCTTATCCGGGCAGTCAGTTTCTTCCTTCGCGCCCCCGACCCGCCGTTCCTGCTCGCACCTGTCCACCATTCGGCTGACAGATGCGATGGTTGCGCCGTGATTCTGCAGGCAAGGGATACCTGAATCATATCGGGCTCCAGATCAACGAGACTTGTTATGAATCACCTTCCTTTGCCCGCTTTACGATACTCTCTATCATATCCCGGAAAATAAAGAAGTGAAAAGGGAGCATGGAATACCAGTAAAGCCTCCCGAGGAGGCCCTTAGGCAGGTGATATGCAGTCTGGATAAGAGTCGTCCCGTCTATGGTAAATTCGAGCCATGCCTTGCCGGCGACCTTCATTTGTGCCTCAAGAAGAAGCCGGTCATTTTCTCTCAGATCAACGACCTTCCAGACATCGAGCATGTCACCGATCCGCAGTTCTGATTCAACCCGCTTTCCCATCGAGGCGCCGAACCCTCCGGACAGTTTGTCCATAAGTCCTCTCATCTTCCAGAGGATATCGAAGGTAAACCATCCCTGTTTGCCACCGATTGATGTAACCGCACGGAATATCTTCTCCGGGGGCACAGTGCCGAAATCCATTTTTCTGATGTCACGGTAAACAGCCCGGGATATCTCATCTTCCGTGTCAGCGTAAGAAATGCCTGCGAGACTGTCAGTCCATCTGCTTATGACCCGATCACGTTCGATTGCGTTAAGCGCCCTTTTCAATGCCTCCTGAAATGTAAGGGGAGATATGCCGGGGAAATAGTGCTGTGCCATGTCCTTCTTCAGATCAGCAGGGAATACCGACCTCGATATCAGTGCCTGAATAAAGAGAAAAGAAAGTTTATAGGAAAACGGCGTGACCAGCATGAGGAGAAAAGAAAACAGGCGGTGTGCGGCAAACGGAAGGGGTATGAAAATTCTTTTTAGCCCCACGACCTTCAACGTCTCTTTGAGCATGTCACTGAAGCTTATCACTTCAGCGCCAAGATCGATTATGAGATTGCCGGTCCCCTCAAGGTTCCTTGCCTGTGTCAGATACTCCAGTGTATCAGCAATACCGAGAGGTACAAGCTTGGCCTCCATCCATCGGGGCGTGAATATCACCGGGACCTTCTGGACGAGGTTTCTCAGCACCTCAAAGAGTGAACTGCCTGATCCTACGACGAAACCCGTCCTCAGCCGGATCGTCCGGATTTTATCGGGAAGAGCGCTGAGCACATCCCCGGTATCGATCATATTCCTGAATAGAGTATCCCCGGTATCGCGAGAACCAAGGACACCCAGATAGATGATTTTCTTTACCCCGGCACGAATGCAGGCATCTCTGAAATTTTCGGCAAAGATTTTCTGGAGCTCGTCGAATTCCCCGTCTGCCCAGAAGAAGCGAATCGGATAATAGGCAATGTCTATCCCCGTGACAGCCTTTTTGAGGTCTTCTTCATGAAACAGATCTCCTTCCACTATCTCGACATTCTGTCGTGTTGCTTCACTCACCCTGCGTATATCTTTTATGAGAAGCCTCAGGTTGACATCCTTTTCTTCGAGGAGTCTCTCCTTCAGCCTTCTTCCGATATATCCTGTCGGACCAATCAGCAAAACATTCATGTCAATTGGAACTGATCACTTCTCTATGCACTGCTTTTTCCTGATATTTGCCGGATTTTCCATAATTTTAAACCATTCGCTGCCAAAAAATATTATTTTTACCGTCAGAGGATCTGGTCAGGACGAATCTTCGGAGCAGTCGTGAAAAGCTTACGTATGAGCCGACCGGCACTGCGGCGTTCCAGCGCGACCGTTGGTTCGCGGTATTTGTCGCCTATGCGGCGACTGCGGTAAGGTGATGCAGGGAAAATACTGAGGCATTTTTGCGCATGGCTCGCAGTTTAAGAATGTGGTCCCATAGGGCCTTTTCCTATGCTCAGGGGGTTCGCCCCGCTCTTCCTTCTACCAGAGGCCGGGGAGGAGACGGTAGCGTACTGATGCGGCGTAGGCAGACGATCGGGCATCTTGAGACAATATCCGCTCCTCAGCCCCTATGCGATAGAGCAGGGATGCCCACCCCGCCAGCACCAGCAGCGCTGTGCCGAAATTCCATTCCTGAAGGTTGTACCCGATATCCGCGATCACATAGGCCAGATACATGGGGTGGCGTACGAACCGGTAGGGGCCTCTCGTCACCAGACCCCGCAGAGCCGGGAAGACCCCGAACCGTCTGCCCAGGCTGATGAGGCTGGAGAGGCTCAGGCATGCCGCAAACGTCACGAGTACGAACCCGGCGGCGGGCCATGCAGGATCGCCGGGAACCCATCGAAGATACACAACCTGGGCATAGGGGTAGGCATAGGCTACGACAACGGCTACGCTGGAGGAGAATGAGTGATCATACGCCTGGGGCGGACGCCGCGTGAGGGCGATCACGAGGACCAGCACGTGCTGCAAGACGTATATCCAATCTACGATCGTAAAAGTGGGCGTCAGGGCAAAGAGGAGGGCCAGTTCCCCTGACGTGACGCCGAACAGGAGAAGGTCGCCGGCCCTTGGCCGGTATACTTGAGATACATGCGGAATCATTTCGGGCATCCCACTATCCGAACCTTTTTAGTAATGTACTTGATCTCTTGACTATTTTATCAGTGAGACCTATTAAATGTTATAAGAAGGAATCCTAGGCTGGTGATCACTTGCGAATAGCAGCAAATTTTGCCGGGAGATGTGTCGGATGCCATCGAATCATCCTTTTTTCAAAAAGAGGGGTGTTCCTTTCAGAACACCCCTCTTTTTTTATGCTGACGGTCTGCTTATTCTTTGCCAGGCTCCGGTCCCCCCTTGTCCTGCGGGGCCTTCCCCTCCTTCGCTGCCTTCTTGTGCCGCCTGCCGGCAAGATACGCCGCTGACGGGTTCCAGTTGAACGTTGCCACCCGAGACAGACTCTCTGCCGTACCGCCAAACATCTGCGCCACCGCAACCCTCAGCATCATCGCGAT
>QKDO01000096.1 GCA_003252075.1 Nitrospirota bacterium
CAACAGACGACAATCGGAAAAGCTTGGCATGGGCTCTCAGCGTGGGCTATCCGATCACGAGCCGGTTGGGTGTCAAAGTAGGTTATCTGGGTACTCGCACGCAAAGGTCAATGGGCCAGGATAGTAACAGTATCGCTTTTGGCTTCACATTCTTTTGGTAATTTGCTGGTCTTCATATATAGCAATAAATAAAAGTAACTCGGGTTGTTTCGTCCAGATATCAACTTTTTAGTGGTAACACTCATAGACCTTATTCCTGTCATTGCTCATTGACTTTTTCCTCGGGGGCGCTATGCTCTTTTATAGAGTAGACTTTATTGCCCCAAGATAGGAACTGTTGGATAATGACATGAAGTCAACAGTTATCGATTATTGAAACTGGTGAGGAGTTCAGGAAGTAGCTGATGTTCTGCCCTCTTCCATTTCTATCAAATATCATATTTAACATTCCCGCCCTCAAATTATATCGTGGGTGTTGAGTTCAGGGGTTATTCAGCAGCGTTGTCGGGAGTTTTTCCAGGGCGACCTTGTCCGCAGCCTTTCTTTTTGTTCATACATTAATTGGTCTGCCTGACGGAGTAGTTTATCGATGGAATTGTTGTCGAACGGGGGAGCGCAATAAGCGATTCCGATGCTAAACGACAACGTGTAATGACGCTCACTTTGAGCGTTCCACGTGTCGAGTTCCCCCTGGAGGCGCAAAGTCAGGGCCTTTGAATCTCTCATGCTCGTTTCCATCATCAGCACGGCAAACTCGTCGCCGCTCATTCGCGCTGTGATATCGGGTTCACGGAAAGTTCTTTTAAGGAGTGCTGCCGCCTGAGTCAAGGCGAAGTCACCTTCCTGATGGCCGCCAGTATCATTGATCTTCTTGAGATTGTCGAGGTCGGCTGAAAGCAGGAGCATCCCGCAACGTAAGCGTTTCGCGGTCTTCAACTGCTGCTCTGCGAGGGTTAGAAAGCCTCTTCGATTGTACAAGCCTGTCAGTTCATCAGTCAATGAAAGCGCACGGAGACTTTGCTCCATCCTCTTAATCTCTGAGATGTCCTTCGAAACAATCGTGACTGCTACTGTCTGTCCGCCAGTCTCTTTCACGGGGCTTAACGTTCTGAGGAAATATTTGCCGTCGCGGTGGCTCTTATGCTCATACTGAAGGGGATCGCCTGTTTTCAATGCCTGATCTATCCTCTTGATGAACTCTTTGGTCTCTTGCGCAGAATGATATTTCCTGTAAGGTTGGCCGAGGAATTGCTCGCCAAGCAAGCCCAGACGCCGAAGATGCGCCTTGTTCATGAACAGGTAGCAATATTTGCTATCTACCAAATAGATGGAATCCTCAATATTATTGAGTAAAAATCGATACTTCTCCTCTGGGTCTCGCCCTTCGGGCTCTGTCTGCCAAATCGCGTTTTCACGTCGTTCCAATTCAGCCACTCGCCGGCGCAGAGTTTCCAATTCAGATAATAGTTGCTCTGTTGTCCTATCGCTGTCTTGCATAAGGGTTGTTCAAAGGCAAAGGCCATTTTCTGGCCGGGGCGTATCTTGGAAATAGGGATGAATCTTCTTCTTCGCCTCTTCAGTATTTGGTGGCGGATTCCACGGAGTCTTTTGATATTCTGCAGGTACTTTCACTTGGCATGCCAAATGCAGTCCTTCCGTTCCTTTGCGCAAATGGTTTATCATGGCATCACGACGATGGCAATTATGAATCCATAAATCAACATCCACTTTTCCAGTCGTTTATCCGACAGGATTCCGCTCATCATCATTCCTTCTTAACCAAGGCCAAAGCTCACTGGGAGACGTAGCAGTTTCACGCCGATCCAGTGCAGCGCTTCGTTATATATCATTTTATTTATTCTATTAGTCGTTTCTCTTTACAACAAGCGAATAAATGTCTACCTACATCGGTCCATTTATCAGGTGTGAACTGTCCTGGTTCAAATGCTTCACTCATGACCTCAGAGATTGCATTTATTGCATCATTTTCGGTCTTTATTCATGGTAAACGCGAAATGATCTTACTCATTTCTGAAGCGAAATCATCGTCAGGAGCTCCGCCATTAAGTAACGCGTATAGGTCCCAATCATCGATAACTTTTTTAACGACGACCTGGGCAAGTTTATAATCTTCTTTTGTTTTCATCTTTAATATAACAATTACTATACACTGCTGCTTTATTTTGACCCCATTCGTGGCATGATAGCATAGCCTTTTCATCTTGTGAAGAATAAAGTTTGGTTAATCGAGGGATAATATTTTTGGTCAATCGTATTTACTGATATTACGGACTAAAAGCCGTCATGACAAAACATAGGGAAATAGTTATTGATGATTTACAAGGGTAAGAAACAGTGGCCGTGATGGGCTTTTGAGGGTGCAGTTCAAGGAAGTTCCTTTGTACGCCCGGCCTTAGTGCTCCCTCTGTGCGGGGGTCGCCTAATGAGGGTAACTATGAATTTATAATTATCAAATTGACAGCTCCATTTTGTAGTGATAGTTTTAAGAAACAATAAATATCTTTAGATGTGGTCTTCTAAATTCTGAAATTATGTCGAACAAGTCCCATCTAAAGTCCCTGCTCACCAACTTTATCACAACTGGGACAAATCCTGAAGAATCTGATGACGTAAATCGAAGGACTTTAATTACAAATGTAATGGTTTGTGTTGCGATATTTTTTTCGATAATCTTTCAATTCCAGTACCTTTATTATCGCTGGTATTACCTTCAATACGTTACCTTCTTTATGCTGTTTATCTATGTGGCGGTTTTCATATTCAACTGGAAAGGATTCGGCCAATTTGCTACAGTTTTTTATTTTCTCGCGCTGATTTTTCAGCTGACCGTCAATTCGAGCGTTTTTCTTAGTGCAGACAGCGGAATCCATTTCTTCCTTATGGCGATACCCCCTATGGTCTTGTTATCGATATCAGAGCGAAGCGCCATGTGGAGATTTTTTATGATAATACTTCCTGTCATCGCGTTTTCGTTTGTTGAATATTTCCCATGGAGATCACCACTTGATGTCCATGCCCCCATGTTTAACCTTAATGTGACGCATATCCTGTCGACAACCGGGACAATATCTGCAGTAACTTTTGCAGTCTATATATTCTTCCTTGATTTTAAAAAGACAAAAGAAGATCTGAGTTATTGCCTCTGAACATACTGCCCAAGCCTATTGCAGATCGTTTAAAAGTTTCCCAAGAAAACATAGCAGATGCTTTTCCCCATACTTCCATATTGTTTGCCGACATCGTTGGTTTTACGCAATTGTCAACGAACATGTCGCCGGATGAGGTCGTTGCGTTGCTCAACAGATACCTCTCTGCATATGATGATTTAACTGAGAAACATAAAGTCGAAATAATCAAGACCATTGGGGATGCATACATGGTAGCTGCGGGTATTCCGTCGCAATGCTCTGATCATGCTGACACAATCGTGAATATGGCAATTGACATGCTTGAAGTAACAAATAGGATCAGCAGGGGATTAAATCAAGATTTGATGATACGTATTGGCATAAACTCAGGGCGGTCCACAGCTGGAATTATTGGAAAGAAGAAATTCATATATGATCTATGGGGTGATACTGTAAACATTGCATCCAGAATGGAATCTCATGGTGAATCTGGGAAAATACAAGTTGCCGAAGGGACATACCAATTACTCAAGGATAAGTATGCATTTGAATTTAGAGGAGAGATTGAAGTCAAGGGAAAAGGAGAACTTAAGGCCAATTTTTTAAAACTGTAGGGGCTCGATACATAACAAGTCCTAGAGAACAGCAGAGAATGAGGGGGGTGAGGTGAAATGAAGACAAAATGGAAAGCATTCGCCGTTGTTGAAAAGGACAAGGAGTATCTTGCTATCGTTTCTTCGCTCAAGTTGAAGAGCTTTTGGAATAATCTTAAATTCATGAAATTTGGGATGGCCATACAAAAACAGCTGACAAAAACGAAAGGTATCATCGGCTATTCAATGTCTATGGAACCATTCAGCAGAAAATATGGAACCCTGTCTGTATGGGCAAGCGAAGAAGATCTCGTAAGATTTACAGAGGAACTGCCTCATCGTTTGGCTATGGATGAGATGAAGCAATGCTTAGAAAGCAGGGCGATCTATAAGAGATGGAAAATAAAATCTGCAAAAATTCCGCCGGATTGGAACTCGGCTGTTAAAAGGCTAAAAGATTAGCCGGAAGACTGACTCTCAACACAATTAGTGTTCAGTGCACAGGAAGAAGTTGAGAAATGCGTTGACAGGCGTTGTACATGCAAATCTCGACTATTGCACCTAGTGTGGCAGTTAAGCCGTTGCGCAGCTCCGGTTCAGCGGCGGCGGTATGCCGTCCGCCGAATCCGGTTGATAGCTGACCGTGTTTCTTCGCCGCACTGTCAGAAACCCTCGAAAACGTTTATGCCACGATCAGATAAGGTCAAAACGGTCCAGGTTCATGACCCTGTTCCAGGCTGCGACGAAGTCTCGCACGAACTTTTCCGACCCATCGTCCTGCGCATAGACCTCGGCCAGGGCGCGCAGCTGCGAGTTGGATCCGAAGACCAGATCAACCCGGGTAGCGGTCCACTTGAGTTCGCCGGTCTTGCGGTCGGTCCCTTCGAATGTATCCCTGACGTCGGAGGTAGGCTTCCAGGTCGTGCCCATGTCAAGCAGGTTGACGAAGAAGTCATTGGTCAGCATCCCCGGCCGCTTCGTGAACACGCCATGCTGCGACCGGCCTTCGTTGGCGCCCAGCACGCGCAGCCCGCCCACGAGCACCGTCATCTCTGGTGCGCTCAGTGTCAGGAGCTGTGCCTTGTCCAACAGCATCTCCTCGGCCGACACGGTGAATGCCTGCTTTTGGTAATTGCGGAAACCGTCGGCCTCGGGCTTCAGCACGGCAAAGGATTTCTCATCGGTCTGGTCTTGCGAGGCGTCTGTGCGGCCGGGGGTGAAGGGCACCTCCACCGCGTGGCCGGCAGCCTTGGCCGCCGCTTCGATTGCCGCGCAGCCAGCCAGCACGATGAGGTCGGCCATCGAGACTTTCCTGCTACCGGACTGAGCGCCATTAAAGGCCCGCTGGATGCTTTCGAGTACGCCCAGCACCTTGGCCAGTTGCGCCGGCTGGTTGGCTTCCCAGTCCTTTTGAGGCGCCAGGCGAATGCGGCCGCCGTTGGCGCCGCCGCGCTTGTCCGAGCCACGGAAAGTGGAGGCCGAGGCCCAGGCAGTGGAAACCAACTCCGCCACCGACAGGCCCGAGGCCAAAACCTTGGCTTTGAGGTCGGCAATGTCCTTGGCGTCGATCAGAGGGTGACTGACGGCAGGGAGCGGGTCTTGCCAGATCAGATCTTCGGCCGGGACTTCAGGGCCGAGGTAGCGGACCTTGGGACCCATGTCGCGGTGGGTCAGTTTGAACCAGGCGCGGGCGAAAGCGTCGGCAAAGGCCTGAGGGTCCCGGTGGAAGCGGCGCGCGATAGGCTCATAGATCGGATCGAAGCGCATTGATAGGTCGGCCGTGGTCATCATGGGTCGGTGCTTCTTCGATGGGTCATGGGCGTCCGGGATCATGTGTTCCGGCTTCACGTCCTTGGCCTGCCATTGATGAGCGCCGGCCGGGCTTTTGGTCAGTTCCCACTCATAGCCGAAGAGCATGTCGAAGTAGCCCATGTCCCATTTTGTGGGGTTGGGCTTCCATGCCCCCTCGATCCCGCTGGTGGTGGTGTGCACGCCCTTGCCGGTGCCGAAGCTGTTCTTCCAGCCCAGGCCCATTTCCTCCAGAGGGGCGGCCTCAGGCTCAGGGCCCACCAGTTTCGGGTCGCCCGCGCCGTGTGCCTTGCCAAAGGTGTGGCCGCCAGCTGTAAGCGCGACGGTTTCTTCGTCGTTCATGCCCATGCGGGCGAAGGTCTCGCGCACATCGCGGCCCGAGGCCACAGGGTCGGGGTTGGCGTTGGGGCCTTCGGGGTTCACATAGATCAGGCCCATCTGCACGGCAGCCAGAGGGTTCTCCAGCTTGCGGTCTCCGCTGTAGCGCTTGTCCCCCAGCCACTTGTCCTCGGAACCCCAGTAGATGTCTTCCTCAGGCTGCCAGACGTCCACGCGACCACCGCCGAAACCGAAGGTCTTGAACCCCATGGACTCCAGCGCCACATTGCCGGTTAGAACCATCAGGTCGGCCCATGAGATCTTGTTGCCGTATTTCCTTTTGATAGGCCAGAGCAAGCGGCGCGCCTTGTCCAGATTGCCGTTGTCGGGCCAGCTGTTGACCGGCGCAAAACGCTGGTTGCCGGTGCCGCCGCCGCCGCGTCCGTCACCGGTACGGTACGTGCCGACGCTGTGCCAGGCCATGCGGATGAACAGGCCGCCGTAGTGGCCCCAGTCAGCCGGCCACCAGTCCTGCGAGTCCGTCATCAGTGCGGACAGGTCCTTCTTCAGGGCAGCCAGATCAAGCTTCTTGAATTCTTTGGCGTAGTCGAAATCGGAGCCCATGGGGTTGGAGGCCGGCGCGTGCTGGTGAAGGATGCCCAGGTTCAGCTGGTTGGGCCACCAGTCTCTATTCGATGTCCCTCTTCCGGCAGTGGTTCTGCCGGATCTGCCTGTTACCGGGCACTTGCTATCTTCACTCATCTTCGTTCTCCTTTCAGTTTTGGGTTTGCACAGCCAACAAGCAATCAGCTTTTTTGCCAGTTTCTTCTATTCTGAAATAACAATCCCCTTTCTGCCTTCATATCGGTTCCTGCTATCGGTTGAGTAAGTGAAGTTTATATCTCCGGACAGGGGTCCCCACTCGAACGTTCCGTCTCAATGTGAACTCCTCCTAAACGCCCGGAAGAAAGAGTTACCGCCTCCTCCTGTCCCTGCAGCCCTTGCAATACCCGTAGTATTCGAACCGCATTCCCAGAGGCCGGAAGCCGGTCAATTCTTCTATCGCCTCAGAAGAGAAGGGCAGCTCTCGCGTAAAATCCTCGATCTTGCCGCATTCCTTGCAGATCAGATTGATGTGATTCGACACATTGACATCATACCGGTTGTCCCTGTCATAAAATTCGAGTTCTCCAATCAACCCCTCTTTCTTAAGCATTTCAAGGGTGTAATAAACCGTTGATATGCTGACCTTCGGTAATCGTTGCCTCACCAGCCGAAATATATCCATTGCCCCTGGATGCGATCTTTCACTCGCCAGTGTCCTGATAATTTCAAGTCGTTGCGCTGTCAGTTTATATCGCTTCTGCCGGAGATGAGCAACGATATGCCGTTCAATGTCTTTCGTTCCTGAAGAGTACATGATATTCGGAATGGTTCCTAATTAGTCTCAGTCTATTACCAAACAGGGCAGTTGTCAAGAGACTTTTTTTCGAAGTATGAGAGCATTATTCAGTGGGAGGTATGCTGTGACTTGGCGTATCACCACTCTAAGTCAAAGTCCGCGATGGGCATGTAATTTATGTTTGTTGACGAAGTCGTCATAGCCTTATTTCCCCGGATATAATGCAGCAGTTGAGCCGCTGCGCAGCGGGTCGGTCTTGAACTCCTGGTTCTCCCGAAGCAAAGCGAGGGGAACCAGGGCTCACGGCTTAACTGCCGCATTCCCTCTGAGCGAAGCGAAGGGGGAATGACGAGTTAAGGGACGCGGTTCGCTGCGTTTCTCTCGACGGCGTAATTATTTGCTTTACTTGTCTACACACTTTCCCAAGACGATCAGATTGCAGTTAGCGTTCAACGGTTCCTGCCGCATTTCTTCGTATCCGAGCTTCTTGTAAAGATGCAGGTTTCGAGCGCTCTTGTGCCCGGCTGACAATTCGTAGCGCTTGACAACGGCTGAATATCTCTTTTCAATTTCATACATTATAGCCGTCCCAATGCCCCTATTTTGGACCTCGGGATCGACTATGAGTTTCTCTAAGAAAAGGATCTGCTTAGTAATAAAGCAGCGAACACTTGCGATAATCATCCCATTCTCTTCCACCTTGTAAATCGTCTTTTCTTTGAACTCTCTTTTTAAGTCCTCAATAGTCTGGTTGAGCGATGGCAGAGTAAAATCGTTATAGATCAAGGCCTGGCCATGAAATGCCTTTCTTTGAAGCTCCAGAATATGATCTAAATCTTGTTCTGATGCGAGTTCTATATTCATTAACCGCTACCCGTGTTTAAATAAATAATGCGACAGTTAAGCCGCCGCGTAGAGGGTCGGTCTTGAACTCCTGGTTCTCTCGCAGCGGAGTGAGGGTTAGGGGCACTATTTTTTACTTTCTATTTACCACTCACTGCCCTTACAGCGCCTTGCCGATCCTCTCAATCGCCTCTTTCATGCGGTCAACCGGCACGGTAAGGGCAAAGCGGATATAGCCCTCACCCGGAGCGCCGAAGCCGTTGCCGGGTGTACCGAGTATGCCTGCCTTGTTCAGCAGGTGGGCAACGAAAGAGGCTGAGCCAAAGCCTTCGGGGACTTTTGTCCAGAGATAGAAGGTCGCCTTCGGCTTCACGACATCCATGCCCAGCTCTTTCAGCCCTTGGTAAAGCACGTCTCTTCTTTCCTGATAGACATTCCTGATGCCTGCGAGAATCCGATCGTCCGTCTCAAGGGCAGTAATGGACGCCTCCTGGACAGCCTGGAACACCCCGGAATCGAGGTTCGACTTGATCTTGCCGAGCCCGGCAATGACATCCTGGTTGCCCACGGCGAAGCCGATCCTCCATCCGGTCATGTTATAGGTCTTCGACAGGGAATGCATCTCAATGCCGACTTCCTTGGCGCCATCAAGCTCGAGGAAGCTGATCGGTTTTTCGTTGTCAAAGTAGATCTCGCTATAGGCTGCGTCATGACAGACGATGAAATTGTACGTCGCTGCAAGCTCAATAACCTCCTCATAGAACGATCGTGGGGCGCACGCGGACGTCGGATTGTTGGGATAATTGATATAGATGAGCTTCGTCCTTTTCAGCACGTCCCATGGGATGGATTTCAGATCAGGCAGGAAATCGTTCTGTTCCAGAAGGGGCATGATATGGCTCTCCCCTCCGGCAAAGAGCGTACCGACGGGGTAGACCGGATACCCGGGTGACGGTACCAGAACTACGTCCCCCGGCTCGACAAAGGCCAGAGGAATGTGTCCGATGCCTTCCTTTGAACCGATGAGTGAAAGCACTTCGGTCCCGGGATCGAGGTCAACAGCAAAACGCCTCTTATACCAGGCAGCCACTGCCTCACGGAAGGAAAACATTCCCTCATAGGAAGGATATCTATGATGCTCGGGTTTCTCTACCGCAGCTTTCATGGCATTGACAATATGCGCCGGCGTGGGGGTGTCAGGGTCACCGATGCTGAGGTCGATCAGGTCAACACCTTTTGCCGTTGCCTCCTGCTTCATCTTGTCGATCGTGGCAAAAAGATAGGGTGGAAGATTCTTTACCCGTGATGCAAGCTCAACACTGATCCTTGGTTTCAATCTGACCTCCCGAATAATAATATTCTTTTTTGCTAAGGATTATAGCAGAAACCGACGAGAAACCGATGAGAAATGAGTTGACAAAACAGAGACCATATATTTTAATGATTTCAGATGCGTCAGGAACAAGGTGTTCTCCGGAACTATGGCAAAAGATGACTGGCAGGCATATTTCCAGGCTGTCAGGAAGCAGGACTGGCAGTCAGCCAGGGATGTGCTTCTGCAGATAGGCACAACGGAAAAGAACAACCCTCAGACATACTTGAAGATCGGCGATATCTGCCAGCGAACAGGCGAAAAGGCAAACGCGATCGCCGCATATGCTCACGCCTCCCAGGTCCTCCGCATGCAGGGATTTGTCCAGAAGGCACTTGCAACGTATAAGATTGCCCTTCGGCTTGACCCGGACAACCAGAATATCATCAGCCGCGCAGAGATCCTGATGGAGGAGCTTGAGACAGTCAGGGCAAAACCCCATGCGCTTTCGGCCACCAGCTGGCCGCAGACGCCAGAGGACAGAAAACCATTGCTGCATTCTTCTCCACCTGAAACAACCTTTGCTCCTGATTGGCTGGAAACAACGTCCCTTGCTCCGGAAAAACCAGATGCGGAATTCCCGGCTGCCGGGATACCGTCATGGATGGAAACTACGTCGCTTGAGCCCGAAAAACCCGCGGGGAGAATACCGACATCGAGGATGGCACCATGGCTGGAAACGACATCGCTGTCTCCTGCACAGCAAGGCGGACCCGTTTCGGGGGAAACTGCTGAGGACATCACCACCGGACAGCCCGAAACTTTACCACCGCCACCCGCTCCTGCACAGGACGAACTGGAGTCGTGGCTTGACTCCGCATTTGAAGCGCTCGATACCAGGATGTTCCTGTCAGATGACCGGCAGACGGCTGGCACTGCAGCAGGAGATGGTGCCTCCACGCAGAAAAACGAGACCGGCCATACCGCAGTCAAGAGCTTCGAGGACCTCCTGTTCGCTCAGCAACTGCACGAACCTTTGCGGAGAACCTATGCTGACACCCAGGTCGTGATCAAAGAAGGTGATTCCGGAGATTCGCTCTACGTCATCCGTTCCGGCAAGGCAAAGGTTGTTGCCCATCTCCTGGGGAAAACGTTCGAACTGGCGGTCCTGGGCGAGGGGGATCTCTTCGGAGAAGTGGGCTTCCTGACCGGAAGGCCAAGAACGGCATCGGTAATTGCCGAAGGACCGCTTGAGGTGTGCGAGATCACCCGACAGGATATCGAAAAGCTGATCGAATCTACTCCTGATATCATGGCAAAGATCGGGGACTTTTATGAGACGAGCGTCCGTGATATCATCAGCCAGATGAAAAACCCAGCACCACCGCATGATCTTCCGACTGCAGAATAACCGTCCCGGAGTTTAATTTACCGCTTTCTTTCTGGTAATATTCCGTGTGCTCCTCCAGCAGCTGATAAACGGTCTCACGCTCGGCAGCGTATACGCGCTCATTGCCCTCGGCTATACCATGGTTTACGGCATCCTCGAACTCATTAATTTTGCCCATGGTGAGATTTACATGCTCGGGGCCTATCTCGGCATCATCATACTCGGCTTCCTGACCGCTGCCGGACTCACCGCTTACAGTGTGCCGCTTGCACTTGCCCTTACCCTTCTGCTCACAGTCATCTTCTCGGCTTCCTACGGGTTCACCGTCGAGAAAATCGCCTACCGGCCCCTCAGGACAGCGCCCAAGCTCAGTCCGCTCATCAGCGCCATCGGCGTCTCTATCTTCCTCCAGAACTATGTCATGATCACCCAGGGAGCGACGGACAAGGTCTTTCCCTCGCTGGTCGGCAATGCAGGGTTCAGCATCCTTTCAACACGCATAACCTTTCTCCAGGCGTCCATTATCGTGGTCTCCGGCATTATCATGGCGCTGCTCCATGCATTCATCAGGAAGACCCGTACCGGCAAGGCGATGCGGGCCGTAGCGCAGGACAGGTCAATGGCATCTCTGGTGGGGATCAATACGGACACCATCATATCCGTCACCTTCATCATAGGTTCAGGCCTTGCGGCGGTCGCCGGTCTCATGGTCTCCATGTATTACGGTCTCGTCAATTACTTCATCGGGTATTCTGCAGGCATCAAGGCATTCACGGCTGCCGTACTGGGCGGGATCGGGAACATACCGGGGGCAATGTTTGGCGGCATCCTTCTCGGTCTTATCGAAAGCCTCGGCTCAGCCTATATCTCAAGTGAATACAAGGACGTGTATGCATTTATCATCCTCATCGTCATCCTCCTGGTCAGACCCTCCGGACTCCTTGGCCGGGACGCGGAGGAAAAGATTTGATCACGATTCAGGAAAGCTTCAGCAGGACCCTTCTCCGGTCAGGTATCATCTCCCTCTGGTCTGCGCTCCTCTTTCTTCCCTTCAAGGGCTTGCGGGCATCAGCGCTGCTATTCGCCCTGCTCTTCCTTTCGGTCTTTCTCCTTACCTTTGCAGGATCATGGGTATCCTCCCAGCTGGCAAAGACTGCCGCGGTCAGGGAACGCATGCGCCGTTCATTGCCCGAAGACCGGCGCTACCTTCTTTTGTTCCTTCTTCCTGCCCTTGCCATACCTTTTGCCGCGCAGAATTACCTTATCGACGTGGCGGTGCTGGCCGGGATCTATATCATACTTGCTCTGGGACTGAACGTTGTTGTCGGCTATACGGGACTGCTGAACCTCGGCTTCGTCGCCTACTACGCCATCGGTGCATACAGCTTCGCTCTCCTGAATACCAAACTCAGCCTCGGATTCTGGTCTGCGATGCCCTTTGCCGTCATTATCACCACCTTGGCCGGCTTCCTTTTCGCTGTCCCGGCATTGAGGCTGAAGGGCGATTACCTCGCCCTGGTAACGCTCGGATTTGGCGAGATCGTGAGGATAACGCTGAACAACTGGGACAGCTTTACGAACGGTCCCAACGGTATCGGCGGCATCACGGCACCGACGCTGGCCGGCATGTCCATCGAAACGCTTTCAGCGTATTATTACCTTGTCCTCTTTTTTGTTCTTGTTTCCATCGTGGTCATAGGAAGGGTACAGCGGTCGAGCATTGGAAGGGCGTGGATCGCCCTCAGGGAGGACGAGATCGCAGCGTCGGCCATGGGAATCCCGAGTACGCTCTATAAACTCTATTCGGTTTCCTTCGGCGCGTTCTGGGCTGGCATCGCTGGCTGCCTCTTCGCCGCGAAGATGCGTTTCATCTCACCGGAAAGCTTTACATTCATGGAGTCTGTGCTCGTCCTCTGCATGGTCATTCTGGGAGGATTGGGGAGCATCGGCGGCGTGATTGTGGGGGCGGTCATCCTTGTCATCCTTCCGGAGATTCTCAGGGAAGTGCAGATGTACCGCATGCTCGCACTGGGGGCCGGGATCGTGCTCCTCATGATCTTCCGTCCGCAGGGACTTTTTGGGGGAAAGGTTGTCTCTTCTCGATATTAGAGGGGTTTCCAAGCACTTCGGCGGCATCCGGGCGATCGAAGACATCAGCTTCTCGCTCAGGAGCGGGACCATCATGAGCATCATCGGTCCGAATGGCGCCGGTAAAACGACTCTGTTCAACTGTCTTACCGGTTTCATCAAGCCGACCAGGGGAACGATTGTCTTCTCCGGCACCGACATATCGGGGTTTCCTGCAGACCGGGTAACACGTCTCGGCATATCGCGCACGTTTCAGAATATCCGGCTTTTCAGCAGCATGACGGTCATTGAAAACGTCATGGTGGCCCAGCATGCCGCCATCCGGTCAGGTCTCTTCAGCATCATCGCCCGAACCGGCCAGTTCAAAGAGAAGGAAAGATCCGTGCGTGAAACTGCCTATGAATATCTCGCGTTCATCGGCCTTGAGTCAGTTGCGGAAAATCCTGCGGGGAGTCTGCCATATGGAGCCCAGCGCAGGCTGGAGATCGCACGAACCCTGGCGACGGGGGCATCGCTCATTCTTCTGGATGAGCCGACTGCCGGCATGAACCCGCTTGAGACCGAGGCAATGATGCAGATGATCAAGAACATCCGGGAAATGGGCAAAACCGTCATCCTCATCGAGCATGACATGAAGTTCGTCATGGGCATATCAGACCGAATCATTGTGCTTGACCACGGCGTAAAGATCGCGGAGGGCGTACCCGCGGAAATAAGAAACGATCCTCTGGTGATCGAGGCATATCTCGGCAAGGAGACGCACTGATCCGATGCTCAGAATCGAGGCGATCCATACGTCATACGGACCGATCAGTGCGATCAAAGGCATTGATATGGAGGTCAGGAAAGGTGAGATCGTCTCTCTGATCGGGAGCAACGGAGCAGGAAAGTCGACCTGCCTTATGACGATATCCGGCATCCTGAAACCATCCAAGGGAAGCATCTTTCTCGGCAAGAGAAATATTGCAGGGCTCTCACCCCACAGCATCGTGTCGCAGGGTATCTGTCAGGTCCCTGAAGGCAGGAGAATATTCCCGCGACTTACGGTCCTGGAGAACCTCGAGATGGGTGCTTTTCTTCAGCGCAGTGATTTCACGTCCACTCTTCACCGGGTATTCAAGCTGTTCCCGATTCTCGAAGAACGGAAGAAGCAGTACGGGGGGACGCTGAGCGGCGGCGAACAGCAGATGCTCGCGATAGGCAGGGCACTCATGGCAAATCCCGACATTCTCCTGCTGGATGAGCCATCTCTCGGACTCGCGCCGATCATGGTGAGCAAGATCTTCAGGACCATTCAGGAGATCAACAGCGAGGGTGTTACGGTCCTCCTTGTGGAGCAGAATGCCCGGGCAGCGCTCAAACTTTCCCACAGAGGATATGTTCTCGAAAACGGCATGATCACCCTTTCGGGAAGCGGCAATGACCTCCTTGACAACGAAAAGGTCCGGCAGGCGTATCTCGGAGAGTAGTGGACAGGTATAGGCACAGACAGAGATATCAGGCAAAGAAGAAAAACAGCTATGGGTTCAGGATAATTGCCCTTGCCAGCTTGTTTGTCTTCGTTTTTTCCTCTGCCGTTACCTGCTTCTGGTATAATGTTGCATGATTTCACGGGCGCATCTTTTCATTGACGGCAGAGTCCAGGGTGTTTTTTATCGGGCTTTCACCAGCGATCAGGCATCAAGACTCGGACTGAACGGCTGGGTAAGGAACATGCCGGACGGCCGTGTTGAAGCGGTCTTCGAAGGTCGGACAGAACTGATCGAAGAGGCCATCATTGCCTGCAGAAGGGGCCCCTCGGGAGCCCATGTCACGACCGTGGACGTCACCTGGGAACCTGCTGCGGGAGAAAACGAATTTGCTGTCCGGTATTGACCGGTGCACGCGGAATGATCATGGGGAAATCAAAGAAAAAGCTCGGCGAAATGCTCCTTGAAGCCGGTCTCATTGATGAGATGCAGCTGAATTCCGCCCTTGCCTATCAGAAAGAATGGGGCGGAAGGGTTGGGACCATTTTGATCCGCAAGGGGTATGTGAGGGAAAGCGCCATGATCGCTATTATAGAGAAACAGTTAGGGATCAGCTGCCTGCCCCTCGAAAGCTTTGTGAAGCCATCACATGAGGTCATCCGCATGGTTACGGAGGACGTTGCCCGGAAGTTTTGCATCTTTCCTGTCAGCTTCGATGGCAGGACACTGGTCGTGGCAACCGCTGATCCTACAGACCTGAAAATGCTCGATGACCTGGGGTTTCTGCTGAGCGTGAGGGTAAAGCCCGTGCTTGCCCTTGAATCAGATATACTCACGGCAGTCGATCATTTCTATGACCCCCGGAGCAGTTCGGACAGGCTGCAAAGAACAACAGAGGAGAGGCAGGAGAACATGCTGCCTTCCGGGATGGCGTTTGAGATTATCCACAGTCACGATCAGCCTTCGATGCTGGACCGTATTGCTCAAGAGGCCTCGGATAGATCTGTTGACAGTTCTGTACTCGGAGGCCTTATAGACCTGCTTGTCGCAAAGGGCGTCATCACCCGCGAAGAGCTTGCAGACAAGGTTCGGGCAAGAAAACAGTAGCGTGGCATACTTCTTTGCACCGATAGCGATCCTTTGCTCTTCCGTTATCTTCTGCCATGCAATTGCTTAACAAAATCGAAGAAAAGGTCCTTTCCGGCGGAAAGATATCCGCAAAAGAAGCAGGCTACCTTTCTTCTCTTCAGGCGCCGTCTGTCATGGACCTCTTCTCTGCGGCGAACAGAATACGCCGCCATTTCCGGGGAAATGCAGTAGACCTCTGCGCAATCGTGAATGCAAAATCCGGGAAATGCCCTGAGGACTGCGCCTATTGTGCGCAATCATCGCAGAGTGCCGCGACAATAGCCTCCTATGCGCTCCTCGAAGAAAGCACGGTCATCGAGAAGGCAAGAGCAGCCAAACAAGGAGGAGCAAGACGCTTCTGCATAGTCACCAGCGGCAGGAGGGTCTCGGGACGAGAGCTTGAGAAGATAGCGCTCATGATCGCATCGGTGCGTTCCATCGGCCTCCTGCCCTGCGCAACGCTTGGACTGCTGAAAAATAGAGATCTGAAAATGCTGAAAAATTCCGGCCTGCAGCGCTACCATAACAACCTCGAAACCTCGGCGCGGTATTTCCCGAAGGTATGCACGACCCACACGTATCAGGAGAAGATCCAGACCATACGTGACGCTCGTGCCGCGGGGCTCGAGATCTGCTCCGGCGGCATTTTCGGGCTCGGAGAGACCTGGAAAGACAGAATCGATATGGCCTTCGCCCTGAGGGATATGGGACCGGACTCGGTACCGATTAATTTCCTTTCGCCGATTGCAGGGACAAATCTTGAGAAACAAAAGGTCCTCGAACCGCTCGATGCCCTGAAGATCATCAGCCTCTACCGCTTCATTCTGCCGGACAGGCAGATACGGGTCTGCGGCGGCCGCCTCCAGACCCTCGGTGAGATGAACGCCTTCATATTCCTTGCCGGCGCAGACGGTCTGCTTGTGGGTAATTACCTGACGACCCTCGGAAGGGGGTATCGGGAAGATCTTGAACTTATCCATTATCTCGGCCTTACGCCCGCCTGATCGCCGGACTTCACCGGAGACGCATTTTTTCATACCCATCGTTATTGTATAATTCCATCCATGTGGAACATCAGGATGAGGGCGTCACGAAAGAACGCTTTTCCTATGAGGCAAGGAGCAAGGGGCAAAGGACAGGGGAAAAAAGCTGAAGGGCTGTTGACTCTTGCCTTGCGCCGTGTGTCTTCTTTCCGCGCTGACGAAGTCCATATTTCAGGCGCTGAGGGCATCTACCCGGAGAAGCTCGTCAGGGCAGTGGTACAGGAATATGTTGACCGTGCGCGGGACCATCCCAAAGGCAGGCCCGACAGGATAGCTGTCACGATCGAAAAGCTCCACGAAACGCCGAAAAGGATATCAGCACTCCCCGTCATCACCCTGAAATGCAGTTCTCCTGCGTATGCCCAGTCGCACATACGCAGGCTCCTTGCGACTGCCGGCATCTCATCACGGGCGCTGGATACGGCCTTCTCGATCGTACAGGGTGGAACAACCATGCGTGGAGCAGCGCTTGTGCATGCGCAGTCAGGCAGGCGCCTGGAGCCTGACCGTTTGCGGGGTATCCGTGCCTCGCGCCTCGGCATCACGCCCGCTGCAGAAAAGAAGCTGTCGCTGGTGCTGCAGCGCTGCGGTATCGATACGCAGACCGTAAGGGAGGCTCTCGTTCTGGCCTCAAAGGTCGCCAGGCATGAAGACATCGTTGCCGAGCTCTGCATATCGGACGATCCTGGCTATACGACCGGCTACGTTGCCTCAAGCAGCACGGGCTACGTCCGGGTTCCGCATATAAAGAAAAGAAAGAGTACCGCCGGTGGCCGCGTCTTCTTTCTTAACAGTGCTGTTAATGTCCTGTCCGTCATACGGTATCTCGAAAAAACACCGGTTCTTGTCTCCTCGGTTCATCCCTGTTCAGGGAAGGCATCTGTCAATGAGATCCTCGATCGTTATCATCAGTAATCCGGCGTCGAGGACCTTTTCCCCTGCAAAGATCGGGCAGGCAGAACAGCTTCTTCATCAGCACGGCTTCCTGACCGAGATCCAGTTCACAGATCACCGGGACCATGCGCGCGTTCTCGCCCGCGAAGCTGTTCGGAAGAAGCCTTACTGTATCATTGCTGCAGGGGGTGACGGGACCATCAATGAAGTGGTCAATGGCATGGCTACGTCCGATGTCCCGCTCGGTATACTTCCTCTGGGGACAACCAATGTCTTTGCCCGCGAGATCTTGCTGCCTCTCGACATAGAAGGCGCCGTCTGCAGGGTGATCAGCGGCACTCCCCGGGAGATTTCCCTCGGCAGAATCATAACGCCTTCGCTGAACCGGTACTTCTGCCTTATGGCCGGCATCGGCTTCGACGCGAAAACGGTCCATGATGTCAGCGGGACGCTGAAAAAACTCTCCGGGGAAGGCGCCTACATCTGGAGCGGCATCAAAAACATGTTGTTCTACTCGCCTGAAGAACTCTCCTTTTCGGTTGATGGCAAAACGATTAGCGGTTACACAGCCATTGTCGGCAAGGCCCGGAGATACGGCGGTGATTATTTGGCGACGCCGGACGCGGATATCGGTGATCCCGCTCTCCGGCTCTGCCTCCTCACGGACCGATCTCGGTATGCCCTGCTGCGCTTCGCATATGGTATTCTCAGGGGCACCCATCTGCGTGATCCGAATGTCGCATACATCCGGGCAACTGACATCACGGTTGCGGGACATGCATACATCCAACTGGATGGTGACTATTTCGGAGTGACCCCTTGCCGCATTATGACAGCACCAAACGTCCTCCGCATCATACAGTAAACGCTCGGTCGGCCAGGATCCTTTTTTTGCTCAGGGCAGGCGTTCTCTCTACGAACTTATACAGTTCCAATATGAAACATGAAATTAAGGTTACTTAAAATTAGAATTAGAGTTTGACAGGCATTGAATTATAAGGATATTCTTAATGACAAGCATTGAGAAGGAGGTGAGAGGAAAGCATTGTCTCTCATGATCTGAGAGAGCAAGACAGATTTTTTGCATTCGCTTGATATGTTAGAACGAACATTTAACGGGGAGAGAAAAACATGAGAAAAAGTTTTGCGGTAGTGACAGTATTTTTTCTTGCAGTAGCAGGTTTTATCGTGCTGAACAGCGCACCGGGCACGGTATCCGCAGTCGATATGTCAGGTGACACGTGCTTCACAGGCCCCAGCCCTTCTATTGACGCAAAGGTCGTTCCCTCCAAGAACCTCACCTTTGATGCAACCGCGTACATCGCCGGTCATGGCGGACATATTGCCGTCATCGACATGAAGACCATGAAGCCCCCAATGGATATGGAGAAGGGAAGAATAGTCCTAACCGAGGCCGGCTCGGAAATGGAAGGCGTTATTGCCGGCATGAGCTTTGAAGAAGTGAAGAAGCAGGGCGGAACCCATGGACAGGCCATCGTAAGCGAAAAAGGCAAGAAGGTGCTTGTCGCCGGCACATTGAGCGGAGATGTCTACAAGATCGATCTCGTCTCCGGCAAGAAGTCCGGTCCATACAAGGTGGGAAAGAAGTTCTGCGGAACAATCGTAGGTCCTGACGGAAAGGTCTATTTCGAAGACATGGCTGACGGTCATGTTTATGTATGGGACTCCGAAAAGTTGAAGACCGTTGACAAGATGCCTGTCGGCAAGGCAGTCTGCGGCATCCAGTGGACCAAGGGCGCAAAGAAGGCCTATATCACGGACATGCCGACCGGCATCGTGTACGTGTACGACTGGAAGACCAAGAAGGAGATCAAGCAGATCTCCAGTCCGGAAATGACCTTCATCCACCAGGCAAGGATGACCCCTGATGGGAAGTATCTTTTCGTCAGCGCACCGAATGAGTTCGATCCCGGCCTGAAGCCCGGAACGCACAAGTCACAGATTATCGTTATCAGCACGGACAAGGACGAGATCGTCAAGAGGATCGTACTCCCGGATAACGTCAGGCCGCATGACTTTGCATTCACGGCAGACGGCAAGTATGCGTTCCTCGCCTCCAGAACCTATGGCGACGACAGCACCCTGGTTGTCATGGATCTGAAGAACGCTGAGCTCGTTGAAAGCGTGTCGGCATGCGCAGGCTGCCACAAGGCAGCCGGCATCGAGGTTAAGGTCGACAAGGGTTCCCCGCTGCTTTGCGGCATCGAAGTCGACTGGCACATGGCCAAGAAATAGCGACTCAGATCTAATTATCGGATCCTGCAGGGCCGGGGAATCATTCCCGGCCCTTTTTTCTTCTGCACCGTAAATCAAATGACACCGCCGCAACGACCCGGTAATTGGACTTTTTCATCCTTCACTTCCTATAATAAGAACAAAGATGAAGAAGATAAAAATATCCTGGCTCGCCCTCAAGAACCTCAAGAGAAAATTTATTCGAACCTTCGTGCTGCTGCTGCTCGTTGCAGTGGTCACGGGTACGCTGCTGAGCGCCACGATCTTTATCAGCGGAATGCAGAACGCGCTCAGGATAGGCACCTACCGGCTTGGGGCCGATGTGCTTGTGGTGCCCGAAAAGAACGAATCTCAGGCAAAAGCCGCGCTCCTGTCCGGTGAGCCGACGAGTTTTTATATGGACGGCGATGTCTACGACAAGGTAAAGGACGTCGAGGGGGTGAAAAGGGCATCCACGCAGCTTTTTATCAAGCCGACATCCTTCACCTGCTGCTACAACGTAGAGACTTTCCTTGTGGCCTTCGACCCGTCTACCGACTTTACCGTCACCCCGTGGCTTCAGAAGAAGCTGAAAAAACCACTCGCTGACGATGAAGTCATTGCCGGCAGTGCCATGCCGCTCATGACGGATGACATTATTCCCTTCTTCGGCACGCCATTCAACGTCGCGGGTACCCTGGAGCCTACCGGTATGAAATTTTTCGATCAGTCGATCTTCATGACCATGCAGGCGGCATTCGAAATGGCGGAGAAATCAAAAGGGAGATCGGTCCAGCCGCTCGAACTTGAGAAGGGAAAGATCTCCGCCGTCCTCGTCCAGGTGGAAGACGGTTTTACCCCTGAACGGGTAGCCATCAGAATAGAGCATCAAATAGAGGGGATCAAGGCGATCGCCTCCGATGAGGTGACCAGCACGGTCAGACGGCAGCTGGCAGGCCTGCTCAAGGGCATCCTGCTGATCAGTGCCATCCTCTGGATCCTTGCACTGCTTATGACCGGATTCTCCTTCTATATGATAGTTAACGAGCGCCAGCGGGAACTGGGCCTGCTCCGTGCAATGGGAGCGACAAAAACACATGTATTCCGGCTGATCATCACCGAGGCTGTCATTCTTTCGCTTGCCGGAGGAATTGCCGGTATTGTTGCCGGCGGTGGCCTGCTGTCAGTTTCGAAGGCGGTCATCACCCGGAACCTTAAGCTGCCGTATTTGCTGCCGTCGCTGCCGGTGCTTACGGAACTCGCTGCAGGAGCGCTGATCTTCGCTGTGATCACCGGACTTCTTGCATCACTTCTGCCGGCGGTCTTCGCAAGCAGTATGGAACCGTACGATGCGATCAGAAAGGGGGAATAAGATGCCGTCGATGATACACCGTTCACTTGGTCTGTCCACGCTCATGCTAACCGCTATTCTCTGCCTGCTTGCGGCATGCGGCAAGGAAGACCGCACGGAAAAGTCCAGGGGGGACGTAGCTACTAACCAGTACTCCGCAGACACCATTTTCGACGAGGTCTTCAAAAAGGTCCAGCAGAATCCGAATGATGCCGAGGCGATGTATCACCTGGCCGATCTGTATGACCGGAGTTCTCAATACCCCGAGGCCATTGAAACGTATCGGAAGGTGGTAAAGCTCAAACCGGACATGGGATATGCGTGGTTCAAGATGGCGACTGCCTATGATCGCATGAACCGCCCCGAGGAGGCGATCGAGACGTTCAAGACCGCTGCAAAGTACCTGCCGAACCATGCGGTGCTCTACAACAACATGGGCATCGCCTACGGCAAGCTCGGGAAATACAACGATGAGATCTCTTCCCTGAAGAAAGCTCTCAGCATACGGCCGAATTATTCAGCCGCGCGCTACAACCTCGGCAGGACCTACCTCAAACAGAAGAACAAGGCCGCAGCCATGAAGGAGTATGAGGAACTCATGAAGTTCGATGAAGGAACTGCCGAAGCCCTGCGCAAAGAGATCGCCGCGGCGACGTGACAGCGTATGATATCGGAGGGTATGTGATAGAAGTTTCAGACATTGTAAAGAGCTATTCGATCGGCGGTCAGGCATTGAAAGCTGTCGATCATGCTTCCTTCACGGTACAGCAGGGTGAGATCATTTCGGTCATCGGCCATTCGGGCAGCGGCAAGACGACTCTCCTGAGCCTTGTGGGCGGGCTGACCAAGCCGGATTCCGGCAAGGTTATTGTCGACGGAACGGATATCTGGTCGCTCGACGACAACAGCCGGTCTCATTTCAGGAACCGGAATATGAGCTTTATCTACCAGTTCTCAAGTCTTATCCCTACGCTTACCTCGCTGGAGAATATCCTTCTTCCGACCGCATTCGGTGATTTCCCCGGGGACGTGAGGGCATACGCAGAAGAACTTATCGAACGTGTCGGTCTGAAGGAAAAGACCAATGCGTATCCTTCACACCTTTCCGGAGGGCAGCAGCGAAGAATAGCGATCGCACGCGCCTTTATCAACAGACCTTCCGTGGTGCTTGCTGACGAGCCGACCGGCGACCTCGATGAGGAGACAGAACAGGACATTATCCGGCTGTTCAGTGAGATGAACGGCGCGTTAAAGACCACCTTTATCATCGTCACCCACAACAAGGAGATAGCGGGCCAGGCAGCCAGGCAGCTCAGGATGAGCAACGGCATTCTGACCGGTGCCGCTTAGTATCATCTCCCCTATTCATCGATGATGATGCCGCCGCCGATCACGGTATCACCATCATAGAAAACCGCGCTCTGGCCGGGTGCCGGGGCCCACTGCGGCGCATCGAAGATGACGGCAACCCGTCCACCGTCCAGCTCTATCACTGCTGGTCTGGCCTCCATCATCGAACGAACCTTCACACCGGCGCGCCGTGAGCTCGTCTCAGGGTTGTACAGCCAGTTCAGATCGCCGACCCTGATACGCCGTCGCATGGCAGATTCCCTGCTCCCCACATGGACAGCGTTCCGCTGCCTGTCGATCCTCGCAACAAAGCGGGGTTCGAGAGATGCAATGCCCAACCCTTTTCGCTGGCCCAGCGTATACCGGTAGATACCATCGTGCGTTCCGATCCTTTGGCCGTCCGGACCGATGATTGGTCCCGGTCTCCTTATATCGGGAGCGAGTATCTCGAGAAACCTGCAGTAATCATTGTCTTCGATAAAACAGATCTCCTGACTCTCCGGCCTGTCAGCCGCAGGAAACCCGCGTGAACGTGCGACCTCCCGCACCTGATCTTTCGTGTACTCGCCAAGGGGCAGCAGGAGCCGCTCTAATTGCCCCTTATCGAGCACGTACAGGACATATGACTGGTCCTTCCTCTGATCGACGCTTTTCTGCAGCAGGATCTCTGCATTCAGCCCGTCTTTTCCGGCCATTTTCGTCACGCTCCCTGTTCCCTGTCCCCTGACCCTCACTATCTTCGCGTAGTGACCCGTAGCTATATACTCGGCTCCCGCTTCATCAGCGGCCTTCAATAACTCGGGGAACTTGATCTGTTTATTGCAGAGAATGCAGGGATTCGGCGTCATCCCCATTCTATAGGCTTCAGCAAAAGGGTCTATCACCTTTTCATAAAATGCTCCGCGTACATCTATGGTCCGCAGCGGTATGCCAAGCACCTCAGCGGTCCGCTCAGCGCTGTCCCTCGCCTCGAACGAACAGCAGGCTGAAGCTTGCGTCTTCAATCGCGCCTCCCACAGAACGAAGCTGACCCCTTCAACCTCATAGCCCTGCTGCTTGAGCAGATAAGCCGTGACTGTTGAATCAACACCACCGCTCATGCCGACCATCACCTTTGTCATGTATGTACTCTACCATAGGGCATTTGTGCTGATACAGATTGCCATAAGAAATAATCCCCGTTTTAGCGGAGTTGTTGTTGAAAACGGGAGCGGGATGCTTTATCCTAGCTGTATGAAACAGGCACCGGTAATAATGATACCAAAAGGGTTTTTCTTTGCTGTTGCTGAGGCGGCAATCAAGAAGCCGGGGAGAAAAGACCTCGCACTGATCTTCTCAGAGGCAGAAGCATCCATTGCCGGCACCTTCACAACCAATGCGGTGAAAGCCGCACCGGTTCAGCTCTGCATGACGAAAATACGCACCGGCAAAGGACAGGCGATTGTAGTTAACAGCGGCAATGCCAATGCCTGCACTGGCAGGCAGGGCATGAAAGACGCGCGGGATATGATCACCACAGCAGCACGCCAGATCGGCATTCAGCCGTCCCTCGCTTATATCTGTTCGACCGGAGTTATTGGAACACCTCTGCCCATGCAAAGGATCATCCCGGCCATCGGTTCGCTGACGGGCAGCCTCGGCACAGCGTCTTTTGACGACGTGGCACATGCCATCATGACTACCGATACCTTCCCGAAGATCGCGTCGCGGGCGGTCAAGATCGCGGGCAGGCAGGGTGTAATCGCGGGAATATGTAAGGGAGCCGGCATGATCGCCCCGAACATGGCGACCATGCTCTGTTTCCTGATCACGGACATTGCGATCGAAAAGAAGACCCTTCAGGCAGCGCTGAAAAACTCCGTCCGGAAGTCCTTTAACAGAATAACCATTGACGGCGATATGTCGACGAACGACACCGCCATGATCATGGCAAACGGGTTATTGGGAAACAGGACGTTGCAGCTGACATCGAGGGATTTCCCCGCATTCGGTAACGCGCTCGACAATCTTACGTCTGAGCTTTCCAGACTTATCGTCAGAGATGGGGAAGGTGCCACAAAACTGGTGGAGGTTGTTGTCAAAAATGCTAAAAGCGGTGCCGATGCGGAAAAAGCTGCTTTTGCAATCGCAAATTCCAGTCTGGTAAAGACCGCGATATTCGGCAATGACGCGAACTGGGGAAGGATCATGGCTGCGGCAGGTTACGCAGGGGCACACTTCAACCCTGATAAAGCGGACATCTTCTTCAATAACATCCAGGTCGTGAAGAACGGCATCGCGACCAATAAGGACCGGGAAGCGACCAGGGAGATGACAAAGAAAGAACTGACGATAACTCTCGATCTTCACGCGGGCAGGGCATCCGCTCATGTCCTTACCTGCGATCTGACCGAAGATTACATCCGCATCAATGCGGAGTACCGGACGTGACAAGTTCTCTCAGCGTGAGGAGGTCAAGAAAGGCCTTGGCAAGCAGTTTATCGCGGTACGCTGTCTGCAAAGGGTCTTTGCCGCCGGTAGGGGCCGGAGAGTCCGAAGGTAATGTTTGATCAAAGAAGAACAGAGCGGCAGGAATATGCAGGGGAAAAGGTGGAATTTTCCCTGGACCCTTTTTTGAAAAGCGGAATATATGAGGCTGCCCTCGTAAATCTTAGTGAAGATGGCATGTGTTTTCTGTCATCGACGCCCCTCACCGTGGGACAACAGATAACGCTTAATGGTTTTATGTCCATCACCACTCAAACTGCGGTGGTAATGTGGACTGAACAATGCGATGAGGCCAATCCCTTCGTTCCGCCCAACAATGTTTCATACAAGATAGGGGTGCGGTTTATGGGAAGCAAAGAAGCCGCATGGGAAGAACGTCAGTGATACGCTTATAACCTATCCCCGATCATGATTCGGGTCATCTGAAACACGCCGCATACGTTCGTCGCGTAACATACGGCACCGCACAGTTCGAGACAGCGGAACCGCTGCAGGTAGTGTGGGCCGTCATCATTATTACCCCTCCTGAAAACAGCACGTTACGGCAACGGATAGCGCCCTGCTTTTTTTTCAGGACAGAGATATTACCGTTCCCGTACCTGCCCATTCGTTAAAAGGGATATCCGACAGGCAGGACGATGCAACCGGCACGATACAAGCCTCAGGGAATCTGAAATGCATCGAGGATCGAAAAGACTGTGCGGACTGCAGGCGAGTCCCCGGGCAGGTCCACGATAGCTTTGCCGGCAAGGTCGTTCTCGAATACGGCCCTGTCCTGCGGTACCAGTCCCGCCACCTCCAGTCCAAGGCTCTCAGCAAAGGACTTCAGTTCCGTCCCTTCTTCTCCCGCAACACGGTTGATGATAAGCGCATACTTTGCTATGTCAAGGTTCAGTTCCGTGACCAGATCGGCTATCCTGCGGGCTGTCCTGATTCCGCGAACAGTAGGGTCGCTGACAATCAGGAGCAGATCGACCGTGTGGGTCGTCCTCCTGCTCAGATGCTCCATGCCGGCCTCGTTGTCGATCACAACATAGGGATAGGTCTCCGACAGTTTGTCCGTATACTTCCTGATGATGTTATTTGCGGCACAGTAGCAGCCAGGTCCCTCGGGCCGCCCCATGACCATAAGATCAAAACCTTTTGCCTCTATGACAGACTGCTGGACCTGGTAGTCGAAGAGCTGCTCCATGGACATGCCGCCGGGGCGCTCACCTCCGCCGCGTATCGCTTCCAGCGATTCTTCACGCAGGTGGCCAATGGTCGCGTGTACCGGCACCCCCAGCGCTTCATTCAGACATGCATTGCTGTCTGCGTCGACCGCCAGTACCGGTTTTTTTTTCTTCTCCATGATATACCGCACTGATAGTCCGGCGATGCTCGTTTTGCCGGTTCCGCCCTTTCCTGCAAGTGCTATCACGTATGCCATGTATCTTTACCTCTCTTCATTATTTTTCACCTTGCATGAAAATAGTGATATGAACAAAGCCCGTAGTTTTGTGGAAACCACACCGTGTGAGATCTTTGGTTCAAAGTTTCTTGAATCTTTCCCTCACTTCAACAGCCTTGCCGCAGGTATATTCTCCCTCGGGACAGGGTCCGCTCACGCACCCGGGTCCGCTTCCTGCAAACACTGTCGGCGCGATACGGTTCACCAGTTTGAGCATTTCTACGGCCATCTGCCGTATTTCCCACTGCGCCCTGTTGCAACACCGCTGCCTGAAGAAATGGAGCAGTTCCCGGGCATTCATGGTAATCATGATCTTGGTCTCGGCTGCATTCGGGAGAACGAAACGGGCGTCCTGGTTGGCTGCCTCGCCTTTTATACCCTTTTTGCCCAGTTTCTTCACAATATGGTTATATGCCTTCTGCGCCTTTTGCATGAAATCCGCAAAATAGCGCTCGAGTTCAGCATCACCCTGTATCGCCTGTGGAATGACATAATCGAACCCGTCCGCTTCGCTCACATACCGTTGTGACTGCTGGGAATAACTTGCGAGACGATGACGGACGAGCTGGTGGGAACACGCCCGTGATATACCTTCTACTGCAAAGGTGAACGCGGCATGTTCTATGGGACTCATATGGCCCATCTTCATGAGCTTTTCCACGAATCCTTTCTGGTCCTTTGCTGCAATCTTCTGCATAAGCGAATCAATGTCAGAAGGGCTGTAACAGAGCTTCGCAGCCATGGCAATGGCAGCCTCAGGATTCGGGGTATGGGCAAGCAGGACCACGTTGAGATTGGTTTGCACGGTCTTCTCCTCGCTACGTCTTTATTCATATATTAGATATCTTCATTTGTTTAGTCAATTTGTGGTTGATTGCATATAGGGTTTACGATAAGGCTCGTTACCGAGAGATTGTGCTGTTTAATCCACTAATGATGTATAATATCACCAGCTAACGCATGATACCTGAACTATTATTCATCTTCATCTTCCTGGTGCTGAACGGTTTTTTTGCTGCATCAGAAATTGCTGTCGTGACCTCCCGCAAATCCTATATCAAGAAGCTGGCCGAAAAAAATAATCCGAGTGCAAAAAAACTGCTCAAGCTGCAGTCCGAGCCCGACAGATTTCTTGCAACAGTCCAGATTGGAGTGACGGTTGCCGGTGCCCTTGCATCAGCGATTGGCGGTGCAGCTTCGGTAACGACGATCGAACCTCTCATTGCAGGCATTCCCGTACCCGTTATTTCCCATGCAGCGGGAGCCATATCCATAGGGATTGTCGTTGTTGTCATTTCTTATCTCTCCCTGATTCTGGGAGAGCTTGTCCCTAAATCTATTGCCTTGCGGAATCCCGAGAAAGTTGGCCTTTTTGTGGCCCGCCCGATCGCATTCATTTCTAAGCTTTCATCCTTTTTCGTCAATATCCTGACATCCAGCAGCAACATCTTTCTCAAGCCGTTTGGTGGCAAAGCATTTTCCCAACGATCATTTATTACGGAAGAGGAGATAAAGCTCCTCATCGAGGAAGGGACCGACAGAGGTATTTTCGAAGCTACGGAACACGAGCTCATCCATAGTGTCTTCAATTTCACCGACATTTCGGTAAAAGGCGTGATGGTGCCGGCAGCGAAGATGGTTGCATTCAGTATCAATGAATCGCCGGACAATATCATCAGAAAGATCTCCACCGAAAACTTCTCGCGCTATCCGGTCTATGAAAAGGACATCTCTGATATCAAGGGGGTTCTCTTCAACAAGGATGTTTTCAATGAAATGGCCAATAACAGGCCTATATCTACTCCCAAGATCCTGCACCCGGCTCTCTTTGTTCCGGAAACGATGAAGATCAGTGCGCTCATGAAGGAGATGCAGAAGAAACGTCAGCATATGGCAATGGCCGTTGACGAGTACGGCGCTGTTACCGGTCTCGTCACCATCGAGGACCTGATTGAAGAAATTGTCGGAGAGATTCAGGATGAGTACGACACGGAAACCCCAGTGCAGCAGCTCAGTGATGGTTCGCTGCTTATCGAAGCCTCGCTTGCCATTCGTGACCTTAATGAAGACCATGGTTTTGACATACCGGAGTCGAACGAATACGATACGATCGGCGGATTTCTTATTTCGAATCTCCAGAGGATCCCCACGGTTGGCGACAGTTTTCAGTCGGATTCAACGAAATTCACGATCGTCAACATGAAAGGCAGGCGGATCATCAAAATTAAGGCGGATCAGGTTCCCGTCTCCTCTGTGGAAGGTGATGCGTCAGCCCCCGAAGCTTAAGCGCCGATAATATCTCTCATCAGTTTGACCACCTGCTTGGGCGTATAGGGTTTCCTGATAATTGCCGTCATCTGTGCAAGAGTTTGTTCATCAACACCTGCAAGGCTGTACCCGGTCACCAGAATGAACCGTGCATGCTGATTGATTTTTCTGATCTCATGAAAAAGTTCTATGCCGCCCGTGTGCGGCATGGACATATCGGATATGACAAAATGGAATCTTTCAGGATCTGTACGGTAAAGCGACAATGCCTCACGGCCATCATGCGCGGGTACAGCCGTGTAGCCCAGTGAGCGCATAAATGTCGCAAGCATATCCCGCAGTTCGTCTTCATCTTCGACCACAAGAATGGTCTCTCTACCGCTTATCGACTCGCTCTCCTTTGCCGGGATCGTCTCATAGAACGGCGCCTCGTCTGACTCCCGCTGCAGATCACAGGGCGGCAGACAGACGGTAATTCTCGTCCCCTCGCCTTTCTTGCTCGTTACGGCAACTGTTCCGTTATGCGCCCTGATAACGGAAGAAACGATCGTCAGGCCGAGCCCTGAAACTTTGCCGGCATCCTGTGAGTTAAGAAAGGGATCAAATATCTTCTCCAGATGATGTTCATCCATCCCGGCACCGGTATCGGATATGGTAATACAGCAATGCCTCTCGCGGTTTTCTCCTGCCCGGCAAAGCGGCATTTGGCTATCGCCGGTCAGTCCCCTTCCCGTCCTGATTGTTATGATGCCGCTTCCGGACATCGCATCCTTTGCATTAAGGATAAGATGCATCATTGCCTGCGCCAGCTGGCCCGGATCGCACCGTATCTGAAGCACATCAGGGGAAAGATCCAACCTGATCTCTATGGTCTTCTCCACGATCCTTCTGAAAAAATGATTGATGTCCGTGATGAAATCGTTCAGGTCGACAACCTTGAAATCCGTTGTCATCTGCCTTCTGAATGCAAGCAGGTGCATGACCAGGTCTGCCCCCCTCTGGCCAATGGAAAGGATCGATTCCAGTCTGCGTCGCATCTCAGGTTCCAGGGGAGTGTCAGAGAGACATATCTCGGCATATCCCATGATTCCGGTCAGGATATTATTAACGTCGTGGGCAACACCTCCCAACAGCCTCCCGATAGCCTCCATGTACTTGTTCCCAAAAAGCAGCTGCTGGCGGCAGATTTCCTCAGCTTCTGTCCGTTCTTTTACCTTGCGGTCTTCCCATAGTTCCAGAGCCTGCTTCACGTGTGCTGCCAGTTCTGAGATATTATTCCTGAGAACGTAATCAACTGCCCCCTTTCTCAGGCTGTCAACTGCGGCAGACTCGCTGCCCTCGTCTGCGATGATGATAACGGGGGCATCGACGCCCCTGGACCTGGCGATGCCGATAGCCTCGATACCCGTAATATCCGTCAGGGCAGAGTCAGTCAAGATGATGTCAGGGCAGAACAGGGAGAGCTGTTCAATGAACTCCTGTCTGTTGCGCGCAACATCACATTCCATCGAGAGTCGAGCATTGCGTAGTGCAGCGATCTCGAGTTCCACATCCTCAGGGTTATCCCCCAGAAGAAGCATCCTGACGTTCTGTCGATCTAAGTTCTTCATGACCACTCTTTTAACGCCTGTCAAGAACCAGCAGACGGTCAGCAACCATCCGCTTCACAATAGCGAAAACGCGGTTGTCATTTACGGTCGGATAGCGGCAGGCACGTGTGATCATCTTCCCCCGGTATGAGAGTGAACCACCGTGGTCTTCTGTGCCCTTCCCGAAAATCATGCGCCTGGATTGCAATACGTTTACCTTTCTTGAGTATCCGCGCGAATGTATCACTACGCCACTCGCAGTATACTGATTATTTAAAGCTCTGCTCCTCGGAAGGGAAAACACCCTCTTCCACCTCCTTCTTGTATTCCCGGACAGCCCCGACAGCATCGTCTCTCAGCTTTGCATAGCGCTTAATAAACTTGGGCACAAACCGTTCAAACAGGCCCAGGAGGTCATGCATCACCAGGACCTGACCATCGCAATACGGACCGGCACCGATCCCGATGGTCGGGATCGAAAGCGTCTTCGTTATCTCCCGCGCAAGAGTCATGGGAATCCCCTCAAGCACCACGGAAAATGCACCGGCGTCCTCTACGATTTTAGCCTCTTCGATCAATTTTCGTGCCGCCGTTTTGGTCTTTCCCTGCACCTTATATCCACCCATCCTGTGGATAGACTGGGGGGTCAGACCGATATGCGCCATGACCGGGATGTCAGACCTTGTCAGCGCAGTGATCTTATCTGCTATCTCGGCACCGCCTTCGATCTTTATCGCAGCAGCGCCGCCTTCCTTCAGGAATCTGCCGGCGTTCCTCAGGCAATCTTCGGAGCTTGTCTGATAGGACATGAACGGCATATCCCCGATGACCATAGCATTTTTCACTGCGCGCGCCACCATCTTTGTATGATACATCATCTCGTCCATGGTAACCGCAAGCGTATTTTCCAGCCCCTGGACAACCACACCGAGAGAGTCTCCCACCAGGACTGCATCGACACCTGCTTCATCAATGATCTGGGCAAAAGGGTAGTCATAAGCGGTAAGCATGGAAATCTTCTTGCCCTCTGCCTTCTTCCTCAGAAGATCCTGTATCGTTGTCTTTGCCATGCCGTTCTCCTTGAAATGCAGCGTTTGGATATAATAGCCCTTACGCATGAAGGCTTACAAGTCCAGAGCATGCAGCGAACCATTGCTCAATCGGTCAATGAGATTGTATACTTAGCTATGGGAGATACCGCGAGTTTTCAGCCGCTTACCCGGGAGGACAGGATTACCGTGATACTGTACCGGGCAGGAATCGTTCTCTCTACGGTGTTCATGGCAATGGCATCACTCCTTGCTCTCGCCGGCACGCGTTCATCGGAACTACCTGAATTACCGCTCATACATTCAGGCCTGGCGGCCGATATCCTTATTCTGCTGCTCTACATGAGCATAGGGTTGAGCGTCTTTTTCATTCATTTGTATGTCGGCAAGTTTCACCGTCTGCTCAAAAATATCTATTATGTTGCGGTTGTCTGTCTTGTATTGCTGTTCCTTATGGGTAAGGGAAGCCCGGCTTCAGCCTTCTTCAGGGAGCCTCTCGGCGCGCTGTTGCTGATACCGCTTGCCTGCTGCCTCGGCTTCATCACAGCCAAGGAAGCTTTCTGTTTCCGGCTGTTTGAAGGATACCTCCTCGGCATGATCATGCCGGCATATCTCTTCCTGTATGGTATGGGGCTGTTCGATACAAGGCAGGCTGCATATGGTCTTGTCTTCATTTCGCTCATGCTCGTGTTCTTTATGCTGAGGAAGGCCTTTATGCCGCTCCATTATGACATCGGGGACAAGTCGGCCTATCAACCGTAGCGGCAAAACAGTACTGATCCGATGGTTTATGTTATTTCTCCGGATGGGAAAGCCCCGGAAAGAACTCTGAGGATATACCGCCCCTGCTCAACTGAAATATCTATTCGCCATGTCTTCAAGCACCGGAATGGGGATAAGGTATTGTTGCCCTTGGACCTTCCCTTCGATTCTGATGGGATAACAGCTCCCGAAACCCTTTTCTATCTCTGAAACGGGGAAACGTTCGTCGCATGCCCTGCAGATTACAGAACCGCTGTCGAACCTGAAGCCACGCTTTTTGGGGTGGCATTTCATACAGGCATCGAGAAAAGAAAGAACCCGGCCGTCTATCTTTATGATAAAGAATCTGACGGTACGCCCCAGAGAGTTATAGGAGTAGAACTGCGGTACGCTTTCCTGCAGTGCGGCAATATCAACAGACACGACCGCCCCTTTCCGAACGGGTTCCGGATAGAGCGGCTGTTGCGCACAGGCCGCAATGCAAAAGAAAAAAAGCACGACGAGCACTCCTGCACACGATTTGAAATCGTGTGCAGGAAATGCACCCCTGGGTTTTTCTGCTATAAACCTAGTGTTTATGCCCTTGTTCTCCCGACTGTTTCATCCTGTTCATTTTTCGCTTGTCCCTGATCATCCTCGTATCACCATACATATCCTCGTAGGCTGCCTTCATCGCTGTCTCAAAGTCGGCAGCCGAGCCACCGTTCTTCTTACTGAATGCCTCTGCGTCTTCCTTCTTTGCAAATGCCCATTTGCCCCTCTTCGACATGACACCGGGTTTTTCCCCGCCGATGACCCAGGAGGCTTTTTCGGCATCGATAAGATCCTTCGAATTGAAGTCCCCTACCATAATGCTCTTTGGCATTTTGTCGATGTTGTTCGCCAGGTCCACGGCAGCACAATGAATGCTGCAGACCGCAACGGTTGTCCCATCGTCGTATTCTATCAGCATACGGGTGAAATCGAACATGCCCCGGTCCATGCCGCAGTATTTGCACTCCTTATGGAGAGGCACGTCACCTCTGTTCTGGGAAAAAGCAATCCCGGCAAGCATCAGACTGACCGCTACGACAAGAAAAATAATACTCTTCCTAACCATGTCTGTTCCTCCTCGTATGAATGATGATCTATTCCCTCATCAGAGGGCATTAAAAGTTGAACGTGACCCCGGCGAGGATGCGGTATGTCGATACCAGCTGGATACCGTTGACGCGCTCCCATACCGGAAACTGGACCTTCAGGTCTATGGCAGTGGGATTGTTCTGAAACGGTCTCACTTTGATTCCCGGAGAAAGCCATATGCTGTCACCACCGGTATTGTCCGGGTCGTCCATAAGGCTGGTGAGGTCCGTGTAGTTGCCGTCCCGGTCATCTGCACTGTTGACATGAAGATACGTTGCAGCTGCCGAAATATTGAAAAAAGAGGTTACCGCGTACCTCCCGATGACGTTTGCGGTAAAGGAATCGCCAAATTCATACCCGTCACGGTTTCTCGTGGTCAACTGATAGGTGAGATCGGTCTGGAGAAGAAAGGGCGCCATATCCTTGGTATACATGAGAGAAAACAGGGGATCCCATGAACCGGTGCCTGGCTGCATGTGGGCATGAATGAACTTTCCGCTCGACCCTCTTATCGTTGCAGAACCCGTCGGGGTCTTTACGCCGAGGCCGAACGAAAGGATGTCGGACTTGTTACCCCCGCCCCTCAGGTAGTAGTGATACAGTCCCATGACGGTAACATCCCCCAGTTCCTGTATCGGGGTCATCGTATGGTCCATCCATTTCGTGCCCATGCCCATCATGCGCATGCCCATCTCCATATCCATGGTATTGCGTACGTAGGGAACGGATATCAGTGCAGTGACTTTGTCGTTGATGTCATAGACGGCATTCAGAGTATATTTTATCATGTGCATATCGACAGGGAGCTTCGTATACTTGCCGTCGTTCTTTACATCCTGCAGCGATACCGTTGAACTTCCTTCTTTCAGCTCATCCATCATGCTAAAGCTATAAAGTAGTTGCAGCGAAAATCTTTTCGCATCCGGCAGGGTGCTGTCAAGCAGGCTTTCCTGAGAACCGCTCGACACCTGACAGCAAAGACCTGCAGCATATGCACGGACCGGAGAAACAAGCACCAGGAATGTAACTATCATCACCAAATTTCTTTTCATCATATGGACCCTCTCCTGTTCCAGATTTTTATGGCATGAAAATACCGCTCTCTATTTTCTGACGGGCAGGAATTGCACCTGCCCGCCGATAATCCCAGGATTATGCGCTATACCTTTTTTGCGGCCGGCGGTGTCGGGATATTGGCGCCGTGGCACTCCGCACAGTTCTGCTGCGCCGTGATGCCCATGTTGCTGGCCGGCTTCCAAGAAGACTTTGCCTTGTAGGAGCCGTCTTTCCAGGCATTCAGATCCTTGACAAGATTGTGGGCAACGCTGGCAGCCACGCGGGCGCAACGATCCCTCCTCTCAGGGCTGCTGATAGCGTAACCGGACTCCTTCATCCACTTGCCTACCGACACATGGCAGAGGGGTGAATTGCTCGTGGTCTGCATAATCTTTGCCTTCTGCCTGGGCTCCTTCGGAGTAAA
This sequence comes from Nitrospirota bacterium, assembly GCA_003252075.1. Classification (GTDB taxonomy): domain Bacteria; phylum Nitrospirota; class Thermodesulfovibrionia; order Thermodesulfovibrionales; family UBA6898; genus UBA6898. The sequence continues at coordinate 34,582 of QKDO01000096.1, forward strand.
TGTGGGAAGCGCCGCTTCAGAATACCACTGCAGAATATCCGCTCCGATTGCCGCTCCGTTCTCACACTCCGGCCCTGCGATGCGCGGTCCGATGATCGTGTTAGCAACGATGTTCGCACCAGCGTTGGAGCCACAAATCGTTCCCCAGCCTGCCATCCCACCCTCAAGGAAAACAAAGGCGTCGCTGGGGAAAGATGTATAGGGTTCACCAACTTTTTCGCTGAGCTGACTGAATACACTGTTGATAACCGCTGCTCCACAAAATACCCGGTACCACTCAGCATAGGCGATCTCAGCAGTCTTCTCGGGGTCCAGCTTTTCATAGGGCCAGGGCCACTTTTCAGTGCCTCCCCCCTTGGCCTCTGCTTTAGAAAATACTCCCAATCCACCGGCGGTTAAGGCAGCAATTCCTGCAATGCCTGCCGCACCTTTAATAAGGCCTCTTCTCGAAAGACGTTCATCAAACAATTTTCCACCTTCCATGATCTAACCTCCTCGTCTTGCTTCCCCGTGGTATCTGCTTCGCATGAAGCAGTGGTATTACTAGCAACAGTAAAAACTGTTATCCAGAAAAAGAGGCGCTGCTTCGGCATTATTTTTCAATAATTTCCGAAGCAGAGCCGAGTTTAACGGGAAGAAAAGCCTGAAAAAGGCTCTCCTGATACAGGGGTCACCTGTATCTCAAAAAAGTGATTGCTCGGAGACTTCGGAAAGGAAGATCAGGCTAAGGGAGGGCGGTCTACTTTGATTGCAAATACTGCTGGCTGAAAGAAATGTTTTGCTCTATCCATATATCCAATACATGAGAGTTGCGACAGTTCACAGAGGCACTCCTGGATGGCGGGACTATCGGCATTCAGGGATACCGCTGCATGCGACGTACTGCAAACATCCAGTGCAGCGATACTCGGCGCATCGCCGGCAAACGCACCAGCGGCCGACAAGGGTACACATATCGCCACTATGACTGCAGTCAATAGCGCTATGGTAACAGGTTTCATATATGTCATTTTTGCAATTTTACCAACTGATGTCAACCGAAATTTCCTGATCGGAAACCATCGGGGACATGCCGGAAGCACAGCCCGGTCATCCGCACGGGGTTACCACACCCCGGATTTTCACACTGCTCTTTCCGCTACGCATCGGGAAACGTCGGCCTCGGATAGAGGCCTGCCGCCTTAACGATCGGCTCCATTGCAGTCTCCCATTCGATCGCCTGAATATGCACACCTTTTACCCCTGGGATCTCAAGGGCCTGCTGAATAAGTTCGACGGTAATCTTGATGCCTTCCTGTTCCTGCAGTTCACGCGCCTTCTTCTTGTCGTCTCCTGCTGTCGCCTTTGCCTTGTTCATGCGTTCGATAAGCGATTTGGGTACCGTAACGCCGGCAACGGAAGAATCCATATACTTGAGCATCATCGCGCTCTTCGGCACAATGATGCCGGCAAGCATGGCGGTCCGCTCAAGGAGCCCAAGGTTCCGCGCCTTTTCCATCTGCGCCTTGAAGAGTTCCATGTCGTAGATTCCCTGGGTCTGAATGAAGTCTGCGCCGGCATCCACCTTCTTCTTCAGGTTGTAGGGCCTGAAATCCATCGGATCTCCCATAGGGGTCCAGGAAGCACCGACAAAGAACTTCGGGGCCACTTCAAGTTTATCGCCACCCTGCTGAAGTCCCTCGTCGCGCATCTTCTTCATGATGCCGACTAGTTGACAGGTGTCCACGTCATACACGTTCTTTGCCCCGGGATGTCCTTTCAGCTTGCCTGCTGCGCTGAACATCTGGTGGTCGCCCGCAATGCAGAGGCAATTCTTGATCCCCAGGGCAGCTGCGCCAAGGAAGTCTGCCTGCATGGCGATCCGGTTGCGGTCCCGGCAGGTCATCTGCATGACCGGTTCAAGGCCCTCGCGCAACGCGATGACTGCAGCAGCGATACTCGATATGCGGACAACCGCAGTCTGGCAATCCGTGATATTCGCCGCATCACAGAATCCCTTCAGAATGTTCGCCTTTTTGATCACTTCATGGGGGTCAGCACTCATGGGGGGGCCGAGCTCGGCCGTAACCGCCATTTTGCCGCTTGCAATGACTCGTTCCAGGTTGCTGCCGCTCTTCATCTATCGTCCCTCCGTTGCTGCATTCTTCTCTTCTTCTTCCTCAAATGCCCGGATATGCTCGACCGATATTCTTCGCGGCCCGCCATGCGTTCCGGTCGACCAGTCACGGGGGGGCTGGACCTCAAAGAGCTTTTCCAGTGTACCCAGCTTCTTCATCCGCTCGACAATAAGGAACCATGCGCAATCGGTTTCATTGCTCACTTCGCACTTGCCGTTGTTCGTACCGCCGCAGGGGCCGTTCATAAGCGATTTGGAGCAACGAACAATCGGACAGATACCGCCGGTCAGGTGCAGGACACAGTTGCCGCACCCGCCGCAGAGTTCTACAAAGAAACCTGCTTCAGGAACAGCGCCGTAGAACGTCGTATTGATACCGGGGTATACCGGTATGGCACCGATGCGATCGGCAAGGAAATTAACACCCACGCCGCAGGCAGTTGACAGCACGAGGTCATAGGTCCTCACCTTCTCCATCAACGGCTCGAAGAACTCCGGTTCGCAATGCCGCTCGATCGCAGCATTGTCCACCTGCATGTCGACCCCTTCCTGTGCAGCCTTCATCCGCAGCAGGGAGGTGAGGATCTCCGCTTCCTTTCCTCCGCCCGCATGGCAGATCGCCACACAGGTGTTGCAGCCGAATACCAGTACCTTTTTAAAGCCCTTGACCATCTCCCATATCTCATCAAACGGCTTTTGCTGGCCTACGATCATGGTTCGTTCACTCCTTTATCTTCCTTGCGGGTTGCATACCACATGGGCGACGGCCCCATCTGTCGTATCTTCTCCGTAAAATTGGTGCAGATCTCTGCCCAGCGCGGCCCCATGGCTGCGGACAGATTATACATCTCGATCCTGGCAGGATCAATACCGACCTTTGCTAGGAGCTTCTTTGCATACCGAATCCTTCGTGCGGCGAACTTATTACCTTCCAGGTAATGGCATTGGCCGACGAGTCAACCGGCGACGAACACACCGTCGATGCCGCGTTCAAATGCGCGCAGCACATGGATGTGGTCGAGCTTGCCCGTGCACGGCAGCCTGATGATCTTTACATTCGGGGGATAGGAAAGCCGCATCACGCCTGCAAGGTCAGCTGCAGCGAAGGCGCAGTAGTGGCAGGCAAAGGCAAGAACATTCGGCTGCCAGCTGTCCGGGATCTCATGGGACTTCTCTATGGTCGAAACCCTTGTCTGCTCTGTTGCCTCTGCAACATCAGCCATCTGTCTTCTCCTCTCTCACACCTTAATTGACCACACCGGGCTCGGACTCCACCGCAGCATCGATCATCGCAAGGATCTGGTCATCTCTGAAATTGTTCACCTGGAATGCCTTGGCAGGACAGATGCCGGCACAGATGCCGCATCCCATGCATTTGACTTCATTATGCGACACCTTCCCGTCTTCCGCGATATAGGGAGATCCGAACGGGCATACCCTCAAACAGCTCAGGCATGACATGCAGAGCTCGCGCTTGTGTTTTGCAATGATACCCGAAACGGCAAGCCGCTCATGCGACAGAATGACACCGGCGCGTCCCGAAGCAGCCAGTGCCTGGGCAACGGTTTCGTCGATATTCTTTGGCGCATGGCCAAGCCCTGCGACGAACAATCCCTCGCTCGGGAAATCGACGGGGCGGAGCTTGACGTGCGCCTCAAGAAAGTACCCGTCAGGGTTTCTTGTTACCTTGTACATCTCGCCGACATGGTCCGTTGTCGGGTGAGGTCTGAGCCCGGTTGAGAGGACAAGCCAGTCTGCATCAAGGGAAAGTTCCTTATTCAGCATATAGTCCCACGTCCTGACACTCACCGTGGGACCCGCCTGCTCCACCCGCGGTTTTCTGTCCACATCATAGCGGACAAAAATCACGCCAAGGTCGCGCGCCTTTTTGTAGTAATCCTCCCTGAGACCATAGGTCCTGATGTCGCGGTAGACAATGACGACCTCTGCAGCGGGGTTGCTTTCCTTGATAGCTATTGCATTCCGTATGGCATCCTGACAGCAGATGCGCGAGCAGTACTGGTTCGGTTCTTCCCGCGACCCGACACACTGGATCATTACATACCGTTCTCCTGCCTTCGGAGCCCCGCCGTCAGCCAGGGTCTTCTCAAGCTGCCGCTGCGTGATAACGTTTGGGCTCTCGCCATAGAGATACTCCGTTGGCTGGTATTCGATACCACCGGTTGCCAGTATGATGGCTCCATGTTCGATGATGCTCCCATCCGTCAGGATCGTCTTGAAGTTTCCGACAAATCCATCGGTCTTCTTCACCTCGACACTCCTATGGACCGTAATCTTGGGATGCTCGTTGACCGCTCCGATCCTGTCTTTCAGGAACTCCTGGACATCGAGACCTTCAAGCGTACGGTATACCTGTCGTACCAGCCCCCCCAGTTCCTTGTCCTGCTCGATGACATGGACCGGGAACCCCTGGTCAGCAAGGCAAAGCGCGGCTGTCATGCCGGCGATACCGCCGCCGATGATGAGACAGGCAGGGGTCACGCCGACGGTCTCGCTCTGGAGCGGTTCCTGAAGCCGTGATTTTGCAACAGACATCTTCACGATGCCGATAGCCTTCTTGGTCGCAACCTCGTTCTGACCCTTATGACACCATGAGCACTGCTCGCGGATATCGGCAAGGTCAAAGAGATACTTGTTCAGCCCTGCCTCGCGGATCGTCTCCTGGAAGAGCTTTTCATGTGTTCGCGGTGTGCAGGATGCGATGACAACCCTGTTCAGGTTCTGTTCCTTGATCGTCTGCTTGATCATATCCTGGTTGTCCTGCGCACAGGCATAGATCGTGTTGGTCACATAGGCTACCCCTGGCTGGTCCTTCACGGCGCTGACCACCTCGTCGATATTGACGGTCGAGGAAATGTTCGTTCCGCAGTGGCAGACAAAGACTCCGATCCTCGGGTCCTCTCCCGTCACATCTTTTTCCGGGGGGAGTTCCTTCTTGACGGTCTCCGTTCCGCGCACCTCAGCGAGCATCGCCATGACGCTGCCTGCGACGCCGCTGCCCTGCATCACGGTTTCAGGGATATCTTTCGGCCCCTGGTAGATGCCGGTGACAAATACTCCTTCGCGGGATGTCCTGACAGGGGTAAAAGGCGATGTCTTTGCAAAGAGGTACTGATTGGTTTCGATGCCGAAGGTCTTGGCGAACTGCTCCGCGTCACAGTGCGGCTGAAAGCCGATGGAGAGCACGACCATATCGAACTTCTCGGTTATCAGTCCTCCGTCTTCGGCTGCGTATTTCAGGAGCAGGTCACCCGTGCCCGGTTCCTCGCGGACCGCCGAGACCATGGCACGCTGGTACCTGACGGCGTATTCGTTCTTAGCACGCTCTACATACTTGTCAAAGTCCTTGCCAAAGGCACGCATCTCCATATAGAAGATCGTCGGCTCTATGTTCTTGTCATGCTCCTTCGCAATGATAGACTGTTTCGTCGCGTACATGCAGCAGACCGACGAGCACCAGGGGTTGGCATTATGGTTATCCCGCGAGCCTACACACTGGATCCATGCCACCTTCTTCGGATGTTTCTGGTCGGAAGGACGCTGGACAACTCCCTTATAGGGGCCGGATGCGGAAAGAATGCGTTCAAACTGTATGGACGACACGACATTCTGCCAGCGCCCAAGGCCGAGTTCCTGCCGTGCGCGTGCGTCGTACCGGTCGAGGCCGGGGCTCAGGATGATGGACCCGACATTGAGCTCGATCTCCCTGCCCGTGTCCCCGTAGTTGATTGCCCCTGCCTTGCATGCCTTTTCGCAGAGACGGCAGCGCTTACGGTCCGGGTCGTTCAGGCAGAGACACTGGCTCGCATCGATCGCACGCGTGTTCGGCACGGCCTGGGGGAAAAGTGAATAAACGGCCTTCCGTGGGCCAAGCTTCTGGTCGAATTCGCTCAGGACCTTCTTCGGACACTTGAGTTCGCAGTCACCGCAGCCGGTACATTTGTCGGCATCCACATACCGGGGAGCGAGCTTAACTCTGACCTTGAAATCCCCGGCATCTCCCTCGACCGAGGTCACTTCTGCAAGGGTATGAATATCGATGTTCAGATGACGGCCCGCTTCGACCATTTTGGGCGATATCATACACATAGCGCAGTCGCCCGTCGGAAAGGTCTTGTCGAGCATGGCCATGGTCCCGCCAATGGAAGGGTCGCGCTGCACCATATGCACCTTGAACCCGCTGTCAGCAAGGTCAAGAGCTGCCTGCATACCGCCGATGCCGCCGCCGACGATCAGAACGGAACCACGCTTCGTTGAATTGGATAGCATGCTCATATCAGTTTCAGCTCCTTTAACAGGCCCATGGCATCCACAAAATGCCGGTCAACCTGCATCTCGACCGCGTCGAAGCCCATGGCAATACCGATAAGTTCAGTTATAAAATAGACCGGCAGCCGCTTTCCCAGCCCGTACTTCTGCGCCACCTGTTCCTGGTATGCATCAACGTTGAACTGGCAGAGCGGGCAGGTGGTGACAAAGCAGTTCGCGCCGCGCGCCTCAGCATCCTTCATGATCCGCGACATCAGCAGCAGCGACTGCTCAGCGTCATTGACCGATGCAGATGCACCGCAGCAGTCTGTCTTATAGCTCCAGTCAACGGGTTCTGCGCCGAGTGACCTGCAGATGATCTCCATACCCTGAGGGTTTTCCACATCATCGGTCACGGGGACATCACAGGGGAAACGGGTGAGCAGGCATCCGTAGTAGCAGGCGGGCTTCAGTCCTTCCAGTTTCTTCCTGGCTTTTTCCGCTATCTCCCCCGATGCGACCCGCGGCTTCAGCACCTCGAGGATGTTCGAGACCTTGATATTCCCCTCCACCTTCCTGCCGAGCTCCGCATTGATAGATTCCTTCAGCTTCAGATCGCAGGAGAGTCGCTGCTGGGATACCAGCGTCCTGCTGTAACAGGACGAACAGGGAATAACAATCTCAGAGAGGCCGGTCGCATCAGCAATCCCGAGGTTTCTTGCCGGCAGCGCTATAGCGAGAAAATCGTCTGTCTTGGCCGCTGCCGTGGCACCGCAGCAGTTCCAGTCCGGTATCTCTCTGAGTTCAATCCCAAGGTTCCGGAAGACCATCTTGCATTGTATGTCATACAACTCCGATGAGGCATGCAGCGAGCATCCGGGATAATAGGCCATTTCCATGGTCATGCCCCCTTCCCTGGCTTGGCCTTACGGTAGAGCGCCTTGACTTCTGCCTTGTTCTTCACCTTGTCCACCTTGAAGTGCATCCGCTTCTTTTTCATCATCGTCATGCCGAGCTTTGCCTGGTTCATCATCTCATCGATTACCGCACCGACATTCCCCTTTTTCAGCTCCTTGAGAGCGGTCTTTGCTTCATAGATGCCCATTCCCTCGATCTCATTGAAGCGGCCCATATGTCCGGTCGCCTTCATAAATGCGTTATGAAAGTCGGCAATCCGGGGCCTGAGAGGTTCGAGATGCTCTTTTTTCGACATCTGTTTGAGCGTTTCCGTGATGCGGGCGGTCTGGATGTTGTTAGGGCAGCGTGTACCGCAGGTATAGCAGGCAACGCACTTCCAGACAAGGAGATTGCTGAGTGCTTCACCCCTGTCGCCGAGAAGGATCATCCGGATAAGCCTGTCCGGGGTTACACCCGTTTCTTCGCCTACCGGGCATCCCGCAGCACATCTCCGGCACTGGTAACAGGCAAGCAGATTCTGGCCCGACTTGTCCATGACTTCCCGAAGGAGGGTCTGAGCACCTTTTGCTTCATATTTTAGAGTTTTCACCGACATAATCTGCTCCTTTGACCTGAAAGAAAACCTACGAAAACCGACAGGCAATAGTGCTTCTGAGGGTCTGTATTTTATTATAAATGTTGGCTTTCCCTTTTTTCAATGAACGCATTATCCTTTTGCCAGGTGCTGCATGGCGAGGCGAATCATGCCCCGCCCGCATCATTTCATCTATATGCCTGCAGCAAGTTTTGCAGACTTGACGGTATTCTTCATGAGCATCGTGATTGTCATCGGACCCACGCCGCCCGGCACCGGTGTTATGGCCCCGGCGATCTCCTTGGCTGCATCATAGTCGACATCACCCTTCAATATCGGCACCATCTTTCCCGTCTTCTCACTCTTCTTCTCCCCCACGCGGTTCACCCCCACATCGATGACGCAGGCGCCCGGCTTGATCCATTCAGGCTTTACCAGACCCGGCACACCGGCAGCGACAATCAGAATATCAGCGCGCTTACAGTGAGCCTCAAGGTCCTTCGTTCCGGTATGGACAACAGTGACCGTCGCGTTGGCGCCCTTTCCCTTCTGGAGCATGATGTTTGCAATCGGCTTGCCGACAATATTCGAGCGGCCCACCACAACCACCTCGGCACCGGAGGTATCGAAACCGGCCCGGACGATCAGTTCCTGGATACCTGCAGGGGTGCAGGGAAGGAACTTCGCCTCTTTTCCCCCGATCATCAGGCGGCCGACGTTGACCGGATGAAACCCGTCCACATCCTTATCAGGATCGATCGCATTCAGAACCTTCTTCTCGTCAATATGCTTCGGCAGCGGGAGCTGTACAAGGATGCCGTGGATTTTCGTGTCCTTATTGTAGGTTTCGATAAGCTTCAGCAACTTCTCCTCCGCGATGTCCTCCGGCTGATCGTCCTGGATCGAATGGAACCCCAATTCGTGCGCTGTCTTCTGCTTCGCTGTGACATAGCTGACTGAGGCGGGATTGTGTCCCACCAAAATGGTGACCAGTCCCGGTATTACACCCGTCTTCTCTTTCAGTTCGGAAACTTCCTTCTTGAGCTCTTCGCGAATCTGTGCAGCCACTTCGGTACCGCTGATGATCTTTGCTGACATGGTATTCCTCCTCTGCAGTCGTATTACGTTATTGTGTCCTGAAACTCACATGACGTCACATTCAGACAACCGGAGAAAAATCCGGTTTCAGCTAAGCATTCTTCTTGATCAGTTCCAGAAGCTCCTGCCGTGTCGATTCCTTCGATCTGAATATTCCTCTCACGGCAGAAGTCACGGTGCGGGCACCCGACTTTCTCAGACCCCGCATCGAAAGACAGAGATGCTCCGCATCGACGACCACCATGGCACCCTTGGGCCTGAGCTTTTCCATGATCAGATCGGCGAGCTGGGCGGTGAGGCGTTCCTGCACCGTGGGTCTCTTGGCAAAAATCTCCAGGGCCTTGGCGAGCTCGCCGATGCCGGCTATCTTCCCTGCGCCGGGGACATAGGCAACATGGGCCTTGCCGATAAACGGGAGAAGATGGTGTTCGCATACGGAATAGAACGGGACATCCTTCAGCAGAACCAGTTCTTCATGGCTTTCGCCCTCAATATGCTGGAGGATCTCTTCTGTCGGGGTCTCCAGTCCGGAAAATATGTCCTGGTACATTTTGGCGACCCTTCCGGGCGTGCCTTTCATGCCCGGCCTGTCCGGATCTTCACCGATGCCTTCAATGATGAGGCGTACGCCTTTTTCGATCTTTTTGAGGTCCACGGATTATCCCCTGATTTGCCTTAAAAAAAGCACCTGATTTTAGCACGTCAGAAAATAAGAAGTCAAAAGACTTACTTATAAACTTATTTTATTTACTTATAGATAGGAAACCTTGTCCTTATCAGGCATACAATGATATCTTATTGCATGCAGGCAGGTTTTTTCCAGTTCAATACGGCATTCGGCAGGAAGCAGGAAAACCTCGAAAAAGTCAGGTCCGCAGCAAGAGATACCTCCCCGGACCTCCTTGTATTACCAGAATTTTTCGCCACCGGGTACCAGTTTATTTCCCGGGATGAAGTCGCTGATCTCTCAGAGCCTGTCCCGAAGGGCGAAACGACCGAATTCCTTGCAGGGTTATCCCGGGAGAAGGGGATATATATTGTCGCCGGTCTTCCAGAGCGGGATGGAGACATTTTCTTTAACTCGGCAGTTCTGACCGGACCCGAAGGCTTTCTCGGACGGTACCGCAAAACGCATCTCTATTTTGAGGAGAACCTCTTCTTCGCTCCCGGCAACACAGGGTTCCGGGTTTGGGATACGAAAATCGGCAGGATCGGCATCATGATCTGCTTCGACTGGTTCTTCCCTGAGTCGGCGAGGACCCTTGCTCTCAGGGGAGCGGAGGTGATTGCACATCCGTCCAACCTTGTCCTGCCCTACTGTCCCCAGTCCATGCCGGTCCGCTGTCTCGAAAACAGGGTCTATGCAGTTACGGCAAACCGCACGGGCAGGGAGCAGAGGGGAAATACACAGGCGCTCACGTTCATTGGACAGAGCCAGATAACCTCACCGCAGGGAGAGATAGTGGTCCGTGCAGGGATCGACGACGAGATGCTGGGGACAGCAGATCTTGACCTGTCGCGGGCGCGAGATAAAAAACTGAACGATTTCAATGACCTCATAAAAGACAGGAAGCCTGCCCTCTATGATTCCTGACCTGTTTCTATACCCTGCTTTCCATTGTCGCGACAACTTCCAGAACGGCTTCATGCAAAGCTGAGCTGAGGGCTTTTGCCAGTCCTGCACTGTCCGTTGTCTCGAGCGGCACTTTCTTGCTTGTCGTCATCCGGTAGATCTCTTTGCCTTCTGCTGTGGAAAGTTCGGCATCAAGCAGAAGCTCACCGAAATGGTCATCAACTCCCTCAAAACGCCTGAGATTGACCGAGAGCACAACAGACCCTTCGGGCACCGCGTTGGAGACCCGCACCTGCTGAAAATGGGCGATAAGCGCATCCCGGAAAATTTCTTTGACCATATCGACCGGCGACAATTCCCATTTTGCATACCCGGATATCTCCAGCTCGTAGGGAGACAGCCGCCAGGCGATATAGGGCTGGGCCAGGTAGCGTGGAGACTGTACCCGAAGCGTGACCATCACCTCTTTCCGGGAACGCACAGCATAATTCTCCGCAGGCACATGCAGGCTGTATATCCTTGTCTCGGGCATGGTACACGAAGCTACCGCGAACAGGCAGAGCACGGGGCATAATCTCCTGAAAACGTTAATCACCCTTTCCCTCCTTGTAGATTACGCTCCAGGGTTTTCGCTTTAAATCGTGGATAAGGTCCTGGAGTTCCTCTGTCGTGCGCGTCATGGAATTCAGCAGGTCGTCGAGGTTCTGTGACTGCAGGTCAACGGTCCGGTCAACCGTCCTTGCCGACTTCTCGATAGTGCTGATCATAACTTCAGCCTTTTCCAGGTCCTCACGCGCTTTTTTCAGGACCTGGCTGAACTCAGCCTTATTGTTCCTGACGAGACCCTCAAGTTCATCGAGCACCGCTGAGAGTTTGTCTGTTGCGGCACGGATATTCAGGGCGATGTTCTCCACGTGGGAAGAGGCCGAAACTATTGCCTTGTTCGTATTGCCCAGGAGCGACTCGACCTGCTTAATGTTCTGGGGGCTGAACACCTTATCCATATCCCTGATGAGCACATCGAGGGATTGTGAAAGAGCCTCGACCTTTGCCATGATGACCCCGAAATCGACGACCTCTTTCGAGGGAATGACATCGCCCACCTTTATCCGCTCATTGACCGTATTGTCCACCGTGAGCAGGAGATAGATATCACCCACAAAACCGACCTGTGTTATGAGCGCCCTTGTCCCCTTATAGATCGGTTTGCCGCGCTTGATGCCGATCTCTATCACAACGGATTCTCCCGGCAGATGCGGCTCCCGTATGGCAAGGACCCTGCCTATTCTCACGCCGCCCAGCTTTACCTGGGCGCCCGGCTCGAGACCTGCAGCATTCTTGACCCTGATGCTGTAGTGATCAAACTTTTCGAAGAACTGTCCGCCGCCGATAAGGACTACCACGAGGGTGAGAAGAACCAGGGATATGACAATAATAAGCCCGGCTTTTATCTCTTCTCTCACGCTCTCCCTCTCATGCCGTCATTCCCCCGCGATAACCCTGAAATAATCATCCGGAGAATATGCCTGCTGTTCCGGTTTCCGCTCCAGGAACATCCTGATTCTGGGATGGTCTGAAGCCCTCAGTCCGTCGAGCGTTCCGGCGAATAATATCTGACCTTTGTCCAGCATGATAACATAATCGGCAATGGCGAAAACACTGGGCAGTTCATGAGTCACGACAATGATCGTCATCCGGAAAACGTTTCGCAGTTTCATGATCAGTTCATCAAGCCCAGCGGCAGTGACCGGATCAAGACCTGCAGAAGGTTCATCAAAGAAAAGCATCTCGGGGTCGAGGGCAAGTGCCCGCGCAAGGCCGGCGCGCTTCTTCATGCCGCCCGAAAGCTGTGACGGATAAAAGTGATCGAAACCGGAGAGACCGACCAGATCGAGTTTCATGCGCACCATGATCTGCAGGGTGGCCTCATTTATCTTGGTATGCTCCCTGATCGGAAGGGCTACATTGTCCGCTATGGTCATGGAATTCAACAGTGCTGCACCCTGGAACAGGACACCCATCTTTCCCCGCACCCGGTCCATCCCGGGCTCATCCAGGGTGGTAATCTCCCGGCCGTTGATCCTTATGCTTCCCGCAGAAGGCCTGAGCAGACCGATCAGGTGTTTCAGGAGCGTGCTCTTGCCGCACCCGCTTCCACCGAGGATAACCGTCGTTTTTCCCCGGGGGATGCTGAACGTGAGGCCCTTCAGCACCTCCCGGTCGCCATACCGTGTCCTGAGCCCGGTAACTTCTATGGCATGTTCCGTGTTCTGCATCGCTGTACCCTATCAGGTGAAATAGTAGAAAAGCATGGTAAAAAACAGATCAAAGATGATCACCAGAAAAATCGACGCCACCACGGAGGAAGTCGTCCGCCTCCCGACCTCCTCAGCTCCGCCCTCGACCTTGAAACCCTGATATGCCCCCACAATGGTTATCACGATACCGAATGCCCATGCCTTGATAAGTCCGGTGAACACATCCTTCACGAGGAGCGCGTTAATGGTCTGCTGATAATAATTATAGGGATGCATGTCCAGCACCGAGACAGAAAGAAGAAACCCTCCCGAAATGCCAATGACGTCGGAAAGCATGGTCAGCGCAGGCACCATGACCATCAGCGCGATCAGCTTGGGACTCACCAGGAACCGTATCGGGTTGATACCCATGGTAACAAGCGCATCAACCTCCTCTGCCGCCTTCATGGAACCGATCTCAGCAGCAAAGGCGGAACCGCTCCTGCCGGACACGATGATAGCCGTGAGAATTGGGCTCAGTTCGCGCGTCAGGGAGACACCGACAAGATTGGCCACATAGATCAGCGCACCCACCCGCTTGAGCTGATATGCCGCCTGGAGCGCCAAAATGATCCCGACGAAAAAGGAGATGACCGCAACAATCGGCACGGAGTTATACCCTGCCTTCACCATTTCGGAGATCATCGCTCGGATGCGAACGGGCTTCCCCCGGAACGGTGAGATAAACGTCCAGTAGAACGAATGGTTGATGATACGGGAAGCGTCGGAGATATCTTTTCGCAGGGTAAAGGCCACTTATACGACCGTTACCGGCATGGCTCAGCAGTTGACCGCTTCATCCAGGGTTCCGCATATCTCGAATACCTTGTCAAGCTTCGAAAATGAGAATATCTCCATGATACCCTGCGGTATCTCCGAGAACTGAAGCCTGCCGTTATAGGTTCTCATATGCTTCAGGCCTTCCACGAACGTAGCAATGCCTGAACTGTCGATATAGGAGACGTCCCTGAAATTCACCACAAGCCTCTGGGGCCGCTCCCTGATAAGGACAAGAAGTCTTTCCCGTAACGCCGGAGATGAATGCATATCGATCTCCCCGGCCAAAGAGACGACCTTGTTTCCCTTGTAATCTCCCACGTCAATCTTCATCCCTGCTCCTCAAATGCTTGATCAGCAGCAAGCGGTTGCCGTTCTTTCGCTTCTGATCATACACAACCGTATCAAACACCCGCTTGATGAAATGCAGCCCGAGACCTCCGGGCCTGATATCATCGAGATTACGTCCCTGCATCAGTTCGGGCCTCGCCTTTTCCCCCGTATCCTCTATCGTTATCCGAAGGTCCCTCGCTGTTGCTGCATATTTTACAACAATCCTTTGAGAGGTGTCTCCACGATATGCATGTTTTATAACATTCGCGCAGGCCTCATCCACCGCAAGCCTGAGATCTGCCGTTACCTCCTCGGACAATCCGTAAATGCTGCAGAACCGCACGGTGACATCACGTATCAGGCTGAGATACTGCGGATGGGAACGTACCCTGACTGTTACCGTATCGCTCATACTCCATACCTCATTTCGACGATCGTCAGGTCATCAGCCCTCTCTGCATCTCCGACAAATTCGCTCACCCGCCCGACCATCAGTTCAGGAAGGCAGTCCTGCTGCCTGTTATGGCCCACAAAGGAAACGACCTCATCAAATCCCAGCCGCAGGCCATTACAGTCCCTGGCATCAAAAACCCCGTCGGTCATCATGATAAGCCTGTCCCCCGGGGCAAGCATGATTTCTTTTACCGGGAAATCAGTATCACAGATCCCGACAGGAGGCCCGGCATCGGGTCTTAAGACCGTTACCCCCTCAGCAGTGATCCAGAGCAACGGAGGATGGCCGGCGACCGCGACTGCCACACTTCCCGTCTGCTGATCCGCAATAGCATAGATCGCGGTCAGGAACATTCCCCGCGGTGTGTCAGAAAGCTGCTGATTGAGCCGCTGCAAAACCATACCGGGATCAGCGATTCCGTGAGCCTGGTACCGGAAATCGCCCATGACCTTTGCCATGAAAAGTGCAGCAGAGACCCCCTTCCCCGATATATCTCCTATGAACAGGCCCGCCTTGCCGGGCAATGGTTCAACAAAATCGTAAAGATCGCCGCCCACATGCTTTGCCGGAATGGTGATACCGGTCAGACGGAACGGTCCCATCTCCTTCACCGGGCTGACCGGCAGGAAGCTCTGCTGAATGGTCGCGGCCAGTTCCAGTTCCTGTCTGAGCCGCTGACGCTCAAGCGCATCCTTGTGGTATAGGGCGTTTTCCATGGCCACGGCGACCTGCCTGCAGAGGGCCAGGAAGATCTCCAGGTCGTGGCCGGAAAAACTGTCTCGTTCTCTCGGGTTCATTATCTCGGCCACGCCGATCAACCCTTCCCTGCCGACCAGAGGTACGGCAATAATGCTTTTGGTAGTAAAGCCGGTAAGAGCGTCAGCCCGCGTGAAAAAACGGCTGTCATCCGCCGCGTTCTTCACCAGCACAGGCTCCTGGTGCTCGGCGACCCAGCCTGCTATGCCCTCGCCAAGCTCAAGCGTCACCTGCTGCCTGAGTATCTCTCCGTCACGGGCATCGGTGCAGAGAGCCACGTCGAATTCGAGCCTCCCGGTCTTCCGGTTGAAAAGCAGGATAGAGCAGGCATCGGCGCGCATAACATGTTTTGCCTTCTCCATAACCAGTGCCGTGAGTTCGCCAAGATCGAGGGTGGAAGATATGATCGCAGAAACGTCCATCAGCATCTTCAGGTCGTCGATCTTCTTTTCGAGTTCGGTCAGGCGGTAGTCAGGCACGATTCTCTTCAGCGCTCCCCATGTATGCTAATTGAATACCAGATTTATGCCCGGTTTTCAAGGAAAATACGAAACTTAACTATTGTCATTGGCTGCACTGAGGAGGTAAAATCCCTGTAACAGAGGGATATGAAAAAACTTTTCCGGTGGGCATTTGACAGGAATAAAGATGACCGGCTTTCCATTCTCCGCCAGGTCGGTCTTTGTAAAGGACTGAGCAGGAACGTCCTGATGAAGCTCCTGGTGGACCTTGTCGAAAAGGAATACCAGCAGGGGGACCTTATATTCGCGGAAGGGGACACGGGGAAAGCCCTGTATATCATCCTGAACGGTTCGGTCTCGATCGTAAAGCGCTGCGGAAATGAGGACAAGGTCCTTGCCACCCTTTCCGCAGGCTCCTTTTTCGGCGAACTCGCCCTCATCGACCAGGTGCCCCGCTTCGCCTCAGCAACTGCCATGGAAAAAACAACCCTGCTGATCATGTATAAGTCCTATTTCGACGACCTCATAAAGGCGAACAATGCCATGTCGTCCCGCCTGTTGCTGAACATTGTTGAGCTTCTCACCGCATACGTCAGAAAGAACCATGCGGCATACCGCTGCGACCGGGATGAATGAAAAAATCTGAAGAAGATCTTTTAACGGAACTCAGCAAAGTTCACCACCAGATGCCCCGTTGGGTCCTGGTGCTGATTGCATCCATGGCACTGGTTGTCTTCGCGTCCCATACCGCGGGACTTCTCGTCCTCCTGCTGATATCCGGGATCTTCGCCTATCTCTTCTCGTCGCTCATCAACAGGATCGAGTATTTCGGCATCAAAAGAACTGTTGCCGTTGCCGCCCTTTATGGCGTGGCGCTGCTGTTATTCACGGCTGCCGAATTCCTGATCCTTCCCTGCCTGAAAAACGAGACAGCCCATCTCTCAGCACAACTGCCGGATATCACACGGCAGGCTGAAGCTGCATTCAGCGGACTGAAAGGCTATCCGTTTACCGAAGAGCTTATCGACCGGATCCTTGAAGGCATCGCGAGACCCGGCCATATGCTCAGCACGACCCTGAACAGTTCCGAGGTGTTCAGCCAGGCCGCATCCCTTACCTTTGCCATGATCCTCATCCCGTTCTTTGTCTTCTTTATCCTGAGGGACTGGCCCGCCATGTTGAAAGCTTTCCTGCGGCGCCTTCCTGCTGCATATGTCGAAACAGCAATCGCGGCCCTGGCCGAGATCAATATCCTGGCCGGGAGATACCTTCGTGGTCTGGCCATAGACTGCTTTTCCATCGCCTGCATCGCATCCTTTGGTCTCTGGGCCCTCGGCGTCGGCTATCCTTTTACGCTGGGCATCATGACCGGCGCGGCCAACGTCATCCCTTACCTCGGCCCTATCGTCTCCTGCGCTGCTGCCTCCCTTATTGCCTTCATCCAGTTCAAGAGCGCAGGAGCAGTCATCAATGTGCTTATGCTCTATACCGCGATCAGGCTCATCGACGATTTTGTTGTCCAGCCGCTTACCATAGGCAGAAGCGTCAGGCTCCATCCCATGCTGCTGATCATCAGCATCATTGCAGGACAGAGGCTCTTCGGGATCATGGGGATGGTCCTGGCTGTTCCTACAGTGACCATACTCCAGAAGGTCGTGCAGATCCTTCTCGATCACCGGCAGCGCATGCGCACACGTACTGCTGCAGCAACACACATTCAGAAGATAATCGTTTAATATAGATATCATGATCGCGGGGAATGAACGTTAGAGATTTATGCATGAACTGAAGAAGAAGATCATCCTTGCTGCCGCGCTCCTTGTGCTCGTCATCTCATTCGGCACTGCGGGCTATATGGTTATCGAGGACTGGACGTTCATCGACTCCCTGTACATGACGATCATTACGCTGGCCAGTGTCGGGTACAAGGAGGTCCATGTCCTTTCCCGTTCCGGCATGGTATTTACCATCGTCCTTATCATAGGCGGCGTGGGCACAGTCCTATATGCGCTCAATGCAGGCGCAAAGATACTGCTTGAAGGTGAACTGCGACAAGTATTCTGGAGGAGAAGATTGGAAAAGAAGATCAGGGAACTGAAGGATCATTATATCGTCTGCGGCTACGGCAGGATGGGGAAGATCATCTGCAGGGAACTGTACGAAAAGCATATGAAGTTCGTGGTCGTTGAAAAAATGCCTGAGGTGATCACGAATGGCGAAGACCTCCTTATCTTTCCGGGAGACGCCACAAAGGATGAAGTGCTGAGAGAACTCGGCATCGAGAGGGCAAAAGGCCTGATTTCGGTGCTTCCGACTGATGCAGAAAATCTTTTTGTCGTCCTCAGTGCACGGGTACTGAACCCGAAACTTACCATTGTTGCCAGGGCAGGTGAAGAGGGTTCTGAACAGAAACTGCTGCGTGCCGGTGCAGATAAGGTGGTATCGCCCTATCAGATCGGAGGGCTCAGGATAGCGCATACCGTCCTCAAACCTGCTGTTGTGGATTTCATCGAATTCGCGACCAAAAGCGGCAACATAGACCTCCAGATGGAAGAGGTCAGCATCGGAGAACATTCACGGCTCGTGGGCAAGACGCTCGATGAATCAGGCATAGGAAGAGAGCTCGGCATCATCATTGTCGCCATCAGAAAGCCGAACGGCGAGATGATGTTCAATCCGACGTTCCGGAGCGCGATCACGGGAGGCGATATGCTCATCGCCCTCGGGGAAATTTCTAAACTGAAGGTGCTTGAAGATCTGGCAGCACAAAGATCCTAGTCAGTATATCGGAGGAGATGATGATGAAAAGAATGTTCTTACTGCTGTTTGCCGTTATGCTTTCAGGTCTGACAGGATGCGGATATAACGTCATGCAGGCAAACGAGGAGGCGGTCAAGGCTGCATGGGGTGATGTGGAGTCAGCCTACCAGCGCAGAAACGACCTGATCCCGAATCTTGTTGAGGTCGTCAAGGGGTATGCAAAGCATGAAAAAGAGACCCTGCAGGCAGTTGTTGAAGCCAGGGCAAAAGTCGGCAGCATCCAGATGTCCAAAGCCCTGCTTGACGATCCCCGGGCGTTCTCGCAGTTCCAGGAGGCACAGGGCTCTATGAGCAGCGCCCTCTCCCGTCTCATGGTGGTAGTGGAGCAATACCCGGACCTCAAGGCAAACCAGAACTTCCTGGACCTGCAGCACCAGCTTGAAGGAACCGAGAACCGGATCAATGTTGCCCGTTCGCGGTACAACAAGACTGTCGAGACATTTAACACGTCGATCCGGATATTCCCGAACAGCGTAACGAATTCCCTGCTCCTGCATTTGAAACTGAAGGAGCCCTTTAAGGCAGAGGCAGGCGCGGAAAAAGCGCCGAAGGTGCAGTTCCCGTAAGTGAACGCCTCCTCGCCGGCACGCGTGAAAGCGGAGGCATGGTCATTCGTCAGGACATGCCTCCGCTACCTTGTTGGTTTTGTTTTTCTTTTCGTTGTGCATGTCTCTGCGCTGGACGTGCCCAAACTTCAGGGCTACGTGAACGACTACGCAGACATGATCTCCGTACCGACACGAGCAACGCTCGAAAATGAACTCCGCGCCTTCGAGCAGTCTGACTCCACCCAGATCGTGATCCTTACCATACCCTCCCTGCAGGGCGAGGCTCTTGAGGATTACAGCGTCACGGTAGCTGATGCATGGAAGATCGGACAGAAGGACAAAGACAACGGCATCATCTTCCTTGTGGTGAGAGATGATCGGAAAATGCGCATCGAGGTGGGAAGAGGACTCGAAGGTAGCATTACTGATCTCCTGGCCGGCAGGATCATTGACCTTGCGGTCAAACCCCGCTTCAAAAGGGGTGATTTTGACGGCGGGTTCATCGCCGGCATCCATTCGCTCATCGATGCGTCCCGCGGCGAGTTCGCGGCTGAGGAAAGAGGCAGCAGCCGTGACCGGCGGGGATCGTCCTCGTTCATGACGTTTCTGATCTTCGGTTTCGTCGCACTTCTTATGATCGGGAGCGTATCCCGCATCCTGTCCGCAGCAGCAGGCGCTGTCGGGCTGCCGGCGCTGATCTCCATAGCCCTCGTGCCGCTCGGCCTCTCCGCAGCGCTCATCCTTGGTGTAATCGGTCTGGTCGCCGGGCTTGTCATTCCCTCGCTCTTCTCAGCCGGCGGGAGGGGTTACCACCGCGGCGGATTTTACGGGGGCGGCTTCGGGGGCGGAGGTTTCGGCGGGGGCGGCGGCGATTTCGGCGGAGGAGGAGGCGGCTTCGGGGGCGGCGGGGCGTCAGGAAACTGGTGATGGGAAGCCGGGCAAAGACATTTTTTACGGAAGCAGATCAGCAGCGGATCGAAGAGGCTATTCGGACAGCCGAGTGCCGCACCATCGGAGAAGTAGCGGTCATGGTGGCTGAAGGCAGCGATGATTATGCAGACGCAGAGGTCCTCGCTGCGGTGTTTCTTGCCGGTTTTGTCTCCCTCCTCGTCACGGAGGCCTTCCTGAACGCCTCTCTCTGGCATTTCATCCTCATCACCCTGCTCCTCTTCGTTCCGGCGAGGCTGCTGGTCAGGAAACTGCCGGCGATGAAACTTTCACTTGTCAGCATGAAACGGAGAGAAACAGCAGTTCGCCATCGGGCAGTGAGGGCATTTTACGAAAAGGGTCTCGACAGGACGCGGCAGAAGACCGGCGTACTCTTCTTCCTCTCCCTGCTCGAGCACAGGGTCTGGGTGCTTGCGGATAAGGGAATCAACGAAAAGATCGATCAGAAAACACTGAATGCCTTTGCTCAGAATGTTTCCCGCGGGATCAGGGACGGACATGCCTGTGACGCACTCTGCCGGGCCATCAGGGATGCGGGGAACATCCTCGCAGAACACTTCCCTATTGCACCGCATGACACGAATGAACTCCCTGACAAGGTCATAACGGACTGATCCGACTGCTGTCAGCCATCTGTTTTCTTTTGTTTCCGGGAAGCGTTTGACACGCTTCTCGTTTCATGGTAATAAATTCAGATATGATTTTAAGTCTTTTGACGAAAGGAGGTGAATTCCATGAGAAACGCAAATTTCTTTGTACTTTTTCTGGCGATCACGGCATTTTTCCTGGGAATGACCGTACAGACAGCAATTACTGCGGAAGAACGGAATGATGTCCTCTATTATTGCGACTGCGGGCCAGATTGTCACTGCAACTCCGTGAGCACCAAACCGGGCAACTGCAAGTGCAACAAGCCCATGAAATGGGGGCACGTCATCAAGGTCGAGGGAGACGAGGCCATCCTCTGCACCTGCGCCGAAGGCTGCAAATGCGCTATCGACGCTAATGATCCCACAAAGTGCGGGTGCGGCAACAAGGTGAAGCGGGTCAGCCTGAAAGGTACGGGCGTCTATTTCTGCAACTGCGGCGGCTCGTGCCAATGCAATACCGTTTCGGACCAACCCGGCAAGTGCAAATGCGGCATGGACCTGAAGAAGGTAGATTAAGACAGGATCTCATCAAAGGCAGAGCTGTACACGGCTCTGCCTTTCTTTATGCCTTCCCGAATACCTCAGCTCTGCGCTATTGCACTGATCCCCAAAATGGTAACTATCTGCTAAACGACTTTGTTTAGCTGTAAAAGAGCAGATTTTTGACAGAGACAGTTACGGTCACAGGGATAGACTGGACAGGAAGGCCGGTATTCTTCTTTCGCCTACTAACACATATACTATAAAAGGAGAAAGATCGGCAAGACAGGAGAACGTAGTTCTTCCCGGGTCACCGAACCCTGAGTACCGTCTGTTCCCTGCCTCCGTGAGCCATACTTGGGATGACGGGGCCATCAGCGAACCCCGGTACTGCGGGAGGATTGGTGGGGAGGTACACCCTTTCCTGTCGGCAAACCAGCCAGGGACACGTCTTCGGCCATAACGAAACAACCGATGTATCGCTGAGGAAAGAAGAGCAGAGGATTTCATCATCGGTTAGAACGCGACGGCTTGGCAGAGAGACGTGCTACTTCGCCCTGCAATTTCCAGAAATTCTTATCAGGACTTCCTCTCTCATGCTCTGAAGTAAGGCTCAGTGCGGCTCTGTAGTTTTCGCAAGCCTCAACATCCATCCCCCTGCCGGCATACGAATCTCCCAGGGCCATGAACGACTTGAACTGGTAAGGGTTCACTTCGACAGATTTTTTCACGTAGCTAATTCCCTCCTCCGGCCTGTTCATCTTTGCAAGAGAGTCCCCGAAGTCGTAATAGATCTGGCTTTGATCAACAATTTTCTGAGGCGTCTTTTCTACCCTCTTCAGGTATGCAAGAGCGTTCCCGGTGTCACCCTGTTCCAGTTCATTCTTTATGGCGGCATAGAGCAGTTCCGCGTCCTCATAATCAATGGGAAAACCAACAGAGCGGTAATCCAGCGCCTTGTTTAGGGCGCCCCTACAGTCGTCAGTGTATTTAGGATCAGGAGGTAATTTTCACAACGTGTCAGCGTACATGGAAAGGAGGGCGTTGAACTCAAAGTGACGGCATATCATCGGTATTTAATGGTGCCCCTTAAGAAATAGCCGTTAGTCCCTCCGTACCGGTGATGTAGCAGGAAAAAAGTCCAGAGGGTCGAATATGCTTAAATAGGCCTTGAGGTCGTTACTCATACTGCCTGTCATCTTCTTCAAAACAGCATCATAGCTAAGAACTTCGAGGCCCTTGCTGGAGCCGATAAGCAGAATATCCGCAGGGTTAACGTGCCATACCGTTACCTCGGGAAATACAGAACAAAAAGTCTTAAAAATCATTTTGACTTCTTCAGCGCGCATTCTGTAGAGTTGCTCCCACTGACAAGAGGTCCCTCCGGGGTTAAGTTTTGCTGAAGACGCCTCATAAAATTCCTTTGCGAAAAGGTTCCCAATCCCGCTGATCCAAGGATTCGAAGGCTCAGAGATGATCAGATCGTACTTTTTTTCTGAATAAATACTGACATTGGGGGCCTGGAGGCCCTTGAACATCCGTGGTGGCAAGAGGGGGAAGAGAATCAGTGTCAAGAAACAGGAGATGCCGATGAAAATCTCGATATAGGAAAAATGCATCAGGCGCAGCTGTTTCCTGCCCGCGAGGAATGAGACCGAGAGACTGCCGAGGCCGATGCCGTAGCCGTAGAGCCGATCGCCCTGGCCTTCTTACGGCAAAGCTCATAGGTTTCCGGCACATGCGCCCTCAGTATCGATGATCCATCTGCTATACCTTCTTTTCCAACAGATCCGCCAGGCGCTCCAGATGCTTCTTTTCCTCCGCTGCAAGGAGCAGGAAGACCTTCTTCGCATCACCCTCCAGCCTCTGCTCCATCTTCAGGTAAAGGTCATAGGCATTGGCCTCAAGCGATATTGCAAACTCGAGAATCGTGGTAACGTCCTTTCCCTTTGCCCAGAGTAGAGCTTCAGCAACCTTTATCCCGCCTTCCATGATGTCATCGCGACCGGAAGGGAGGTCATCTTCCACCACCCTGCCTTCGGTAAATCCCCGGTACAGTTCGGCAACGGTCTTTCCATGCGCGACCTCTGCATGTGCAAGACGCTGAAAGAGCTTTTTCGTTTCTTCATCCTGAAGGTGCTCATCCATCCGGACATAGAACAGCCGGGAGCCGTCCTCGAGCATCCATGCGAGCCTGGCAAGCTCCTGTGGCTGCGCAGCGTCACCGAAATAGGCCATGCCCGCCTCCGGAGGACCCGAAGCAACAAGCCCTTCCCACGCCGCAATACCGCCCTGCATAGTGTAGACCTTCTCAAGACCGGCATCTGCCAGGATCGCCGCAGCAGCCCGGCTGCGCATGCCCGAGCCTCAATACGTTATAGCCGGCTTTGACCGGTCAAGTTCTCCGATGCGTTTATGCAGTTCCCCTATTGGTATCAGCTTGGCTCCTGCAAGATGACCGCGCTCATATTCCTTTGGCTGCCGCACATCGATCAGGTGGTAGTCATCAGGGTTCTTATCCTTCATGAAAACCCTCGCCTCTTCCGCAGTCATCGAACGGACGGGCCTGAAATAATCAGCAACTCCCATAGTATTCCCCTCTGCTATTCATACCGCTATTCCGGATCTCCTGCTTGCGACGACTTTGTGCGGAGCACGATCAGGCAACCTCATTGAGTTGCTCCTCGAACTCCCTGCTGGCAATCTCATATTTCTCGGTCAGCTTCGCAAGTTCATCAAACAGTTCTTCTATCCTCTGCTGTGCATCGGCCAGCTCCCGTGAGATGCTGACGATGGTGCAACCATCACCCTTTGCAGAGGCATCAAGCAGTGCCTGGTTGCTCTCCTCCACGTTTTTCTCAAGCTGAACGATAATCCTTTCGATCTCGTCCATCCGGTTCTGGATCGGGTTCAGCACCTTCGCCCTGTTCTCAATGATCTCGGCACGCATCTTTCTGAGGTCCTTTCTGCTTGTCCCTCTCTCTCCCTTCGCAGCAGGCGTCGGTTTCCCGTTTTCGGTGAGCTCATCCTTCCAGCCCACTCTTTCCAGAAAGTCCCGATATGATCCCTCGAACACCTTTACGCTATTGTCGTCAAATATGACAAGTCTCTCGGCGATTGCGTGCAGTATCATCTCGCTGTGCGTGACGATGACCACTGCGCCGTCAAACGCCTCTATTGCCTCGATGAGCGAATCTATTGAGTCCATGTCAAGATGGTTCGTCGGTTCGTCAAGAAAGAGTAAGTTTGCAGGACTCACCAGTATCTTGCCGAGCAGGACGCGGCTCTTTTCCCCGCCGGAGAGCACGGATATCTTCTTGAGCGCGTGGTCTCCCTCGAACATCATCAGGCCGCAGATCTTCCGGGCACTTCCCCTGCTGTGGTCCGGATGGACATCCATGATCTCCTGCTCAACGGTTTTTGCCGGCTGAAGTCTGCCGATGTTCGTCTGGCCGAAATAGGCTATCTTTGTTGCAGGATGCACCGTGACCGCTCCCCGCAACGGGGTGAGTTCGCCTGCAAGCAGGTTCAGGAGCGTCGTTTTTCCCTTACCGTTCTTGCCGATGATCGCAATGCGGTCTTTTTTGCCTATGGCAAGGCTGAGCTTTCTGATGAGAAGGTTGGCCGGGTGAAAACCGAAGGAGATCTTATCTGCCACAAGCAGCTGTTTTCCGGTAAACGCTGCGGCACGAAACGAAAAATCGAGGTTCTTCGCCTCTGTAAGCTTTTCCAGCCGCTCTTTTTTGCCGAGTGATTTTATGCGCGACTGCACGGCCTTTGCCTTGTTTGCCTGCGCCCGGAAGCGGCTGATGAACTGTTCGACCTCTTTCCGTTTCTTCTCATCGTTGATCCTCGTCTTCTCATAGACCTCTTCCTCCAGGAGGATCTGGTCATAGAGTTTCTGCGTGGTGCCCGGTATCTTGCGGATCTTGCAGCGATGAATACCCATGGTATGGGTAGTTACGCTGTCCATGAAATTGCGGTCATGCGTGATGATGATGAGTTCACCGTTCCAGGTCCTCAGGACCTGGCGAAGCCAGCGTATGGAAACGATGTCGAGATAGTTGGTGGGCTCGTCAAGCAGCAGGAGGTTCGGCTCTTCCACCAGCACCTTGGCAAGGTTCAGGCGGATCTGGTACCCTCCCGAAAGGCTCTGCGGCGATCCTTCGAACTCCTCCCCGGAAAAGCCGAGCCCCGACAGGATCTTCTTGACCTTGTACGTTTCATCGATGCCGTCATCCCGGGGTATCAGGCTGAGGCAGGCCTCTTTCAGGACCGTCTCCTCGGTGAAGCGTATATGCTGGGAAAGATGGCCTATCCGGTAACCCTGCGGTACCGTGATGGTGCCGTCATCAGGATGCTCTTCCCCGAGTATCATCCGGAAGAGCGTCGATTTTCCCGAGCCGTTCCTTCCGACGAGCCCCACACGCTCGCCACTGCTGATGGTGCAGGTAACGCTGTCAAAAAGGACCTGTTTCCCGTATGCCTTGCTAATATTGTTTATCTGTATCATACCGTTATGAATTCCGGACCGTATGCTGGCAGCAGATCAGTGCAACACAGCTATCGTAACACCCGCTCCTCCTTCGGACTGCTCCCCGGCCCTGAATGTGTTCACCAGAGGATGGCCGTCAAGATGCTCCCGTACCGCCCTCTGCAGAATGCCGGCGCCAACGCCGTGTATGATCGTGACCTCACGGAAGCCCGCCAGTGCCGCATGGTTGAGAAACGGTTCCAGCAGCGAAAGGGCTTCGTCAACCCGCATGCCGACAAGGTTAATCCGTGAAGGGACCATTTCATCGGGAGTGGAAAGCTGCCGGTTTTTTTTTGCCTTTTCAGAAACTTCCCTTCCCCTCTTCATCCTCACATCAGTGAGCGGCACAAGGATCTCCTTAGAGCCTGATACCAGCTTTATCCGGCCGACCTTTTCCATGATCCCGGTAACCGTAGCGTCATATCCGAGGGACTTTACGTAAACTTTGTCGCCAATCGCGATCTCTTCGATGCGGATGAGTTCACCGTCATCACGATCATAGGCTGCCAGTTTTTCGGCAACGGC
Organism: Nitrospirota bacterium; assembly: GCA_003252075.1. Classification (GTDB taxonomy): domain Bacteria; phylum Nitrospirota; class Thermodesulfovibrionia; order Thermodesulfovibrionales; family UBA6898; genus UBA6898. Next base: position 60,713 of record QKDO01000096.1, read on the forward strand.
CTTCTGTTTCTGTTCCGCAGCCCTGATTCTTTCCTGCAGTTCTTTTTTCTCGATCTTCTTGATAGCTTCCAGTTCATTACGCATCTGCCTCCGCATATCCGCAATGATCTCCAGCGAATCTTTGTATGCGCTGGCAAGCATATCTTTCTGCTTTGCTTCCGCCTCATCGATCTTCTGCGCGGCAATCTGTTCCTTTGCCCTGAGCCGTTCCTCCCTGAGTGCCAGGTCATGGAGGAGCTGCTCATATTCGGTTCTCTTCTGGTTAAGGTCTTCCATCAGCGCATCAAGCTCGATCTTGCCCCCGCCGAGCATTTCCCGTGCAACGATTATGACCCCTTCCGGAAGGCCATATTTTTTTGCTATCTCAAGCGCGTGGGACTGGCCCGGCTCGCCGGTCCTGAGACGGTACAGGGGGGTAAGCGTCCTTTTGTCAAACTCCATGGAAGCATTCAGCATGCCCGGCGTCCTGTGCACGAAACCCTTGATGCCCATGAGATGCGTCGTAGCAAACACGAGACAGCCGCTTGCCTGCAGCTCTTTCAGCACGGCGCAGGCCAGTGCCGTGCCCTCATCCGGGTCCGTTCCTGTACCCAGTTCATCGATAAGTACCAGTGTCCGGTCATCGGCGACGTTAAGGATCTGCGCTACGTTCTGCACATGTGCTGAGAAGGTAGAGAGATTGTTCTCGATGGACTGCTCATCCCCCATATCGACCAGCAGGGAGCTTACGAGGGGAAAAACTGAAGAGGCCCCGGCGGGGACGGGCATACCGGACAGCGCCATGCAGAGCAGCAGGCCAACGGTCTTTATAGAGATCGTCTTGCCGCCCGCGTTCGATCCGGTTATCACCATGATGGTATCTTCATTGCCCAGCTGCAGATCGAGGGGCACGACCCCACCCTCACGGTCCGTCTTCTGGTAGGAGAGCGTCAGCAGCGGATGACGGGCCCCGGCGATCCTGATCAGCCGCGTTACACTGATCTCGGGCACGTGCATCTGCAGTTCCTCGGCAAACCGAGCTATGCAGTTCAGTACGTCAAGGTGAACAATGATGCCGAACTCGGCAGCGATCGCGTCTGCATGTTCCCTGACCACTGCCGAAATGGCACGAAGGATGCGCAGCTCTTCAGCCTTTTCTTCCGCCGCAAGGTTCTCAAGTTCATTGGAGAGGTGGATGATCGCCAGCGGTTCAATGAATGCCGTCTCGCCGGATTTTGATATGTCATGGACCACGCCGGCAACCTGCCCCTTCGAGTCCATGCGAACGGGTATCACCCATCTGCCTGCCCGCTTCGTAATGAAATCGTCCTGAAGGAAAACAGACACGGCAGGTTCCCTCGTCATCTCTTCGAGTTTTTTCTGTATTCCCGCTTCGAGCTTTCTCAGTTCCCTGCGGATGCTTGCCAGGGCAGGTGATGCCGTATCCCGGATATTCCCTTCCCGGTCGACCGATCTCCTGATGGTCTTGAGCAGGTCGGGATGGCCCGTCAGCTGCATGGTCATCCGGTGGAGAGCTGCGAGTCCTTCTGCCTGTGACACCTGAGACAATAGTGCGAAGGCCATGTCGAGCAGGGGAATGAAGGCAGCGAGTTCCACGGCTTCGAGTACGGCACCGGAAGGCCTTACCCGGGCAAGGAGAGGGGCAATGTCCTGAAATTCCTCAAAGGGGAGAGATGACCCCCGCTGCAGGATCCTGCGGATATCTTCTATCAGGGAAGACCGGTCACGGATAGCGTCGGCTTCCGAAAGCGGAGAGATATCCCTGACCCTCGTTCTTGAGATATCGCTGTGCGCAGCATCGGCTATGATGCCGAGAAGGCGGTCGAATTCAAGCAGTTGAAGGGTATTACGGGAGATCATTGAACACTATTTTACCCTAACCGCCCGATAAACCGTGCATCAGTAAAGGCTGCGTACAGGATTATGTTTTTTGTTATAGATCATGTTGCTGTTTTGCTCCAGCATGTCCCCGATCTGCTTCAGCTCAAGGTCCGTCAGACTCTTTTCGGCCTTCATCTTCGCATATTCTCCCTTTATCCAGGTCAGATTGCCCTGTATGATTTCAGCCTCCCTGAGGGTCAGCTCGCCGGTCGCTATTCCCCGGTCTATCCGCTGCTGCTGGTTGCTGATCCTGTCCTGAATGCTGATCACCTGGGGGGGCTGATAAGGGGAAGAGAAGAGCCGCTTGACCGGGTTGTCTTTTTTTTCCGTGATCATCTTGCTGTTCTGGTCGAGATACTGTTCGATCCGGTTCCATTCCTCGCCCGAGATCCTTCCGTCGTATTTTGCACGGGCATATTCCTGCTTGATCCAGTTCAGGTTCTCCTGCACAATCTCGGCCTCCGGTCGGGCAAGTTCCCCGAGCGAGATATCCTCATCGATCCTTCGCTGTTGATTATCGATCCTGCTTTGCAGATCGATCCCTTCATAAAATGGCCGCTTTGCCGGTTCCAGACATGCCACGAGTGAGATCAGCAGGATCACCTGGACCGCCGCGACCAGATATCTCTTCATTACGTGCCTCCTTTTTTCACTGCCGGGCTGAATCATCTCTTCTCCTTTTCCGACCCTGCGATGATTGTAGGGAGAGATCCTTTTGTTGTCAAGAAAATGTGGCATGGTACTTTTAGCAGTTTTTTTATTATACTATGACATACGTATTATGCGATTCAGGTATCTGTTTCTTATATATTGCGTCCTCGCGATGACACCGGCATTTGCGGATGATCAGGAGTCTGGCCTGACCTTCCCTTCTCAGTACCGGTACAGAATCATTGAACCTGTGAGGAGTTCGGGTCAGGCCGGAAGTTCCGGCGTTGAGAGAATCCGCGTACCGGAAGGTGATTTTTTAATCGGGCAGCCTCAAGATGCGCCAAAGAAAGAAAAAACCTCTCCGGAAGAGAACGTTTCAGAGCCCTCTGTCACCGCAAAACATTCCGTCCCTCATACCTTGGACCATAGGCCCGACATTGTCGATATGGTAGTGGTCCCCGAAGGCGAAGCGATCATCGGACTTCCTGAAGGCATGCCGGGAAGCGATAAGAACCCCCTCAGGAGGATTGCCTTCAAAACTTTTCTGATAGATAAATACGAGGTCACGAATACTCAGTACAAGAAATGCGTAGCAGCCGGGGGATGTACCATACCTTCTCTCATTATTGACTACCCCCCGGCTCTCCATGAGGAAGGAAAGGACTGGTATCAGGACAGCGCGAAAGATGATTTTCCGGTAGTCGGCCTTACCTGGAAACAGGCAGGTGAATATTGCAGATGGGCGGGCAAGCGGCTGCCGCGAGCTGCGGAATGGGAAAAAGCAGCCCGCGGTGCTGACGGTTGGATATTTCCCTGGGGAAACACCTGGGATGGGACAAAAGCAAACTGGGACGATAAAGGAAGAGCCGACGGGTTCGTAAAGATCGCTGCTGCAGGTAAATTTCCTCAGGGTGCTTCACCTTACGGCGCAGAAGACATGGCGGGAAATGTCCGCGAATGGGTTGATGACCTTGTGCTGAAAGGTGGATCATGGTACAGCAATCCCGAAAGCCTCCGATCGGGCGATCCGGGCCATGACTATATCGTGGAACGGGACGACGATATGGGGTTCCGCTGCATAAAAGATGTATCTCCTTGATGTATAAGCTTCATTTAACGTCTTCGCATCTCATCCGCATGCTGATATAATGGAGGTAGAAGGAGGAACCCATCATGGAGAAGATCATTATTGCTGTTGATTTAGGACATTTCAAGGCTTATAAGGTCACAAAGAACGAGCTTGAAAGCCCGCGGATTCAGCTTATAGAGAGCTATGACTCTATCGAAGCTCACGGCAAGCTGAGCGACAAGCTGACTGACACATCAGGAAGGTTCGGTATGGGAGGCGGAAAAAACGGGGCTGCAACAGGTTATGGAGAGCCTCATAGTATGGAACTTGAGATGGAAAAGAAGACCGCGAAATTGATTGCGAAGGATATCAATAGTATCATCAAGAAAGAGGGCTCGCCGAAGTGGTACCTTGCGGCGAGCAAGATGATCAACAGCCAGATCCTGAATAATCTAGAAGCTGGGGTAAAGGCTAAACTGGACAAGAACATCACCTCAGACCTGACAAAAATAGGCAAATCAGACATAATGAAACACTTTAACTATTAACAAATAACTAATTGTTATTAATAAAAAAGCCTTGCTATAACGCAAGGCTTTTTTATTGCGCCCCTTTGGAAGTCCCTATATTCTCGTGGCCCAGCAGGCCAAAGTGCAGCCAGCGTTCAAGCGGCATTTAAACAGTAATTGTGATCTGATGTTGCCCAATTCCTGCCCTGACAGGGCATGTCTGAATAGCATGGCATGAAGATTTCAACGACCATGCCGCAGGTATTTGAAAGCGCAACTGTTATCGATCATCTGTAGAAATGTGCAAAGATCGTTCTGAGCTTACCGACCATCAACCCTGAACCCGGAATGCCAGCGCGCATGCTGCTCCTCTGTCAGGTTGCCTGCCTATCCGGAGGTAAATCTGGGCTGCTCAAGCCAGCCTTCTCTCTCGGTTTTCTCTTGACACTACTCCTCTGCTACGCCTGGGAAATATTCGCCACTTCCTCTTCGATCATCCCTTTGAAAAGCGGTATTTTGTAAGCATTATGTTTCAGTGGCTGAGCATCTTTAATAGACAAGGCCGCTGTATGTTTGGCAGAATCGGGACCGGCGACCTTTCCAATAAGTGCTTTTTCCGCATCAACCAGGCGCCAGGGAATAGGCGCTGCTCCACTCAGAACGATCCGCGCATCCGTAACCCTGCCGTTGCTCGTTCGGATCGCAAGTGCGACACCGGCAAGAGCAAAGTCCCACGATTGCCGTGAGCGTATCTTTCGGTAAAAGCTTTTCAGCCCCGCAAGCGGAGGAGGAAGGACGATCGCGGTCACTATCTCACCTGCCTCAAGTACCGTCTCTTTCGTCACGTCCTTTGCCGGAGGAACGAAAAAATTTTCAAGAGAGACTTTTCTCATACCGGCAGGGCCTGCTATAGTGGCCTCTGCCCCATAGGCAATGAGCGCCGGTGCGGTGTCGGAAGGATGGACAATGTAACACCCCTTGCCGCCGAAAATGCAGTGGTAGTGGTTCTCACCCGCAACAGCATAGCACCTGTCTCCGCCTTTGCGTAGGCAATGGAACTCGCCGCGATAATACCAGCACCTCGGCTTCTGGCAGAGGTTGCCGCCAAGGGTCCCCTGGTTTCTCAGCTGAGGACTTGCAACCTCGGCAGCAGCCTGAGCAAGGGCAGGATAGCGCTCTCTGATAACCGGGTTCTCACTGACCTCGGTGATGGTGGCAAGCGCGCCGATACTCAGGCCGCCTCCCGGCGTCTCATCGATCCTCTTCAATTCCTTTATTCCGGTGATACTCACGACCATGTCAGTGGTAAAGACGCTGTCCCGCAAACAACCAAGGAGGTCGGTACCGCCGGCAAGAATTCGCCCGTTACCTTCTGAAAGACCTGTTACCGCATCCTTGATCGACGCTGCTCTCCGGTATGAAAATCCAGGCGTCATTTCGATCTCTCCTTTCCATCCTTTTCAAGTGCCTGGCAGAGCTGAAGCGGCGTGATCGGAGTTCCCGTCATCCTGACGCCTACAGCATGGTACACCGCATTGGCGACAGCTGCTGCCGTCGGGATCGTTACCGGCTCTCCAAGGCCCTTTGCTCCTATCGTGTTCGCTGTGTCGTCCGGCTTTTCTATGGGGAGAGACTTCATCTCCTTCGGGACATCAAGGCTCGTCGGGAGTTTGTAGTCGTGCAGGTTCCTGTTCACCATCTTCCCTGTCTGGTCCCGGTCGAGGATACGCGCCTCTGTCATGGCAAGGCCGATCCCCATGGTGATCCCGCCGAAGACCTGGTTATCATAGGTGAGACGGTTCATCACCCTGCCGCTGTCATGACAGCCGAGGAACCGGACGATCCTCACCTCGCCGGTCATGGTATTCACCTCGACCTCACAAAACTGGGCTGCAAAGGGATTGACAACCTTTCGCTCCGGATTAGGGCCGCGGTAGCCTACACCGACGATGACACCCCGCTTTCTCAAACCCGTGACATCATGGATCTTGACCTTCACCAATGGGTCCTTCATGGAAATAACCTCGTCGCCCCTGAGCGTAAGGGACGAATCATCGGTCTTCAGGTCAGCTGCCGCAAAAGAAAGGAGTTGCTGCTTCACACTCAGAGCCGCTGCACGGACAGCCGGACCCTCTGTTGGGACGGTCTTGCTCCCGCCGCTCGGCGTTGCATACTGTGTTGTAGCCGTATCAGCATATTCAATCTGGACCATCTCAGGCTTCACACCCAGCTCTTCGGACACGATCATGGTCATTACCGTCTTTGTCCCGGTTCCGATATCGCTGGCACCCATGTTCAGGTTCACGCTCCCGTCGGAAAAGAGCTTAACCACCGCTGTTGAAGGAGGATTGCCTCCCCCGGCAAACCAGAGGCCGCTTGCCACGCCCACGCCCCTCTTCACATGACCGTTTTCCTTAGACCCGCTGCTGCGTTTTCTCGCCTGCTCCCATCCGAAGGCCCTTGCTCCCTCGCTAAGGCATTCCCTGAGCCCTGTCGTTGTGTAAGGAGGATTCCCTTCGCGTCCCTGGCTAAAGGACGGAATATTCTTCAATCTGAGTTCAATTGGGTCCATCCCGATTTTTTCGGCTAGGGCATCCATCATCTGCTCAAGGGCCCATGCTGCCTGAGGATGGCCCGGGGCGCGGAACGGGCGGCTAGGGCCGGCGTTTATATATACGTCTTTCGTCTCTGTCTTCACATTGGGGCATAGGTAAAGGTCTCTGACAAGCCAGTCGACCAGGCTCGTTCCGTTGGCCGGATAGGCTCCTCCTGTTGCGATGCAGGAGAATTCGAGCGCAGTAAGGGTGCCGTCCTTCTTCACCCCCGCCTTGAGCTGCATTATCGCAGGAGGCCTGTTACCGACAGCGAGGAACGTCTCTTCCCGTGTAAGGAAGAGCCTGACCGGTCGGCCGGTCTTCTTCGCGAGGAGCGAAGCAATGACCGTATACTTTCCGGGCTGGAGTTTGCTGCCGAAACCTCCACCCATGTAATGCCCGATGACCCGGACCTTGGAGAGGGGAAGCCCCAGTATCTCGGCAATGCGGGACTGAATGGAATATACGCCCTGTGCCGACTCCCATATCGTGAGCCGGTCGTTGTCCCAGCTCGCCACACATCCATGCAGTTCCATGGGCATATGGAGCTCGCATTCAGTCCGGTAGGTCTCATCAAGAACAACGTCCGCTTCGCTAAAGCCGGCCCCAACGTCCCCGCGCGAGTATTTGTCCGTCTTTGCCGTGTTTCCGTTCGGATGGAGCAGGGGAGAAGAACTATCGAGAGACTTTGATTCTTCGGCGATAAAAGGGAGAACCTTGTACTCCACGGTGATCGCTCTCACCGCGTCCCATGCCTGATATGCTGTTTCAGCCGCTACCGCTGCCACCTCTTCCCCTTCGAACCTGCATAGGGGATCGAATATCTTTGTCTTTATCTCCTTTGAATACCACCAAGCAAAATCAGTGTCGGATGTCTTTCCGCTGATAACGGCACGCACGCCGGGCATGCCTTCGGCTGCTGAGGTGTCTACGTTCATCACTTCAGCATGCGGATGAGGACAGCGGAGGACGGCCGCATACAGCATCCGGGGAAGGCGGATATCTGATGGATAAAGCGCGGTTCCGCTGACACGCTCGTAGGCGTCAACCCTGGGGATGCTCGTGCCTACGATATCCGTCTTTTTCCAGGGAGAAGGGTCCTTGCCAGGAGGAGGTGTCTCGGGGACCGGGATTCCGCGTAGGTAATAGATGTTTCGTTCAGATTCATTCATACTGCACCGCTTTTCTTCATCTCAGCTGCGCGCCTGGCAGCATTGATGATATGGGTGTAAGCCCCGCAGCGGCAGAGATTGCCGCTTACCCCCTGCCTGATCTGTTCAACCGTAGGATCCGGCTCCTTCCTCAGGAGGCCCTCCACTGCCATAATCTGGCCGGGCGTGCAGTATCCGCACTGGAAGGCATCATGCTCAACAAATGCCTTCTGGACCGGCCCGAGATCTTCACCCCTCATCAAGCCCTCAACCGTCGTGATCTCAACTCCCTCGGCTTCAACAGCAAGGGTCATACAGGCGTACCGGGGCATGCCGTCGATGAGCACTGTGCATGCTCCGCACTCGCCGCGGCCGCAGCCTTCCTTTGTAGCAGTGAAACCCAGCTCTTCCCTCAGCACATGGAGAAGCGACCATCGCGGCTCCACGAGCATCTGGAATTGTTTGCCGTTGATCAGGAGCGTTATCTTGGTCCCTTCCCCGGACTTGATGACAGCCGCGGAAACCTCCTGGTCTTTTCCCAGATGGCCGGAGGCGGTAACAATCAACGCACCTGCCCCGGCAGAGGTGAGAAACTGTCGCCGGGTCAGTCCTTTTCCACAGGAACACGCATGATTATCTTCATCGCTGCTCATTACTTCCTCCTCCATGCAAAGGTTTTTCGCACTGTTCATTGCGACCATGACAGCGACAATGCCCGGGAAAGCAACAATCCCTTTAGATGTTACTGCCGATAACCAAACTCTATCACAAGATTAAGGGTCCCTCAAGCACCCCTTTGGGAATTTATGAAGGCCAAACGGGGGCTGTAGCAGTAGCTTCTGATGTTAAGGCTGACAGCGGTGAGTTTACGCCTGATAGCCGCAATGACGAGTAAGACAGATGTGAGGATTTTCAGTTCAATCAAATTGGGCTTTGAACTCAATCAGCACTGTCACCCCTTTAAAAATCTGCACCTGATATATTGCTGCCGTGATTATGTTATTAGCGTCTGTCCAGTGGCCGGCGTGCTGCCGCCGACGAAGAAAACCTTTCTCGCCAGCGCGGCAGTTAGGGCGCAACGGTTGACACCCTGCGCTGAAATTTTCAAAATAAAGGCAGAAAAGAACAAGAAAATATCACCGTCCATTTTCGTTGCTGGGAGGAAGCATGATGAAATCAACGGTTATTCTGGCATATGTGATCTTTTTCCTGTCAGGCAGTTCTCTGGTGCATGCTGAGATAAAGACAGGTGAAATGGCAGCTGCGGACCGGCATATGAAGAACGTCTCGCAACTCACCTTTGACGGAGATAACGGCGAGGCATACTTCAGCTGGGACAGCAAGAAACTCATCTTTCAGTCCAATAGGGAAGGCTATGGCTGCGACAAGATATGGACTATGAATATCGACGGTTCAGAGAAAAAGATGGTCAGTCCTGACCACGGTGCGCATACCTGTTCGTTCTTTTTCCCGGACAATAAGACGATAGTCTTTGCCTCGACAAGCCATCTGCCCGAGGCCTGCCCTCCGAAGACCGGTCTTCCGGCCGGTTATGTCTGGCCCCTCTACCCTTACGATATCTTCCTTGCGAATAGTGACGGGACCGGTCTCAGGAAGATAACGGATAACCCGAAATATGACGCGGAGCCCGTTGTGTCTTCCGACGGAAGGAGGATCGTTTTCGGGTCGCAGAGAGAGGGTGATTTTGATATCTATGTCATGAATGCAGACGGCTCTGGGGTGAAGCGACTCACTGACAGGATCGGATACGACGGCGGGCCGTGGTTTTCTCCGGACGGCAAGAAGATAGCATGGAGAGCATGGTATCCCGAGACCGAAGAAGAAAAGGCCACGTGGAAGGACTGCATGGAGAAGAATTATATTATCGCAGTCCCGCTCGACATATGGGTCATGGACTCTGACGGCTCCAACAAGACGAGGCTCACCCGTAACGGCGCCACGAACTGGGCGCCCTCATGGCATCCGGACGGAAAACGTATCATCTTTTCGAGCAACATGGATGACTGGCACGAGGACATCAAGAAGTTCGGCCACAACTTTGAACTCTATATGATCAATATCGACGGCACAGGGCTTGAGCGCATCACCTATAACAGTACCTTCGACAGCTTCCCCATGTTCTCGCCGGATGGAAAGAAGCTCGCGTTCGGTGCGAACAGGAACCCCCAAAAGCCGCGTGCTACGGACATATTCATCGCAGACTGGGTCGAATGAGCTATGGATAAGGCCGCATGAAACTCCTCGGCAGTGCGTTCGTTTTGTATATGGCGTTGCTGGTTTTCCCTGCCGGTCCGGCTGCAGGTGAAATGATGAGGACGGACAGCAGGGTCATGCATGATCTGCGGATTGCGATTTTTCCCGGTGAACACCGCCTCTCTGCAGTAGATAGGATAACCGTACCGGACAGCTTTCAGCAGGAGTTTCATTTTCTTCTCCACCGGGGACTCGAACCTTCATCGAAAACACCCGGCGTAATTATCAGCAGGGAAACGATTGAGCAAGGCCAGACGATCTATGATTCATTCAGGATAACGCTCCCGGCCGGACAGCATACCTTCGAGCTATCGTTTCAGGGGCTCATTCATCATCCGGTCGAGGCCGCCGGAAAAGAACAGGCAAGAGGAATGAGGGAGACGCCGGGCACGATTTCCGAAGAGGGGGTGTATCTTGCCGGAAGTTCTTACTGGTATCCGTTCATTGAAACATCCCTCGCATCTTTTACGCTCCAGGTGGAACTTCCTCCTGATTGGGATGCGGTAAGCCAGGGGGAGCGCACGGAGCATGTGAAAAAAGGGGACAGGACTCTTGTGCGGTGGGAATCTCCCAAGCCGCAGGACGAGATATTCCTCGTTGCTGCCCGGTTTCATGAATATACCCGCAGGACCGGGCATATCTCAGCCATGGCTTTCCTCCGGTCGCCTGACGAAGGGTTGGCGAATAAATATCTTGATGCAACGACCAGGTATATCGTAATGTACGATAAACTCATCGGGCCTTATCCCTATAAGAAATTCGCCCTTGTGGAGAATTTCTGGGAGACCGGCTTCGGCATGCCGTCCTTTACGCTTCTCGGCACCACGGTCATCCGTCTTCCGTTCATAATAAACTCTTCCTATCCCCACGAAATACTCCATAACTGGTGGGGAAACAGCGTGTTTCCCGAATACAGCTCCGGCAACTGGGCTGAAGGCCTTACGGCGTATCTCTCCGACCACCTCATCAGGGAGCAGCAGGGAAGCGCTGCAGAGTACCGTCAGACAACTCTCCAGAAGTACGCCGACTATGTGACTGGTGAAAGGGATTTCCCTCTTACGGAATTCCGGTCGCGCCACAGCACCACTTCCGAGGCTGTGGGATACGGCAAGGCGCTGATGTTCTTCCATATGCTGAGGCGTGAACTGGGGGACAGAACCTTTGTTGACGGCCTTCAGGACTTTTACAGCAGGAATATATTCAGGCTTGCCTCATTCGAAGACCTTAGGACGAGTTTCGAACGGGTTTCAGGCAAGGGACTCGCTCCTGAATTTGATCAATGGATCAGGCGCACTGGCGCGCCGAAGATACGGTTGATCAGCGCCGGGACAGAAAAAGAGGGGGACGGCTACAGCCTCGCATTGACGATCGAGCAGGCACAGGCTAGCGGCACGTATCGTTTGCACATACCGGTAGCAGTCACGATGGAAGGAGAGACAAAGGCATGGCAGACAGAAGCGGATGTGGAGCAGAGGCGTGCCGAGCTGCGTTTCCATCTGTCTTCAAGGCCCATAAGGGTTGACCTCGATCCTGAATTCGACCTCTTTCGGCGGCTCGACCTGGGCGAAATACCGCCTGCCATATCACAGGCACTGGGAGCCAAAAAGATGCTGGTGATTCTGCCTTCATCCACGGGCGATACCATGCTCAAAGCCTACCGGGATTTTGCTTCCATGCTTGGCAGATCAGGCCCTGATGAGGTGGAGGTATTGCTCGACAACGAAGTAACAGAATTTCCTGCTGATCGCTCAGTCACGGTTGTGGGCAGGGAAAACCGTTTTTTCGATACGGTGCTGGCAGCTTTGGCCGGGTACGACGTTGCATCCATCCAGAAGGACCTTCGTATAGGCAAAACAGTCATTCCGTATGAAAACCATTCGGTTGTGCTCACCGGCCGGAATCCCGGGAACAGGGAGATGGCAGTGTTGTTTATCGGAACCGGACGTGCAGATGCACTGGCCGGACTGGGCCGCAAACTCCCCCATTATCATAAATACAGCTATCTGGCGTTTGAAGGGAATGAACCGGTGAACATTGTCAAGGGACGATGGCCTGTGACTGATTCTCCGATGACCGCGGTAATCCGGAATGAAGACGGCACATATCCGAAGGTAGAGATGGCCGGGCTGGCCCCACGGCAGCCCCTCGCTGTTCTGCCGCCTGCTTTCTCCAAAGACAGGATGACAGAGACGGTCATCCATCTTGCGAAACCGGAATATGCAGGCAGGGGTCTCGGCACAGAGGGCCTCGAACGTGCGGCCGGATATATCGCGGAAAGATTCAGAGAGGCTGGGCTTGAACCGGCCGGAGACGAAAAGGGAAGTTATTTTCAGGCATGGGAAGAAGATGTCGAGGGTCTTGGGCGGGCCATAAGGATGAAGAATGTGATCGGCGTGATTCCCGGGAAAAAACCCTCCCTTTTAGGACAGAGCGTGGTCGTTGCTGCCCACTACGACCATCTCGGTCTGGGCTGGCCCGACGCAAGAGCAGACAACAGGGGCACGGTACATCCCGGCGCAGATGACAATGCAAGCGGAGTTGCCCTTCTCATCGAGCTTGCCGGTGAACTCAGGAAGAACCTGAACCCTGACCGCGGCATTGTGTTTGCTGCATTTACCGGTGAAGAGGCGGGCAGGCGAGGATCACAATATTACATTGCCCATCGGCAGCAGTATCCTGTTGAAAAATGTATTGGCATGCTGAACCTGGATACGGTCGGCCGCCTCGGTAAGAAAAAGCTGCTCGTCCTCAACGGCGCTTCGGCAAGGGAGTGGCTGCATATCTTCAGGGGCGCCTCATATGTCACCGGCGTAGAGACCGAGATGGTTTCCGAGAAACTCGATTCAAGCGATCAGACGAGCTTTGAGGCCGCCGGTGTGCCTGCGGTTCAACTGTTTGCGGGTCCGCATCAGGACTATCATCGTCCGACTGATACCCCTGACAAGATCGACGGGGAAGGACTCGAAAAAATCGCATCTGTCGCCAGAGAGGTGATCGAATATCTGGCCGGCAGGGAAGAGCCATTGTCGGGGACGGTACAAGGGGGCGGAAAAGCGATTCCCCTGCAGGGGCGGAAGGTCAGCCTCGGCACGATTCCCGACTTTACCTTCAGCGGAAGGGGATGCCGGATTTCGGGAGTTATGCCGGATACTCCTGCCGAGGCCTGCGGCTTGAGGGAAGGTGATGTCATCATCCGGATAAACTCCGGGGCGGTGAGCAATCTGAAGGAGTATGCCACTATCCTTACGTCACTCAGCCCCGGTGAACGGATAAATATAACCATTTTGCGGGATGGCAAAGAGATGACGCTTGAAGCTGAAGTGAAGGCGAAATAGTGTTTCTCTCGGTGTCACCTGCTGTGCGGCTTGTTGCCTTCTAGAACCCCTCACCGAGATGCCTGGGCCTCTGCCTCAGCACCTATCACCGAGGAGATGCTAAAGGAAGGGTTCGGAACCTGAAGCAACCATTATGCGTGCCCGGCGGTACGCCCAAAGGGGTAATGTCCCCCGCAGATAAAGTCGATTCAGCCGCCCCTATTTTATAAATGTACCGTTCCGGTATTCCTCGAATGCGACTTGCAGTTCCTCCTCGGTGTTCATCACGATTGGACCGTACCAGGCCACAGGTTCGTTGATAGGCTTACCGGATATAAGCAGAAAACGCACCGCTTCGCCCTGGGCCGAGACAGTCACCTGATCTCCATCCTCAAAAAGCACGGCAGTGCCGTTGTGTATGTATGGGTCTCTCTTCATGTCGAAATAATTCTCCCCAAGGGCATCGTAGGCAAAGGGGTTCTTTTCCCTGCAGAAGACACCCTTTCCTGCGATCACATAGGCAAAGACCGTATGGCCCCGTGGCGTCTTGTGTACAAACTCGGCAAGCGCCGGCAGCGTCACATCAAGATATTCGGGTTCTATTATGATGTCCCTCACAGGTCCCTGCCTGCCCTCCACGGTGCCGCAGATGACCTTTATTCTTGCGCCGTTTTTTGCCTCAACTTCGGGCACCTGTGTACTCTTGATATCACGGTACCTTGGCGGCATCATCTTGCGGGCTTTGGGGAGGTTGGCCCAGAGCTGAAAGCCTTCCATGACGCCACTGCCGTCCCCCTGCGGCATCTCCTGATGAATGATGCCGCTTCCCGCTGTCATCCACTGCATGTCCCCCGACGTGATGACGCCCGTGTTGCCCATGCTGTCTCCGTGCTCCACATCACCTCTTAATACATAGGTGATCGTCTCGATGCCGCGATGCGGGTGCCAGGGGAACCCTTTAATGTACTTTTGAGGGTCGGTGTTGCGAAAATCGTCAAGAAGCAAGAAGGGGTCAAAGAGCGGCACCTCGCTGTTTCCGAAAACCCGCCTGAGATGCACCCCTGCTCCCTCAAGCGTGGGCCTGCTTTTGAATATCTTCCTGATCCTTCTGTTTTCCTCCACCGTAGTTTCTCCTTTCAGCGTAAGCTGTTACCTGAATGCCGCGTCAGCCTGTCCCCACGCTTATATTCTATCACCCTTTTTGCAGCAGCGCGACGTAACTGCTATAGTGCGGGAAACGTCCTGAAATCAATACATCTTCCTATTTCCTCGGAGATGCTGAAGCAAGGGTTCGGAAACTGCAACGAGCATTATGCATGCCAGTCGGTCTGCCGAAGGACTTTCCTCATTTGGATTATTTTATAATATACTCCAAAATATGACTCACAAGGAGAAGGACAAAAAGATGGTACCTGATGATCTTATTGGACTGAGAAAGCTATATCTGGGATTCATTTCGGCAAGGGTCGTCCTGACGGCAAATACCCTGGGAATCTTCGATAATCTAAAAAAACCGGCTTCGGCAGGGGAGCTTTCAAAGAGACTAAAGATAGATCAGCGGGCAACTGAGATATTGCTAGATGCCCTTGCGGGTGTTGGACTCGTAACAAAGGGGGCTGGCGGCAAATATTGGAACAAGCCGGTGAGCAACCGGTACCTGCTAAGAGGTTCCCGTCTTTATCAGGGAGACATCATCAGACATGCATCGATCATGTGGCAGAACTTTTCCGCGCTGGATGAAGTAGTCAGGACCGGACGGCCTGCGCGGCGCGGCCTTGATCACGAATCATTCATCATGGGAATGCATAACCTGACGGTGCTTCGTACTGAGAGTCTGCTCAAAGCAGTTGGACTGAAAAGCGTGAAGACAATGCTCGACGTGGGAGGCGGGCCAGGGACAAACGCCATTGCCTTCGCGAAAAAAGGAATCAAAGCTACAATCTTTGATCTTCCCGACACAATTAAAATTGCAAAGAAAGTTGCCCGCCGCGAGGGTGTAAAAGGAATCGATTATATAGCCGGTGATTTTCACGTCGACGACATCGGTTCAGGGTATGACCTCATTTTGGTGAGTCAGATTCTCCATGCATTTTCTTCTGATGAGAATCTCTCGCTCTTAACGAAATGCAGAGCAGCTCTGAATCCAAATGGCCGGCTTGTAGTGCAGGAATTCCCCATCACCGATGCAAGGACAGCTCCCGCTCATAGTGCGCTCTTTGCCGTTAATATGCTTGTTGGAACCGAACAAGGCCGGTGCTATAGTCCCAGGGAGATGAAGAGGTGGTTTACAAAAGCGGGGTGCAAAAAGATTGTCATAAAGAATCTCCCAGAGACCGTAGTCCTTATCGGAGAAAGGTGAAGTCCAGCGCAAAACTCAACAGAGAGAGTTCATGAAGGCCAAACACGGGCTGTAGCAGTATCTTCTGAAGTTAAGGCTGACGGCGGGAACGAGATGTGCTGTTCACCTGATACTCTTAAGGCATCGAAAACGAAAACTTTTGAAGGTTATCGATTGAAACAGACAAAATCTGTTTTTCGTCTTCCCCTTGTACTAAACACCCGTGACATGTTTTGGGGGCGGGTATGTTACGGATGGCATTCGATAGAATTGAAGGAGGGCAGAACATCAGCGGTATCCTGTACACTGCAAGAGTTTCATAGTTTGATGCCTGTCTGATACACCACGCTATCAACATGCATTGAAAGATGAAATTATTGCGGCGTGACGAAGGAAATGAGGTTAAGGGGAAAGCGTACCGATGGCCGGAAGGCGGAATGCATAAGGAAATGCTCTCCCCCAGGACAAAAACAGGATAACTCTACGAGCCACTTTCAATGCCTCAACCGTGAGAGGGGTATTTTGTCATATTCCTTCTTTTTTTGAGGATCCAGCAGCGTTAGACGCGCGGCGCTCAAATAAGAGAATAATACGTTTAACTTTTGTTTTAAATCGTCAGGCGCATCGGGATATTTATTCGGATGTAATTCGTGAATCTTTTCAAAAAAGGCATCCCTGATCTGTTTATCTGTCGCATATTCGTTGATGCCGAGCACCTTGTAATATCCCATGGTTGTATGCCATTTGTATAAATGCTCCACCTTATCGATGAACTCCTTTGAAATGATGGGAATATCCTCATCAGCAGATTTGCTGGCATATTCTTCCTGATCTTTATCCGTCTCCGTATTAGTCGCAGCAACATGGTCTATTAATGAAGCGAGAACTTCCCGATTTTTTTCTGTCAAATCCAAAAACTCTATCCCTATGTCGTATCGCTTTTGGCCTTCTTTTTCTATTCCTCGACATGAAGCAACTCTTCCCACAAATGTAACAGGAACATTATCATGGATAAATAACTCCATGGGCACCCTGTTTTCAATTTCAAAGTTCCGCACGCATTCAATAAGCATACCTCCGAGACTGATGACTTTTACGTTAAAATCATCAGGATACATTAGAAGAGCATTGTCGGGATCCTTAATATGAAACCGGATATTGCGCCTGATACCACCTATCACCTGTACTTCCTCTATTCTATGACTCTCAATAAGATTTTGAAGTTCCGCTACCCTTTCCGTTGTCATGTCTTTGAATTGCATGCCGACTGAATATATTGGCGTCATTTCTTCCTGAGACACCTTCCTAGTCCCGCTGAGTGAGCACCATACTACAGTACCTCTCATGGCGATGGTCTTCCTTCCTTCTAGTTTAAGTGTATAGTCACTTCCGATATTAAGCCGCCTATTTACTTTCAGCGCTGTTCCGCTGATACTGATGTCAATGACCTTCACTTCGGTAGCCAATATCATTTTGCCGTTGATTTCACGGACATTCAATTTGAATCTTTTGTATCGCCGATTGTCAGGCATCATATTCACCCTCTTCAGCTGTCATTTGCATGTAAATATTACCATCTATACATCAAATGGCGATGTATGGCTCGTCACAAGTATATAATACCATTGTACTTTCAGTATTATACGGGGTCATCATAGTACTGTTGCAAGGGGAATTGTGTAATGGATTCATTTCCTAATATTTGTGAAGTGGTCGGTGCTCTTCCCCATCCTGCCTATAGGCATATTTCGTCTGGAAATGCACAAGAGTTTCGTTCGCTGATACCTAATGACTCGGAGGTGGACTCAAGACTTGTTACTTCCCCTTGGAATAAACACAATTAAAGCCAGGTACCATGCTGCTGAGTACAAATGGCATTAAACCTTCTGACATCCATTACAAATTTGGTTGCATCCCGGAACCAGCAATGGTTTCCCTTATCGACACCCATCTTTTTCCCGTTGTACTAAACACCATTTCCTCGTGATACAATTGAACTGCAAACAAGTAAAAACTAACAAAGGGGGGGATATGCATATTCTATTATCTTTATTGATTAATATTATCATTGTGTTCTTTGCATTTTCGTCTAATGTCTTTGCTGCAGCAACTGCGGAAGGGGTAGCCTTAAATGCGTTAGCAGGTTGTGACGATGCCAGTTTAGATATAACATTCACTTCTGGAAATGCCCACAGAGAGTTTGGGCAGGCAACTTTAGAGGCTGGCACAATACTAAATAGTTTTGAGCAAAATACGACTCTTGGAAATTTTAGTGGTACTTTTATTAATTATGGAATTAGTATTCCTTTACAACCGGATAATACCGTTATAGGTTCTTACGCCTATGTTGGGGAAACACCTCCAAGCTTTTCAGATACGGCTGAATTTTTTATGCTTTACGAATGTACCACTCGCGAGGTTATCGTAAGTTGTTATGGTGCTTATGGTACATGCTCTCAGACTGCTGCTGATGCACTGCAGCCGGCTGCGTTAACTCTTCTAAAGCCAAATGGTGGGGAAACTATTGAATCAGCTTCAGACTATAACATCTGGTGGGGGGCACCTCCAGTGGCCGTAAGTTTTACACTCCGATATTCGGTGGACAACGGAGTAACGTGGGGAAAAATAGCAACTAAAGTACCTGGCAATAGTTATATATGGCACGTACCTACCTCACTGGTTAATCAAAAGCAATGCCTTGTCAAAGTAATAGGATATAATGCAGACGGGGTCAAGGTTGGTTCAGACAAATCGGACGAGCCATTTATCATTGAAGTTCTGAACATTGCAACACCGGTTGCTAGAGCGACCGTTCCCCAGGGTTTGCCATACACCATTACGTGGACAGCGAATGGTACATCATCCCCTCCGGATCAAGTCGTAGTTAAGTATACATTGAACAATGGTAAAACCTGGAAAACTGCTCAAGGTACTTTGGGAGCGTCCAGCTTCAGCTGGAACGTTCCCGCAGTGTCCAAACCGAAGAATAATGCGAAGGTGAAGGTCATACTGAAGGCCGGCCGAGTCACCGTAGCAAAAGCGGTAAGCGGTATATTTACAGTTCAGTAATACCCTTTTAAACCTCTCCATATGCTCAGGGCCGGGAAATCCCGGCCCTTTTTCATGCCAG